>DATLXS010000206.1:0-28646 GCA_035575675.1 Gemmatimonadales bacterium
ACCAGGCCCGCGAGCGCCACGATGTCGCCGGCGGAGGCTTCCTGTACCTCGACCCGCAGCGCGACGTTGCGCTCCAGCTCCCGGTACAGCCGCTCCCGCAGCTGCCGGCCGGTCACGAACTTGCCCTCGCGGCCCGCCAGCGGCGAATTATTGACCAGCATATCCACCGAGATCGTCGGCTCTTCGACCGCGATGCCGGCGAGGCGCTCCAAATGATCCGGCGCCGTCACCGTCTTACCGATTTCGACGCCGGCGAGGCCCGCGACGGCGACAATCTCGCCCGCGCTGGCGGTCTCCAGCTCGGTCCGTTCCAGACCTTCGAACGCGAATAGCTTCACGATCTTGGCCTGCACAAATGCCCCGTCGCCTACAGGACCCGGCTCGCCGATACCCAGTAACGCCACCGTATCACCGACATGGACCTGGCCGCGCTCGATGCGCCCGATGCCGATGCGGCCCAAATAGGACGAGTAGTCGAGCGTCGAGATCAACATCTGGAACGGACCGGCCTCCGTCGCCTTCGGCGGTGGAATCGTTGCCAGAATAGTGTCGAACAGCGGCGTCAACGTGGTCCCCGGCTCGTCCATCTCCAGCGTCGCCGTGCCAAGTCGACTCGACGTATAAAGGAAAGGGCAGTTGAACTGCTCCGGCGTCGCCTCGAGGTCCATGAGCAGCTCCAGCACCTCGTCGTGCACGCGCATCGGCTCCGCGTCGGGCCGGTCGATCTTGTTGACCAGCACGATCGGCTTGAGCCCCAATGCCAGCGCCTTGCCGGCGACGAACCGCGTCTGGGGCATCGGTCCCTCGGCGGCGTCCACCAACAGCAGGAAGCCGTCGACCATACGCAGAATACGCTCGACTTCACCGCCGAAATCGGCGTGGCCGGGCGTGTCCACGATATTGATCTTCGTGTCTGCCCAGCGAACCGAAGTGTTCTTCGCCAGGATCGTAATCCCGCGCTCACGCTCGAGCGGGTTCGAATCCATAACGCGCTCCGCCACCTGCTGGTTGGCGCGGAACACGCCCGCCTGGCGGAGCATCTGATCCACCAGCGTAGTCTTGCCGTGATCGACGTGGGCGATGATGGCGATGTTGCGAATCTTCACTGAGTTACGGTCCCCTTGATGAGGGGCGCAGTATAAATGGATGCTCAGGGGCGGTAAAGGGGCGGTAGGGGGCGGTAGGGGGCGGTAGGACCGGTACCGCCGCCTACCGCCCCTATTCACAAGTCGGTTCTCTCTCCAACTGTACCGTGACGTGGTTGATGCCGAGGGCCTGCATGCGCTCCTGAACCTCCTCCAGCACGGGCTGATTGTCCGTCGGATTCTTCACCACCAGGTGACCACTCATGGCGACGACCCCGCTCGTCACCGTCCACAAGTGCAGGTCGTGCACCGACTCGACGCCGGGCACGGACGCGATCCGCTCATGCACGTCCGACAGGGCGATGTGCCGGGGAGCCGCCTCGAGCAGGACATCGCTGCTTTCCTTTACCAGCCGCCAGGCGCTCACCAGGACGAGTCCCCCAATCAGTACCGAGATGATGGGATCGGCCATCACCCAGCCGGAGGCCAGCACGATGACACCGGCGATGAGCGCACCAACCGAGCCCAACAGATCGCCAAGCACGTGCAGGTACGCGCCCCGCTGATTGAGCGAGTGCTCATGCCCGCGGTGCAACACGACCGTGGCGGCCAGATTCGCGACAAAGCCCACCGCCGCCACGGCGAGGAGCAGGGCCCCATTGACCAGCTGCGGCACGCGCAGCCGCTGCCAAGCCTCGACGCCGATCCCGATCGCGATCGCAAATAACACGGCGCCGTTGACGAGTGCGGCGAGGATCTCCAGGCGCATGAACCCGAACGAGCGTTCGGGCGTGGCCGGCCGCTGCGCAATCCACGCGGCGATCAGCGCCAGTCCCAGCGCCGCCACGTCGGCGAGCATGTGGGCGGCGTCGGCCAGCAGCGCCAGCGAGCCCGAAAGCCAGCCACCGATGAACTCGACCACCATCACAACCGCCGTAATCGCCAGCGCGAGCGTCAGGCGCCGTCGAGTCTCGACGTTGAGAGGCGCGCGATAGGTACAGTGGGCTTCAGCGGGGAGCACGGATGTATCCTCGCCGCAAATCTAATACTATTAGGCCGTGAACGTCCTCGGTCTGCGGCTGCTGGCGATCGTCGCGCTTGTGGCGGCCAACGCCTTCTTCGTGGCGGCTGAATTCGCGCTCGTCGCGTCCCGCCGCACGCGGATCGAGGCCATGATCCGCCGAGGCGATCGCAAAGCGCGCATCGTGCGCAAGGCGCTCGGCGAGCTCTATCGCCTCCTCTCGGCGACGCAGCTCGGCATCACCCTGACCTCCATCCTGCTGGGCTACGTCGCCGAGGATACCGTCGCGCATCTGTTCCGCGATTGGTTCGCGACTCTGCCTGCTGGACTCGAGTTTCTGACACGGGGCGGCATTGCCTCCGTCGTGGCCGTCGGCATGATCTCGTTCCTGCACGTGGTGTTCGGGGAGCTGGTGCCCAAGACATGGGCAATCACCTATCCCGAGGCGACCAGCCGGTGGGTCGCAACGCCGCTCATCGTGTTTTCGTGGATCACGCGACCGTTCAATTTCCTGTTGAACGTCAGCGCCCGCCTCGTCTTGCGGTTCCTCGGCATCAGAAGCTCGAACCCCGAGCTCGACCGGGTCCATTCGCCCGAGGAGATCCGGATGCTGGTCCAGCAGAGCCGCAAGACGGGCGGCCTCGGCGCCGGTGACGCGCGCTTGCTGGAGGGCGTCTTCGAGTTCAGCGAGAAGAACGCGCGCGAGGTCATGACGCCGCGGACGCAGATCGTCGCGCTCCCCGCTGAAGCCTCGCTCGCCGAAGCGGCCGATCGCGTCGCAGCGGCCGGGCGGTCGCGCTATCCCGTGACGGGGGAGTCGCTGGACGACGTCGTCGGCATCGTGCACGCCAAGGACATTCTTCGCGGGCTGCTGGCCGGCTCCGAGGCGCCGGTGCAGGACATCGCGCGGCCCCCGTTCTTCGTACCCGGCACGCGCGAGGTGGAGGACGTCCTGGCCGACATGAAGCGCCAGAAGGTGCACCTCGCGATCGTGCTCGACGAGTTCGGCGGCACCGCCGGCCTGGTGACGATGGAAGACCTGCTCGAAGAGATCGTGGGACCGATCTACGACGAATACGATCAGGCGCCGGCGTCAGCCCATGGGACTGCGGCTACCGGTCCGGGCGGAGGCGTGCCGATTCTGGCCGGCAGCGCGGAGATCGGTGATGTGAACCGCGTGCTAAAGCTCC
This sequence comes from Gemmatimonadales bacterium, assembly GCA_035575675.1. Classification (GTDB taxonomy): domain Bacteria; phylum Gemmatimonadota; class Gemmatimonadetes; order Gemmatimonadales; family GWC2-71-9; genus 20CM-2-65-7. Next base: position 3,297 of record DATLXS010000206.1, read on the forward strand.
AGCTCGACGACGGCGACTACACAACGATCGGCGGATTGTTGTTCGGACGGCTGGGCCGCCTGCCGAAGGTCGGCGATCGCGTCAACTTACAGGGCGCGACGTTCGAGATTCTCGAGATGGATGGCCGCCGCGTGGGTCGGGTGCGCGTGTGGCCAGCCACGGCAACCGTCACAGAGCCGTCGAGCTAGGCGCGCGCCTTCGGCCGCCGGGCGGCAGCCAGCTGCACCGCCAGTTCCAGTGATGCCCGCATCGACCCCGCGTCCGCGATTCCCTTCCCCGCGATGTCGAACGCCGTTCCGTGATCGGGTGACGTGCGAATAAACGGCAGGCCGAGCGTCACATTGACCCCGGTCCCGAAACCGGAAACCTTCACTGCCGTCATCCCGACATCGTGGTAGGGAGCCAGCACCGCATCGAACTCACCGCGCAGCGCGCGCACGAACACCGTGTCCGCCGGGAGCGGCCCAGCGGCGTCGAGCGCTGTTGCGGCGGGCTTCAGCAAGCGGTCGTCCTCGTCGCCGAACAACCCGCCTTCACCGGCATGCGGATTGAGCGCGCAGAGCGCCAACCGTGGCGTGGCGATCCCCCACCACCGTTGGAGCGCGTCGATCGCAATGCGGCCCGCCTGGATCACGCGCTCCGTCGTCACGCTCGCGATGGCCTCGCGCAGGGAGAGATGGGTTGTCACGAGGACGACTCGGAGACGGCCGGTCGTGAGCATCATCGCGACGGGAATATCGGCGGCAACATGCGCCAGGAATTCCGTGATCCCGGGAAACCGATAGCCCGCGGCGTGCAGCGCCGACTTATTGACCGGCCCGGTGACGATGGCGTCGACCTCGCCCGAGAGCGCCAGCCGCGCGGCGGTTTCGATGCCTTGCGCCGCCACGCGCCCGGCTTCGACGTCGCTCGGCGCCCCGTCTTCCGAGCCGCCCACGATGCGCACGTCGGCGTCGATCGGCTGCCGCAGCGCTTTGCGAACCACCTCCGGGCCGATCCCGCGGGGATCGCCCACCGCAACTGCGAGACGCGGCCGAGGAGGTGGAGAGGCCACGACTAAAGTCTGATGTCGATGTAGATCTGGCGGCGCAGTTGATCGACGAAATGCCGGATCGCGAGCTGGTCGGCGAGCGATTGCCGGATCCGCATCTTCACGTCGTCGAATGACAAATCGCCGGCATCATGCCGCGCCGTCACCTCGAGCACCACGAACTTGCGACGAGGCGTGTCGGCGCCGAGCGCGATCATCGGTTTCAGCCCCGTCGTCGTGTCGCTGGAGAGGATTTTCTGATACTCCGGCGGCAGGTCCGTGAGTGGCGTTTCTTCCGCCAGCTTGGTCTCCAGCGGATCGGCGTAGAGCTTCGCAAGCGAATCGAACGATGTCGTCGTGCCGCGAGCCAGGGCGTCGTGCAGCGAATCCGCCCGGTGCCGGGCGATCGCGATCTGCGCCTCGCTGATCTCCGGCGTGATCAGGACGTGACGGGCCAGGACTTCCGCCGGCTGCGTGCGCTCCACGTTGATGATGTGGAATCCGAACGCCGTTTCGATGGGCGGCGAGATCTCTCCCGGACGAATATGGAACGCGACGTCCTCGAACTCCTTCACCATCACGCCGCGGCGGAACCACCCGAGCTCGCCGCCCTGCGCCGCCGAGGCGCTGTCACCCGAGAATCGCTTCGCCGCGGCCGCGAAATCGGCGCCGTGACGGAGCTCGACGACGAGCGATTCGGCACGCTGCAGGGCGCGCATCCGCGCAGCCGAATCCGGCGCCGGTCTGATCACGATCTGGCGGAAGGAGACCGTCGCCGGACGCTTGGGCTGCTGATCCTTGTTCTGCTCCCAGAACTCACGCATTTGGGCATCGGTCGGCGGAATCGGGCGCAACTTGCCTTTCTGGCGCTGCGCCTCGATCAGTCGCTGGGCGTAGAGCTGCCGGCGCTGCTCGTCGGCCAACCAGCGACGCCACTCTTCCACCGATCCGAAGCGTGCCTGGCGAATCTGATCGCGGAACTCGTTCTCCGAGTTGAATTGCTTGCGGACGTTCTGGTAGGTCTGCTCGACCTGATCGAGCACTTCCTGGTCGGTCACCTTGATCGAGGTATCGCGCTCGGCCTGCTGAACCAGGATCTCCAGCTCGACCAGCTTGTCCAGGATCTGGCGTCGCATCGTGGCGAGTCCGGCGGAATCGGTCGGCAGCGTCTGACCCTGAGCCTGCTGCTGGACCATCTCTTCTTCGATCTGCGATGCCAGGACGGGCCGCGTACCCACGACCGCCACGATGCGATCGAGCGGTTGCTCCGAGCGCGCCGGCTGCTGCGCGGCAACCGTCGTGACGGCGAAGGCCGCCAGGAGGCCAAGCAGCGGTTTCATCGCGGCGTCCGGCGCTTCGTCGTGTCGATCGGCGCGGGTCCCGGTGCCGGCGTCATGCGCGGGGCCGTGGCGGTCTGGCTGGAATCGGCACGAATCTCTTGTCCCCGTTCGACGGCCCGCCGCACTCCCGCCTCGTCCACATCCCAGCTCGCCTGCGCCAGCAGCGTGTCGGCCAGGAACGTGGGGAGCGGGAAGAAGCGCGCCCGGGCGTGAAACACGCGCTCGAAGTAATCGTTCACGCGCGCCAGGGCAAAGGTGGCCCGTGCGTCCGGCGACGTCCCAGCCGAGTCGCGCAGCGCCTCGGGACTCAAGTTCAGGAGTGAGCGGATCATCGTCAGCGTGGAATCGTGCTCGTCGCGCACGCGCTGCCAGTCTGCAGCGGTCAATGTGACCCTCGCCGAGTCCGCCTGCTCGAGCATCAGCTGTTGCTGCGCGAGGGACTTGAGAAACTGCGAGATCTGCTCGGGGTTCGCCTGGGGCAGCGCCTGCAGGATCTGGGGATCGAGCGCACCGAGCCAGCGCACAAAGTCCCGGACTTTCAGCGATCCGCCGCGGTACTTCACCAGGACGCGATTGCTGGAGCGCGCGGCGTCGATGTCCTGCGCCGCCGCTTTCACATAGTCGGCCGCGTGACTCACCGGCTCGATCTTTCGCTTGATGTTGAGGCTGTCGACGTAGATCGAATCATCGTGCGCTTGGATCCGCTCCTGCAACAGCACCCGAAACGAATCGCGCACCTCGGCGAGCGGCGGACGGCGGATGATGTGGTAACCGAACTGGGTCTTCACGACCGCGCTGACGGCGCCCGGCGCAAGCTCCCATGCCGCCTGGTCAAATTCGGGCACGAACTGTCCGCGCGTCGAGAGTCCCAGCGATCCCCCCGCCACTTTCGAGCCGGGATCCTCCGAGTAGCGCGTCGCGAGCTGCGCGAAGCGCGCGCCGGCAGCCCGCGCTTGCGGTAGCAGCTGCTCCGCCTGGCGGTGCTTCTGCGCATCGGCATTTCCGGCTGCAGGGGAGCCTGCTGCGGGCGGGCGCACTTGAAACAGAATGTGTTGAAACACGCGGAATTGGCCTGCTTGAAACGCCGAATCCGTTTGCTGCGCCGTGAGTGTCTGACCTGCGGACAGGCGGTCGTGGAAACGCTGCCACTTGAGCCGCGAGGTGACGGGCCACATCGCCGCGGTCACCGTCGCCGAGTCCCGCAGATCCCTGCCCGACGCCAGCGCTTCGGCGAACAACGTGTATTCGACCCAATAGCGCGACACGCGGCTGAGCGTGAGCGGATCGAGAGGCACCTGCTTGCTTTGACCGGCCCAGTTGGCCAGCCGCTCCACCGTCAGAGTCTGGTCGTTGGCGCGGGCCACGGAGTTCGCGCGGGGCGAGAACGCGTCGCGCAGGGCGGCGCACCCGGCAAGGGTCAGGGAGATCAGCGCCAACAGCACCAAACGCATACGTCGCATCCGCTTCCTCTTTCTTAGGTACGCTGTTGATCCCGCAGAACCGCCGTGAGCGCCCGGACCAGACCGGGACCGATTGACTCTCCGCCGAGCCGGCGGAGCCTGAGCGAGAGCGGCACCGCGCGCCGCACGTCTGCTTCGAACTGCACCGCCTCGAGCGCCACCTGGAGTCCCGCCAATCGCGGCGCCGCGTCGCGCCGGAACGTGAGCCGCGCTTCGTCGCCCTTGATCAGGACCGTCTCCAGACCCGTCCGCGCCCCCAGCCCTCGTAACTCCGCGACGAGCAGCAGCCGCTCAGCTGCGGCCGGCAACGGCCCGAATCGGTCACGGAGCTCGTCGCGAACGGCTTGAATCTCACCTGGTTGCTCGGCCCGCGCCAGCCGCCGGTACAGATCGAGCTTTGCATCGTCGTCGCCGACGTACTCGTCGGCCAGATGCGCCGGCGCGTCGAGCGTGACGTCGGGTGGAGTGAACTGCTGCCTGCTCCCCGCTCCCTGTTCGCCCTGCTTCAGCCCTCGCACCGTTTCTTCGAGCCATCGCAAGTACATGTCGAACCCTACGGCCTGCACGTGGCCCGACTGCTCACCACCGAGCAGATTCCCGGCCCCGCGCAGCTCCAGATCGCGTAGCGCGATGCGATATCCCGATCCCAAATCAGTATGATGCTCGAGCACCTGCAAACGTTCCTCCGCCTGCCCATCGACCAGATCGGGCACGAGCAGATAGCAGAACGCGCGCCGATGGCTCCGCCCCACGCGACCACGCAGCTGATAGAGCTGCGCGAGCCCGAGGCGGTCGGCGCGGTCCACAATCATCGTGTTGGCGTTCGGCACGTCCAGACCGGATTCGACGATCATCGTCGACACCAACACATCGACCTCCCCCCGCACGAACTGTCCCATGACGGCTTCCAGATCGGTCTCGCGCATCTGCCCGTGCGCGACCGCCCGCCGTGCCCGGGGCGCGAGCGCCTGAATGCGCGCCGCCACCGTCTCGATCGTCTCGATGCGGTTGTGTACGAAGTACACCTGCCCCCCGCGATCGAGTTCGCGCGCCATGGCCTCCTCCAGCAGCGCGTCGTCCCACGGCTCGACAAACGTCAACACGGGCGAACGGTCCTTCGGCGCCGTCTCGAGTAGCGTGAGGTCTCGCAGACCGGCGAGGGAGAGATGCAGCGTCCGGGGGATCGGCGTGGCGGTGAGCGTCAGGACATCGACGCTCAACTTCAGCGCCTTGAGCCGCTCCTTGTGCCGGACGCCAAAGCGATGCTCCTCGTCGACGATCAACAGCCCCAAGTCCTTGAACGCGACGTCGGACGACAGCAGCCGGTGAGTGCCGATCACGACGTCCACGTCTCCGGCCGTGAGGCGCTCGACCAGCGGAGCGGTCTCTTTGGAGCTGCGAAACCGAGACAGGACCTCGATGCGCACGGGGTAGTCGGCGAGGCGCTCGCGAAACGTGCGCCCATGCTGCTCCGCGAGAATGGTCGTGGGCACGAGCACGGCGACCTGTTTTCCGGCCTGCACGGCCTTGAAGGCGGCCCGGACGGCGACCTCGGTCTTGCCGTATCCCACGTCGCCCACCAACAACCGGTCCATCGGACGGGCGCGCTCCATGTCGCGCTTGACCTCGTCCGAGGCACGACGCTGATCCGGCGTGTCTTCATAAAGGAAGGCGGATTCGAGCTCGCGCTGCCATGGTGTATCGGGCGGATAGGAATAACCAGTGGCGAGCTGGCGCCGAGCGTACAGGTCCAACAACTCGGCCGCCATGACCCGTATCGCGGCGCGCGTCTTGTCGCGCTGCCGCTGCCAGGTCGTGGCGCCGAGGCGGTGTAACCGCGGTGGCGGGGCATCGCCATCGCCCGCGGTTCGGTATGGCTCGAGTTGATCGATGCGGTACAGCGGTACGTTGAGTCGATCCCCGCCTTCGTACTCCACGACCGCGACTTCCAGCGTCGCGCCCTCCGCGCCCAGGGCGATGGTCTGCAGTCCGCGGTATATGCCGATCCCATGCTCCAAGTGAACGACGTAGCCGCCCGGCGTCAGCGGCCGCGATGCCGCGGTTGTGACCGCACTGCGATAGCGGCGCGGCCGCCGCAACCGGCGGGCGCGGCGGAAGATCTCATGATCGGTGAGGACCCGCATCGTAGGCAGAATGAATCCGCCATCGAGTGCGCCGACGGCCAGCGTCGCCCGGTCGGCCCCGATCAGCTCCTCCAAACGCTCGAGCTGGCCGTCGTTGTCGCACAGAATCACGGTCGCCGGCGGCTCGGCGACGATTTGCCGCAGACGCTTCAGGTCGCGGTCCACCTGCTCGGGCGGGGCGATCGGGAAGCGTTGTTCCGTCTCCGCATCCGAAACCGCGAGGCGTGCCAGGCCGGTCAAACGCGAGCGCCACGACGCCGGGTCGATCAGCAGCTCGTCACGCTGCGGGGGTTCTTCTCCCATGCGCCGGGCCACCTCGAGATGATGCGCCGCATCGGCCCAGGCACGCTCGACCTCGCGCTCGACAGCGGTTTCTTGGTCGCTGACGACGATCGTATCGGTCGGGAGGAGATCGAGGAGGTTCGTACGTAGGCGCGTCGCATGTTGGGCCCCTGCCGTCAGTTCTCCCGGCACCTCCGCGCGCACCGGCAGAACCGTCACGCGATTCACTGCGGCGCCGGAGCGTTGTGTGTCGAGGTCGAAGCTGCGCACCGATGCGACGTCGTCCCCCCACCACTCGATCCGGGCCGGCGTCGCCATGCCGAATCCGTAGACATCGAGGATTCCGCCGCGAACACTGTACTGAGCAACCTCGGTGACCGTAGGAACGCGCGTGTAGCCCATGTCATCGAGCCGCCGCGCCGTCTCGGTCAGGCTGCTTTCCTCTTTACTGACCTCGATCACGAGCCGCGCGTGCTCCAGCGCCGCGGGGACGGCTGTCCGCTCGGCGGCCGCGCGCGCCGTCGTGATCAGGACGCGCACCGCGCCCCGCATCAGTGCTGCGAGTGTTTCGATGCGCTCGCCGGCCAGCTCGTAGTGCGGCTCCTCGGCACCCAAAGACTCGCGCTGCGGATACAGCGCACTGCTCTCTGTCCCAAGCAATGTCTGCAGGTCCGCGAGCCATCGCTCCGCGTCGGCCGGCGTGGGGGCGATGATCATGAAGACGCGTTGCGGCAGCTCGCGAGCGAGCGTAGCCAGCAGCACCGCGGCGCTCGACCCCGGAAGGCCTCCCACGCCGACGCGATTGCCGGGAGAAGGCAACCGCTCGATCAGCGAGCGCGTGGCGGGAAGGTCGTGGAACTTCTTGAGTAGGAAGTCGAGCGGCATCAGTGGGTTCGGGTCGCGACTCTCATCTCGGTCGCGGCCAGCACCAAGGCCAGCACGAGCAGCAAGGCGCTGAAGTCGGCGCGGCGCGTCCCCGAGAATCGCTCGCCGGAGAGCCGGTCAGCGCTGAGCACTTCGACACGGTCCTTGCCGCCCAACGCGGAGATCGCGAGCGCCGGTGTGGCGGGCGTGAGGTCGGATTCGCGGGCGTCGGGGCCGAACACGGTTGCGCCAATCGTGTCGGCGCCGCGGGTGCGGAATTCGACGCGCGGCGCGCCTTCCGCCGAGGCCACCGCGACTTCGCCGATCACGATGCGGTTGACTAACGCGTCGACAAACGGCACGAAGCCCGGCGCCGCCGGCAGCGCCGTCCACGCGGTGTCGAGCCGACTGCCCAGCAGGACGACATCGCCCGAGCGCACGAGCCATGGCTCACCGTTCACCGTTGCCAGCACGCCGTCGGCTCCCCTCCCTCCCCCCGGCTCGCTGGCCCCGGCTCCCTCAATGCGGTATCGCCGCGCCACCGACACCCCGGTGAGAACGGCCAGGTCAGGCGCGGCAAGGACGCCCGGTGTGCCGAGCCGGGTCCAGCGCCAAGGCACGCCGCGCGCGGCGAGGGCGCGATTCGCTTGCCCGACCAGGGCGGGATCCGCCGGTGGCTGCACAATGGTGTGCAAACCGGTCGGCGCCTCACCTCCCGTGATGACGACATCGCGGCCGTCTCTCACACGCCGCCCCTCCTGCAGCACCCCGAGCGCGGCCGCGACGAACGAACCCGCCGTGGCTGTCGCCGTAACGCGGGCCGGCGGGGCCACACGCCAGGCGAAGGGCCGGCGATCATCGGCGCGCAGTTCGTCCGGCTCCAACACCGCCTCGCCCACCCACCATCCCGGTGTCAGCGATTGTGCGGGGAGGGGGATGGTAACGACGGACCGCGGCACCACGCCCGCGCGATCGCTGCCGGGTGTCGCCAACCCACGGGCCGTGACCCCTCCGCGATCACGACGCTCCCCGCCGAGTCGAATAGTGACGGGTACGGGTTGCGGTACTCCTCCGTTGCCGGCTGACCAACTGCCGAGCTCGATGATCGCCGCGCCTTCCGACACCGAGACCGCCGCGATCCCGCGGTTGGCGACCGCACGTCCCGGCGCAAGCGCGAGCACGCGCACACCATTCGGCACGTCGGCGTGACCGGACGACAAGGCAGTGCGTTGCAGATCGCTGAACAGGTGAACTTCGCGGCCCGACAGTGGCTGCGCGTTGACCATTCGCGCCGCCCGGTCGACCGCTTGCACGAGATCAAGGCGCTGCCAACCGGTATGCGTACTGTCCATCGTGGCGCGCAGCGCTTCGCGACTCCCGCCGCGGAGCACGCCGTCACATAGCATCAGCCACACGCGGTCGGCGGACGTCGTGCGCCCCACCGCCGAGAGCGCCGCGACGCGCAGCCGGTCGAGCACCAGACCGCCGTCGACCACGGCTCCCGAAGAGGGCGAATTGTCGAGAATGATGACGACCGCGGTTGGTTGATGTGCGCCGCCCCCCTGCAACGGCACGAGCGGACGCGCCGCCGCGAGCACGATGGCCACGATCAGCGCGATCCGCAGAATGAGGAGAAGCAGATGACGCAGTTTCAACCGTCGCGCGCTCTCACGCTCGGCCGTACTCAGATATCGCACCGGTGGGAAGTCGATCTCCGGGGGAACGCGTCGCTGCAACAGATGGAGCAGCGCCGGGATCGCGGCGGCCGCGAGTCCCACGAGCGCCAACGGATGTATGAAGCTCACGTCAACAAGCGCAGCGCGAGGCCGAACGGCATGTTGGTTTGTACGTGATGGTATCCGATGCCGTGGCGGCGGCAGGCCCTGCGCCAGGCCGCGATCTCGCGACGCACCGTGTCGGCGTAGGCACGCGCCAGCTCGCGGGGCCGAACCACCACGCTGACGGCCGATTCGGGATCGCGGAAACGCACTTCGGGCGGGCCACTGAGCTCTACTTCAGCCGGGTCCATGAGATGAAAGACGACCACCTGGTGGCCCCGATGCCGGAGATAGCGCAACGCCGCCAGGGCAAGGTCGCGATCGAACAACAAATCCGAGAGCAGCATAACCAGGCCGCGACGCGTGAGCAGTGCAGTCAAGCGCTGCAGCGCAGCGTGCGCCGCCGTCCCCTCACCGTCCGGCGTGTCGAGGAGGCCGCGCACGATCCGCGTCCATTGCCCCGCCTTCACGCGCGCCGGAATCACCTGACGCACCTGTTCGTCGAACGTGACGAGTCCGGTCGCGTCTCGTTGCCGCAGTAGAATGAGCGCAACTGCCGCGGCAAGGCGATCGGCATAGGCCCGCTTGGTAAGTCGCTCCGGCGCGCCCTGCCACGCCATGGACCGGCTGGCGTCGACGAGAATCATCGCACGCAGGTTCGTTTCTTCTTCGAATTGCTTGACGAACAGCCGATCCGAGCGACCGAGGATCCGCCAGTCCAGATAGCGCAGCTCATCGCCCGCCTGATAGGCGCGATGCTCGGTGAACTCGACCGAGAACCCACGGAACGGCGAGCGGTGCACCCCCGCCAGGAACCCCTCGACGACGCCCTCCGCCACAATCTCGATTCCACCCAGTCGGGCGACTTCCGCGGGATCGAGCAGGTCTAAGCGCTGAGCCAAGGAATGTCCTTGCGATAGGACAGCCGGGGTGAAGGGCGTCGCTGCCAAGTCATTATATCAATATAATTTAGCTGTATCATGCCGCTGGCACAGTCTCTGCCTTAGCCTGGGCGGGAGGCACCATGTTCACAAACATCGCGCTGCTCAGCTTGGCACTCGTGTCCACTGCTCCGGTGCAGGACCACAATCTGTCCCGCCCCAAGATCGAGTTGTGGACGAACCGAGGCGACGCCGCCGTTTATACCCGCGGCGAACGCGTCCGGTTGTATTTCCGAATCGATCAAGACGCCTATGTCACGATCTTCCGTGTTGATACGGACGGTCGTGTTCGCGTGCTGTTCCCGCGCGATCCGTGGGAAGACAACTTCGCGCGCGGTGGGCGGGATCTCGAGGTCGATGGCCGCGCATTGGGCAGCGATGCATTTACGATCGACGACTACCCCGGCGTCGGCTACCTCTTCGCCGTGACGTCGGCGGACCCTTTCGTCTATCATGAGATCGAGAGCGGGGATCACTGGGATTATCGCGTGATCGCCGACGGCCGGGTGAAGGGTGACCCGTACGTCGCGATGACCGATCTGGCGCAGCGCATCGTGCCTGAGGGCTACGCCGACTGGGACTACGACGTCATCTCCTACAACGTCGGACAGCACTACGACTATCCGCGCTTTCTTTGCTATGACTGCCACACCTACGTGAGCTATTCATACTGGGATCCGTACTACTACTCGTGCGTTCGTTTCCGCATGTTCGTGTATGACGACCCCTGGTACTATCCATACCGGTACTATGGCGGCACGCGCGTGGTGTTCGTGCGGCCATTCCGTCCGCAGCCTCGCTTCATTTTTAAGGATTGGGGCAACGACCGCCCCAGCCGCGAAGGCTTCGTTTCGCGCGAGCGCGAGCGGCCGGTGAACGACAACGGACGTCGTGGTGTAACGGGCCGCGATCTCGGTGGGCTCGGCATCATTCCGCCCCCCAACGTGCGGGATCGTCACGATCGGCCGGGCGATGACCGCGGCACCGGCAACGATCGTGGGAATAATGGCCATGGTCGTGGCAACGATCGTGGGAATAACGGCAATGGTCGTGGCAACAACGGGAACGACGATCGCGGCCAGGGCCGTCGTGACCGGCCCGATCGTCCGGCCGATAATCGTCCGGCGGATCGTCCGATGGTCCTCCCGCCGGCCGACCAGCCCAAGGTCGAACCCCGACGCGACGAGCCACGAATCATCGCACCCCGCCGCGAGGAGCCGCGCCAAGTCGAGCCACGCCGTGACGAGCCACGCCGTGACGAGCCTCGCCGGGTGGAGCCACGGAACGAGCCGCGCAATGAACCGCGCAGCGAGCCGCGGCGTGTCGAGCCGCGCAACGAACCGCGCAGCCAACCGCCGCCCGCTCCCCCACCCCCACGCGCGGAGCCGCGGCGGGACCCCCCGCGCGAGTCGCCCAAACCGCGCGATGAGCCCGAGGTGCGGCGTCGCAAGCCGTAGACGTTCAGACTGAAACCTGACGCGCCCGATCGTAGTTCCTCACGGTCGGGCGCGTTAGCTTTCCTTCCCCTTCTCTTTGGTCGAGGCTTCTTGCTCGCTCTTTTGATTCTCCTGCAAGCGCAGGCTCCCGTCCAGCGCGCCGCGCAAACAATCTCTCCCGACGACATTCGCCGACGGATCGGCATCATCGCAGACGACTCGATGCGTGGCCGTGACACGCCGAGTCCTGAGCTCGATGAAGTGGCGCAGTACATCGGCGGCGAGTACCGCCGCCTCGGGCTGGAGCCGGGCGGCGATCGCGGCACATTCATTCAGCGCTACGCGATCGATCGCGTGAGAATCGTCGCGGAAAGCTCCGCGGCCTTCGTGCACGGCGGCCCCGGAGGGGGGACAGCGCTCAAATTCGGTGCCGACTTTGTTTTCGCCGGCAACGGGTTTGCCAGCGGTGATTACGCGGGCGACCTGGTCCTCGTGTCGGGACCGCTGACTGGCGCGACGGCCGACACGGCCGCGCTCGCCGGCAAGATGCTCGTGCTGACGTCGCCCCGCCTGCGCGGCTCCGATCGCGAGCGGGTGTTTAACTGGAAGCCCGCCGGTATCGTGCTGCTCAGCGGCGCCCCCGACTCCGCCTGGGGGCAAGTCGTGACGCGCTTCACCAGGCCACAGATGCGCGACCCCAGCCGGCAGGTTGGGGGCCCGGTGCCTCTTGCCATCCGCATCACGTCACTGCAACCTGCTGTCGCATCACTGGGCATCGATCTCGCGGCCGTGCAGTCCGCAGCGACCTTTGCCGTCCAGCCTTTGAGCGGGATCCAGCTGCATGTGCACGCGCGGGTCCAGGTGGTGGAGCACAACTCCGCGCCGAACGTCGTCGGTATTCTCGAGGGCAGCGATCCCACGCTCAAGAGCGAATACGTCGTCTTCAGCGCTCACATGGACCATGTCGGCGTCGCAGGTCCGCGCGGCAGCGGGGGCTGCCGGGCACAGGGCGCGGATTCGATCTGCAACGGCGCCGATGACGACGGCTCCGGAACGGTCGCAGTGGTAGAGATTGCAGAAGCACTCGCCGGCATGAAACCTCGCCCCAAACGCTCGATCATCTTCTTGAATGTGAGCGGTGAGGAGAAGGGACTCTGGGGAAGTGAATACTTCTCCAATCATCCCGCTGTACCGATCACCAACATCGTCGCCGATCTCAACATCGACATGGTCGGCCGCAACTGGAAAGACACGATCGTCGCGATCGGGAAGGAGCACTCCGATCTGGGCGCGACGCTGAACCGCGTTGGCGCGGCGCACCCGGAGCTCAACATGCGGCCGATCGACGACATCTGGCCCGACGAGAACTTCTACTTCCGCTCCGACCACTACAACTTCGCGAAGAAGGGCGTGCCCATCCTCTTCTTCTTCAACGGCACGCACGCCGACTACCATCAGGTGGGCGATTCGCCCGACAAGATCGACGCGGAGAAGGAATCGCGCATCGCGAAGCTGATCTTCTACCTCGGCGTGGACGTCGCGAACGCGGCTGAGCGCCCGAAGTGGAATCCGGAGAGCTATCGGAGAATCGTCAGCGACAACTAGCTTTCGGTAATGCGAGTCTTGATCGTGGAGGACGACCCGGAGCTCGCCGGGTTGCTCCGTGATGGACTCCGCGAGCACCGCATCGATCCGACCCTGGCCGCGGGATTCGCCGAGGGCCGCGATCAGGCGCTGGCAGGCGATTACGATGTCGTGATCCTTGACGTGCGGCTGCCCGGCGGCACCGGCTACGATCTCTGCGCCGAACTGCGACGCCAGAACGTCGGTGTCCCGGTGCTCATGCTCACCGCGCTCGACGCCGTGGACGATCGCGTCCGCGGCCTGGCGGCCGGGGCCGATGATTACCTCACCAAGCCGTTCGCGTTCCGAGAATTGGTCGCCAGACTGCAGGCCCTGACGCGCCGGCGCGCCCTGGCGTTGACTCCACGCACCCTGCGCGTCGCGGACCTCGAAGTTGATCTCGGCTCGCGCCAGGTGCGCCGCGCCGACCGGCCGGTCGACCTCACCGCAAAAGAATTCGCGCTGCTCGAGCTGTTGCTGCGCCGTCAGGACCAGGTCGTGGACCGGTCGGCGATTACGGCCCACGTCTGGGACAACAATCACGATCCCTTCGCGAACGTCCTCGACGTCCTCGTGCGCCGGCTGCGCAGCAAGATCGACGACGGATTCGATCCAAAGCTCATCCACACGGTTCGCGGCGCCGGCTACCGCTTGAGTGCTGCAGGATGACCCTCGGCCGGCTGCGCGTCCGCCTCACCCTCTGGTACGCGGCGACGCTCGCAGTCATTCTGCTGCTCCTCGGTGCAGGCCTGTTTGTCGCGATTGGGACGCAAGTCTCCCGGCGCATCGACGTCTCCCTGGCCGCGGCGACCGCGGCGATCGAGCACGCGACTCATGACCTGGAAGCCGAGCGCGCTGCCGGCGGCGCCGCCGACGCGGTGGAGGAGCTGCACATCCCCGATCGCGACTTGTACCTCTTCGACGCGAACGGCCGTCCGATCACACCTCGGGCGGCCGACGCATGGATTATCGCGGCCGCGCACGCCGCGACGGCCACGGGCACCAATGACGCGCAGGTGATGATGGCCAACGGCCAACAGTCTCGGCTGCACGCCGAACGCTTCACCGGCCGTTCCGGCACCACGTATGTCGCGGTCGCAGTCGGGCAGCGACCCAATATTCGGGAGCAGTACGCAGGCTTGATCGGCATCTTCGGTGCCGCCGCGCTCGCGGCCCTGGTCATGGTTACACTGGGCGGGTTCCTGCTGGCGCGGCAGTCGACAGTCCCCGTTGAACGCTCGATGGAGCAGATGCGCCGTTTCATGGCCGACGCGGCACACGAGCTGCGCACCCCGGTGACGATTTTGCGGACCCGGACCGAGGTCGCGCTGTCGCAACCGCGCGAGGCCACGGGCGACACGGCCGCGTTTCAGGCGATCGAGCGGGAAACCGAACGGCTCGGGGGAATCGTGGGAGACCTTCTCACGCTGGCGCGCGCCGACTCCGGTGAGCGGCAGGTTGTTCACGGACCGCTCTACCTCGACGACGTCGTCTCGCAGGCGGTCGGCTCCGCGCGAATGTTGGCGGAGCGGAAAGGGGTGGCCCTGGCCGTGGGGTCGTTCGAAGAGGCGCAAATCGTGGGTGACGCGCGGCTCGTCGAGCGGCTGGTGTTGATCGTGCTCGACAACGCCATCAAGTACACACCGGAGGGTGGACGCGTCCGGTTGGATGTTACAGCCCGAGACGGCAAACGCTCGGTGATCGTCACGGACACCGGAATTGGTATTCCCGCCGATCAACTGCCCCGGATCTTCGAGCGCTTCTACCGTGGCGACCGCGCGCGCAGTCAGGCGGAGGGGGCAGGACTGGGTTTGCCCATCGCGCGCTGGATCGCGGATCTGCACGGCGCCCGGATTTCGGTCGCGTCCGAGCCAACCGGCACACGCGTCGAAATCGCCTTCCCTGCAGCTGTAAGGCTGCCGTAAGGTTCCCTTCTTAGCTTCTCAGCACCATGCGTTGGACATTGATGGCGTTCTGCGTCGCATGCCCGGCCGCGCTCGCCGCACAGCAAGCGCTCACTCGGGCAGATGCGGTAGCTGCCGCGCTCGCGGGTGGCGCACGCGCAGCCATCGGTCGTGCCGATACGACCGCGGCGCTCGGCGCCGTCCGAACCGCACGCGCGTTCCCCAATCCCACGGTGTCGGGCAGTTACACGAAAGATCCACCCAATTACCACGCGCTGGGCGACTTGCCGCTCGATGTACCCTGGGTGCGCGCACCACGCATCGGCGCGGCAGAGGCGGCGCGGGAGGCGGCGCGCAATCAGTTCGCGTTCGATCGCGCCGCGATCGTGTTCGACGTCGATACGACCTACACCAGGACCCTGGCCGCGGCCATGCACGCACAGCTCTCCCGCCGCACCGCCGCGGACGCCGACAGTCTGTTGAAAATTGCCCAGCTGCGGCGCGACGTCGGCGACGTCAGCGAGCTCGACGTGCGTCTCGCCGCGGTCAATGCGGGCCAGCTCGAAAACGTCGCGGTAGACGATTCGCTCGCCGCGCTGGCCAGCTTGCTGCTGCTGCAGCTCCAGATGGGGCTGCGCGCCGACACGCCGAGCATCCGTCTCGCCGATTCTCTGGTCGCTCCTACCGACAGCGCCGGGATGAGCGGCAAGTCCGGCGAATTCCTGCCGATCGCGGCAGCCGCGGCGAGATTGCGATCGGCGGAGCGCAGCCTCACGCTGGCGCGCGCCAGCCGGTTTGCGCCGAGCCTCGAGTTTGGCGTCGACAAGGGCGACCCCGGCAGCGCGAATCCGAATCAGCTCCTGCCGGTGATCGGCTTCTCGCTCCCCTTCCCGCTCTTCAATAGAAGCGGTGGAGCCGTCACACAGGCGATCGCAGAGCGCGATCGTGCTCGCGCCGAGCTCGACCTGACGCGTCGTGAGACGGATGCCGGTGTGGCGCGGGCCCAGAGAGAGCTCATCGCGGCGCGGGCGCGCGTGCGCCGTTCTGCAGCGCTGGTGGCGAGTGCCGACCGGATCGCCGGCATGTCCCTGCAGGCGTACGGGGAAGGAGCCGTGGCGCTGGCCAGCGTGTTGGAAGCGCAGCGCAATGCGCGCGAGATTCTCGCGCGCTACATCGATGATCTCGCCGCCGCGGACGCCGCCGCGCGCACGCTGCACTGGCTCACCACGGGAGCCGATCAACAGTGATTCGCCCCGGATCAGCACTGCTCACACTCGCACTGATCGGCGCGTGCCACCGCAGTCCCAAAACCGCCGACGACAGTGGTGGACCTGCCGTAACTGGCGTTCGCACCGCCGTCGCCACGTTGGAGCCGTTTCCAGAGGCGGTGAACGTCATCGGCACCGTCAACGCGCGTCCCGGCCGTTATGCGGCGCTCGCCGCTCCGGGACCGACGCGTGTCGCGCGGATTTTCGTCGTCCCAGGCCAACGGGTTTCGAAGGGCGATTCTCTGGTTGAGTTCGAGCGCGCCCCGTTCGACGCCGCAGCCCAGAGTGCCGCCGCCGCCCTGGCGGGCGCCGAGCGGAACGCCGCGCGCGCGGCGCGGCTCGCGCAGGCCGGAATTCTGCCACAGAAAGACGCCGACCAGGCCGCCGCCGACCTCGCGGCGGCACAGTCCGCCGCGGTCACCGCCCGTCGGGCGCAGGAACTCGCCACGCTGCGTGCTCCTCTGGCGGGTGTCGTCACGCGGATGACGGCGATCCTCGGCGCGTCGGTCGACGCCAGTCAGACAGTCGTCGAGGTCGCCGACCCGGCGGCACTCGACGTGGTGTTTAACGTCTCGCCGGCGGAGGCCGGCCGGATCCAGACAGGAGACACGCTCACGCTGACAGGTACCGAAGGTGGCGCCAGGGAGTCACTCGGCCGCGCTCGCGTGGTGAGCGTGGCCGTCGCCGTCGATTCGGTGACGCGCGCCGTGGCGGTGCGTGCCCACCTGAGCGTGGGCCGGCCGGCCGCGACGCGACCGCTGCGGATCGGCGAATCGGTCTCGGGACAGATCATCACCGGCGTCCATGCCAATGCGGTCAGCGTGCCCATCGAGGCGCTCGTCCCCGAAGGCGAGGGCTTCCGGGTGTACGTCGTGGACTCGGGCGGAATCGCGCATGCGCGGCCGGTCGTCGTCGGTGGTCGGTCGGAAGCGCGCGCCGAGATCGTCCGGGGTCTCGCGGCCGGCGAGCGCGTCGTGACAACCGGGGCGTACGGCGTCACCGACAGCGCGAAGATCGGGACCGAGCAGCCCTAATGCTGTTCGACGTGCTGAGCCGGCAGCGGCGGTTCGTGTATCTCATCGTCGGCATCCTGAGCGTGGCGGGGGTCTGGTCGGCGCTGCGCCTGCCGTCCGCGATCTACCCGGAGCTGCGCTTCTCCCGCATCACGATCGTGGCGGAGGGCTCGACCCTTGGCGCCCGGCAGATCGTCTTCAGCGTAACGCGGCCGCTGGAAGAGGCGGTCAGCATCGTCCCCGGCGTCACGCGCGTACGCTCCCACACGATTCGCGGCGCGACCGAGATCTCCATCACGTTCGCGTCCGGGACCGACATGGATCGCGCGCTGCAGCTGGTGCGAGCCCGCGTGAACCAGATCCAAGCCTCACTTCCGGCGGATCTCGAGCTCGAGATCGAGCAGCTCACGCCCTCATTGTTCCCGATTCTCTCCTACAACCTCGAAGGCGGAGAACCGGCCACACTGTATGACCTTGCGCGCTACGACATCAAGCCGCTGATCTCGCGCGTGCCGGGCGTGGGGCGGGTCGATGTGCAGGGATCGGATGTCCGGGAAATCGAAGTCATCGCTGACCCCGCCCGGCTCGCCGCGCATGGCCTGACCTACGCCGATCTCGCGGACGGCATCCGCCGAGCCATCACCGTCCAGGCGGTGGGGCGGGTGGCGCAGGATTATCGCCAGTATCTCATCGTCACTGATCAGGAAGCGCACGCGGCCGAGGATATCGGCAATGTGGTGGTGCACGGCGGGCTTCACGTCCGCGATCTCGCGACGGTGCAAGTCGGCACGGAAGACCATGTGCGCATCATCGCGGGCGACGGCCGGCCGGCGGCGCTCATCAATATCACGCGCCAGCTGGGGGGCAACTCGCTCGCGATTGCCGACAGCATCGCACGAATCATGGCCGCCGTCGCCCCGACACTGCCGCCGGGTGTGCACGTCAAACCGGTGTACGACCAGGCGCAACTCGTCCGCGAAGCGGTGAGCTCAGTGCGCGATGCGATGCTCATCGGCGCGGCGCTCGCCGTCCTGGTGCTGCTCGTGTTCCTGCGGCATGGCCGGATCACGGCGATCAGCGCGACCTCGATTCCGCTGACGCTGGCAATCACAGTCTTCGTGATGCGGCTGCTGGGGCAGACGTTCAACTTGATGACGCTGGGCGCGATGGCGATCGCGATCGGGCTCGTCATCGACGACGCGGTAGTGATCACGGAGAACATCGCGCGCCACTTGCGGCTGACGAGCGACCGCACGCGGGCGATTCGGGATGCGGTCCAGGAGCTCATCTGGCCCGTCACGACCTCCACCCTGACGACGGTCGTGGTCTTTCTGCCGCTCGGGCTGCTGCAGGGCGTGGTGGGTCAGTTCTTTGCGGCCCTGGCAACGACGCTGACCGTAGCCGTGCTGGTGTCCCTCGTTCTTGCGCTGACGATCATCCCCCTGCTCGCCGAGCAATTCGTCACGGCGCATGAGGTAGAGCCGACCCAGCGCGGTCCGCTCGCCCGGGCGCAGGCAACGATGGACTCGCTGGGGCCGCGGTATGAAAGCGCCCTAACGTCTGTATTGCGTCATACGCGACGCATTGTGGTGGCGGCGCTCGCGCTGGTCGTCGTCGGCTTGGGGCTCTGGCAGCTCGTCGAGACCGGCTTCCTTCCGGAGATGGACGAGGGCGCCTTTGTGCTCGACTACTTCACGCCGGGTGGGACGGCGCTGACCGAGACGAACCGCCAGATCGGCATCGTCGAGCGGATCCTGGCCGCCACGCCCGAGATCTCGGGGACGTCGCGACGGACCGGCGCCGAGCTGGGACTGTTTGCCACAGCGCAGAACACGGGAGACCTCGTTGCCCGGCTCAAGCCGTCCAATCAGCGGTCACGCGACATCTTCGCAGTGATGGACGACGTGCGGGACGAGGTGAACGCGGCGGTCCCCCGCCTCCGAATCGAGTTCGTGCAGATTCTTTCCGACGTGGTCAACGACCTCGCAGGCAACCCCAAGCCGGTCGAGATCAAACTGTTCGGCGAGCGGCTGGACTCCCTCGAGGCCTACGCGCGGCGCCTGGAGCCGGCGCTCGACAGCGTCGCCGGGCTCGAGGACCTCTACAACGGCGTCAGCGAGCCCTCACCCGAGCTCTTGATGCGGGTGAACCAGGCTGAAGCGGGCCGCGTCGGGCTCACGCCGCAGGATATCGGCGATGTCGTCAGCGCCGCGTTGTTGGGCACGCGCGCCGGAGAAGTCCGGAGCGAGGACCGGCCGGTCGCGGTGCGCGTGCGGGCGCCCGATTCCATCCGATTCGACCCACTGCGGCTGCGCGCCTTGCCGATCGCGGGCGCGACCCCGCTGGGCAGCCTGGCGTCGTTCAGCACGGCCGAGTC
This sequence comes from Gemmatimonadales bacterium, assembly GCA_035575675.1. Taxonomy (GTDB): domain Bacteria; phylum Gemmatimonadota; class Gemmatimonadetes; order Gemmatimonadales; family GWC2-71-9; genus 20CM-2-65-7. The sequence goes on from DATLXS010000206.1 coordinate 22,757, forward strand.
ACGCATGAGTCTCGAGCGCGAGAATCAACAGCAGATGATCGCCATCACCGCCGACGTCAGTGGACGCTCGCTCGGCGGCGTCATGAGTGATGTCAGGCGCGTCCTCGCGGCGGAGCCACCGCCGCCGGGGATTCGCCTTGCCCTCGGGGGCCAGTACGAGAGCCAGCAGGATGCCTTTCGGGCGTTGCTGCTCGTCCTGTTCATCGCCGCGGTGAGTGTGTGTGCGGTGATGGTCGTCCAGTTCGAGTCGTTCGTCGAGCCGCTCGTGGTGCTGCTGGTGGCGCCGGTGTCGTTCGTGGGCGCGCTGGCGCTGCTGCTCATCACGGGCACCGCGCTGAACGTCGCGTCGTTCATGGGGCTGATTCTCCTGGTGGGACTCATCGTCAAGAACGGCATCATCCTGCTCGACTTCACGCGGTTGCGCATGGGCGATGAGGGCGTGACGCTGGATGTGGCCATACGCGAAGCGGCACGCGTGCGGCTCCGTCCCATCCTGATGACGACGTTGTGTACGCTGTTCGGCTTGCTGCCACTGGCGCTGGGCATCGGCGCGGGGAGCGAGCTGCAGCGTCCGCTCGCGCTGGCGGTCATCGGCGGATTAGTCCTCTCCACGCCGATCACCCTGTTCGCGGTGCCTACGCTGCTGGTCGCGATTCGGGGAGGGGACTACCGGCTGCGGTGACCGGTCTGGGAGTCGTGTGGTCTCAAGAATCGACACTCACACTTTCTCAGGAGCCCAACCTATGCGCCTGCTCACCACCCTGACCGTCGTCGCGGCGTTGTGCGCCGCTGGAAATCTCGCCGCTCAGGAGCGCAACGTTCCCGACAGTCTCGTTGGCAAGGCAAAGATCAGTGAGGACTCGGCCCGTGCCGTCGCGCTGAAGCGCGTCGCCGGTACGGTAGAGGGCGTTGCGCTCGCGAAAAGCGGCAAGACTCGTCTCGTCTACACCTTCAAGGTGCAGCGCACCGGCCGGACAGGATTGACGGATGTGCTCGTGAATGCCAACACCGGCAAGGTCATCGCAGTGCGGCGGGAGAGCACTAAAGGGCGCTCAACAGCTCACCGTTCGTCTTAGCGCGCTTCATCTGCTGCAGTAGCGATTGCATGGCTTGCTCCGGCGGGAGGTCCACCAAGGCCCGCCGGAGCTTTTGTTTCGCCTCGACCGTCTTGGCATCCGCGAGCAGCTCTTCGCGGCGTGTACCGCTCGCGGCGATGTCCACCGCCGGAAAGATGCGCCGGTCCGCCAGCGCACGCGTGAGCCGCAGCTCGGCGTTGCCGGTACCCTTGAACTCCTCGAAGATGATGTCGTCCATCTTGCTCTCGGTTTCGACGAGGGCGGTGGCGATCACGGTGAGCGAGCCGCCCCCATCTTTCGGGGGCACGGCGCGCGCCGCGCCGAACAGCCCTTTGGGCTTCGCGAGCGCATTGGCGTCGAGCCCTCCCGACATCGTCCGGCCGGTCCCCCGCCCCGTTGTGTTGTGCGAACGCGCGAGGCGGGTGAGGGAATCGAGCACGATGACGACGTCGCGTCCCAACTCGACTTGCCGGCGGGCGTGCTCGAACACCATGTCAGCGGCGGCCACGTGCCGCTCATGCGGAAGGTCGAAGCTCGACGCGATCACTTCCCCCCGCGCCCAGTCGATCATCTCGCTGACTTCCTCCGGGCGCTCGTCGACGAGCAGGATCAGCAGGATTGCCTTGGGATGATTCTCGGCCACGGACTCGGCGATCGCCTGGAGCATCATGGTCTTGCCGGCCTTGGGCGGCGAGACGATGAGCGCCCGCTGGCCGAAGCCGAAGGGGCAGATGAGATCTACGACGCGCTGCGTCTCGGCGGTGCGGGGACTCGATGCGTTGGGCGTCTCGAGCGTGAGCGGACGGTTCGGATGGACGGCGCCCAGATTCGCGAAATCGGGCCGCCCGTCGAGCTGGCCAGCCGGCTCACCGTTCACCGTCGTCACGCGCCCATTGTCGAGGACGATCAGGTCCCCGCGGCGCAGACCCGGCAGGCGAACGGGCGGATCGCCTTTCGCCGGGAGATAACTGTTGGCGGCGAGCCGGAGCGCGCCGCCTTTCTGCGAAGGGTCAAACCAGCCGGTGATTGGTGGCATGCAGGATAGCGTCTCGAAAGATAGGGTCATCGGTCATCGGTCGTCAGGCCTGATGACCGATCACCGACAACCGATGACTATATTTAGCGCCGCATGCGACAGGATCACATCCGCAATTTCTGCATCGTGGCCCATATCGATCATGGGAAATCGACCCTCGCCGACCGGCTCATCGAGCTGACCGGGACGCTGGACAAGCGGCTGATGCGCGAGCAGGTGCTCGACACGATGGACCTGGAGCGCGAGCGCGGCATCACCATCAAGCTGAACGCGGTGCGCATGAGCTATCACGCCAAAAGCGGCCAGTTGTACGAGCTCAACCTCATCGATACGCCCGGACACGTCGATTTCACGTACGAGGTGTCGCGGTCATTGGTTGCCTGTGAAGGCGCCATTCTGGTCGTGGATGCATCGCAGGGGATACAGGCCCAAACCCTGTCCAACCTGCTGCTTGCGATGGATGCCGGGCTGGAAATCATACCCGTGCTCAACAAAATCGATCTCCCCGGCGCGGAGCCGGACAAGCGGGCTCAGGAGATCCACGACCTGATCGGCACCAAGCCTGAGGAGATCCTGCGGATATCCGCGAAAGAAGGACGAGGCGTCCCCGAGCTGCTCGAGGCGGTGGTTGCCCGGGTCCCGCCACCCCAAGGCAATCACGAGGCCCCGCTGCGCGCCCTGATTTTTGACTCCTACTACGATCGGTACCGCGGCGCGATTCCCTCGATTCGCGTCGTGGACGGCGTGCTCAGGCCGGGCATGAAGGTGGCGTTCGGCGCCCACCGGGACGACGTCTACGAGGTCGACGAAGTCGGCTACCTCCAGCTGGGACACAAGCCGGCGGAGCAGCTCGAGGCGGGCGAAGTCGGCTACGTCGTCGCGAACGTGCGCGGGGTGCAGGAGACGCGGCCCGGGGACACCATACTCGACGCCGAGCATCGCGACGTGGAGCTGCTGCCCGGCTACCGGGACATCCAGTCGATGGTGTTCGCGGGACTCTACCCCACCAACGCCGAGCAGTACGAAGAGCTGCGCGACGCGCTCGCCAAGCTGCAGCTGAACGACGCCTCGCTGCACTACGAGCCCGAGACCTCGGTCGCGCTGGGGTTCGGCTTCCGGTGCGGCTTCCTCGGCCTGCTACATATGGAGATCGTGCGCGAGCGGCTGGAGCGCGAGTTCGATCTCGACCTGATCAGCACGGTTCCCAACGTCGAGTATCACGTGTACAAGACCGATGCGAGCATGGAGCTGGTGGAGAATCCGAGCCTGTTACCGCATGGGTCAGAAGTCGATCGCATCGAAGAGCCGTATGTGAAGGCCCGGATTTTCGCGCCGTCCGACTACATCGGCGGCATCATGAACCTGGGGCAGGAGCGGCGCGGCGTGTATGGCGGCATGCAGTATCTCGATCCGACGCGCGTCGAGTTCGACTGGGAGTTCCCGCTGGCGGAGATCATCCTCGACTTTTACGACAAATTGAAGACGATCTCGCGGGGCTACGCCTCGCTCGACTACGAGTTTCTGGCGTATCGGCCGGGCGACCTGGTGAAACTCGACATGCTGCTCAATGGGGAGGCGGTCGACGCGTTCAGCGTCATCATCCACAAGGACAAGGCCTACGAATGGGGCCGCAAGATCGCGGAGAAGCTGAAGGAGCTGATCCCGCGCCAGTTGTTCGAGGTGGTGATCCAGGCGGCGATCGGAACCAAAGTGATCGCGCGGGAGTCGATCCGGCCGCTCCGCAAGAACGTCACCGCGAAGTGTTACGGCGGCGACGTGACACGCAAGCGGAAGCTGCTCGAAAAGCAGAAAGAAGGAAAGAAACGGATGAAGCAGGTCGGAACGGTCGAGATACCGCAGGAGGCGTTTCTCGCAGTGCTCCAAGTCGAATAGGAGACTCTATGCGCAGGGTATTCGTCGCAACGGTAGCCGCCCTCAGTATTCTCGCGTCCGCCGCGGCTGCTCAGGCCTCGCGGGCCGCCCCATTTACGCTGGCCCAGGTGCGGTCCTACCCATTCCCCACCGAGCTCACCGCCGCCGCCACTGGCGCCCGCGTCGCCTGGGCGTTCAACGAGCAAGGGCGGCGTAACATCTTCGTCGCCGAAGGTCCGGCGTTCTCCGCGCGAGCGCTCACGCATTACGACCGCGATGACGGGCAGGAGCTGAGCAGCGTCGCGGTGTCGGCGAACGGTCAGTGGATCGTCTACGTGCGCGGCGGTGATCACGGCTCGAACTGGGACGATGGGCTTCCGGTGAACGCCGGCTCGAACCCCACGGCGCCGAAGGTGCAGATCTTCAGCGTTCCGTGGAGCGGCGGCGACCCGAAGTCGATCGGCGACGGCGATGAGCCGGTGGTGTCGCCCCGCGGCGACGTCGTCGCCTTCGTCAAAGGCGGCCAGATCTGGACCGCGCCGATCGACGGCTCGGCGGCGGCCAAGCAGTTGTTCACCGCGCGTGGCGAGGTTGGCGAGCAGCGCTGGTCGCCGGACGGGTCCCGCCTCGCGTTCGTCGCGTACCGCGGCGATCACTCTCTGATCGGCGTCTATACGAACGACACGACGGCGATCACCTGGCTTGCGCCGGCGTTCGCCCGTGACCGCTCGCCGCGGTGGTCTCCCGACGGACGACGCATCGCCTTCGTGCGGGTGCCCGGTGTGGGCGGCGCGCCGGACTCGCTGCTGCCACCGCAGCCAAATCCGTGGGAGATCTGGACGGCCGACGTCGTGACGGGCGCAGCTCAGCGACTGTGGAAGTCGCCCGAGACGCTCACCGGCTCCGTACCAACGACCGATGGTGGCACGAACCTCGCCTGGGCCGCCTCCGACCGCATCGTCTTCCTTTCTTATCACGATGGCTGGCCGCATCTCTACTCGATTCCAGCATCCGGGGGCACGGCCCTGCTCCTCTCGCCTGGCCGCTACATGGCCGAGCACATCACGCTCAGCGGCGACGGTCGCTGGCTCGTGTTTGCGGGCAACATGGGGGACTCTCTCGATGTGGACCGCCGCCATGTCGTGCGCGTGCCGGTGGACCGCGCCGCGCCGGAAGTCATGACGCCGGGCAGCGGATTGGAATGGAGTCCCACCATCACCGGCGATGGCGCCACACTCGTTTGCATCAGCGCTACGCCACAGCGGCCGCCGCTGCCCGCGACGATTGGCTTCGCGTCGCCTCGCGCGGCCGTGCGGACGATCGCCGCGGACCACATCCCTGCGGACTTCCCGGCCGGCCTCGTCACTCCACGCCAGGTCGTATTCCGGTCCGCCGATGGGCTGACCATTCACGGTCAATTGTTCGAGGCGCCGGGGGTTGGAGGCGGAAACCGGAAGCCCGCGATCGTGTTCGTACACGGTGGTCCGCCGCGCCAGATGCTGCTGGGATGGCACTACTCGGACTATTACTCCAACGCCTACGCGCTCAATCAGTATCTGGCGAGCCGCGGATTCATCGTGCTGTCGGTGAATTACCGGCTTGGCATCGGCTACGGATACGATTTCCATCAGCCACCCAACTCGGGCGCGCGCGGCGCGGCCGAGTATCGCGACGTGCAGGCGGGCGCCGCGTATCTGCGGTCGCTCCCCCGCGTCGACGCGGCCCGCATCGGCATTTATGGCGGCTCCTACGGCGGTTACCTCACCGCCCTGGCGCTGGCGCGGAATTCCGATGTGTTTGCGGCGGGCGTCGATATTCACGGCGTGCATGACTGGTCCGCGTATTTCCGCGCATTCGACCGGCAACGCTACGAGCAGGCTCCCGACGTCGATACGGCGCTCGCCAC
>DATLXS010000207.1:0-6516 GCA_035575675.1 Gemmatimonadales bacterium
AGAACTCGCGCTTCTTCATCTCCGAAAAGAAGTCGCGACGCTCGATGTCGTCGTCCGAACTGTCGGGCGGGAGCGTCGGGTCATAGCGCTTGCGCGCTTTGGGTTTGGCCTTCGCGGCCTTGGCCATGTTCTTCTTGATCAGCTTTGCAAGCTTTTCGTCTTCCGTCTTGGACACGGCTCCCCTCCGGTCAGAATGATCAATAATCAATAATCAATGATCAATTTTCAATGATCGTTGGTCATTGATCATTGATCATTTCCCGAAGGAGTGCTCTGGCCCCGGGTAGCGGCCCTCGCGCACCTCGGCCGCGAATACGCGGGCGGCTTCGCGCACATCCTCCGCCAGTGCGGCGTACTTCTTCACGAATTTAGCCGAGAATTGATCGTTCAAGCCCAGCATGTCGTGCAGCACGAGCACCTGGCCGTCGCACGCGGGACCCGCGCCGATGCCGATCGTCGGAATCGACAATGACTTCGTGATTTGCGACGCGAGCGGCGCGGGCAGGAGCTCGAGCACGACCGCGAAGACGCCGGCGTCCTGCAGCGCCGCCGCGTCGGCTTTCAGCCGCGCCGCCGCCGCGTCTTCGCGGCCCTGCACGCGGTAACCGCCCAGCGCGTGCACCGACTGCGGCGTGAGGCCGAGGTGTCCCATCACCGGGATGCCGACCTCCACGAGCCGGCGCACCGTCGCGGCCATCGGCTGGCCGCCCTCGATCTTTACCGCGTCGCAGTTCGTGTCCTTCATGGCGCGGCCGCAGTTCCGGAGCGCGTCCTCGGGCGAGACCTGATAACTCAGGAACGGCATGTCGCACACCACCATGGCGCGCTCGGCCCCGCGGCGCACGATGCGCGTGTGATAGATCATCTGATCGAGCGTCGCCGAGAGGGTGGATGGCGCGCCGGCGAGCACCTGGTTGAGCGAGTCACCGACCAGCAGGATGTCGACGCCGCTGGCATCGAGCAGGCGCGCGAACAGGGCATCGTAGCACGTCAGCGCGACAATGCGCTCGCCCTTTTCTTTCATCTCGAGCAAGGTCCGCGTCGTGATGCTAGACATGTTCCCCTTCCAGCTCAGCGATTTCGCGCTGCCAGAAATCTCGGGTTTTGAGCTCCGGATGCGGAATCGTCAGGTGCTGACTCTGCACCGCCTGGGCGCCGAAGCGCACGATATCGAGGTCGAGCGTCCGCGGTCCCCACCGCTCGCGCCGCGCTCTCCCCCGCTCCGCCTCGATCGCCAGGCAGTGCGCCAGGAGCTCCGCCGGCGTGAGCGCGGTCTCGAGTAGAACCATTTGGTTCAAATACGGCGGCTGCGCAACCGGGCCGACCGGCGCCGTCTCCTCGACCCGCGACTCCGCCACGAGCCGGGTGCCGGGCAATGCCCCCAGGCGTGTCCGGGCGTACGCCAGATGCGCCGCGCGATCGCCTACATTCGAGCCGAGCGCCACAAAGACCCGCTCAGTTGACGTTGGCGAACCCGCGGGTCAAGTCGCGCAGCATGGTGGCCACCTGCTCCAGGTCGCGGGTCGCGCGCTCGAGATCGGTGAGTCCCTCGGCCGCCTGGATGGCGCGGGTGGCGACGTCGTCGGCCTCGATGCGGTTCTGCCCCGCGATGCTGGCGACCGCATTGATGCGCTCGCGCAGCCGCGCGAACGCCTGATTCTGTTCTCCGGCCGCCGCCGTGATCCGCCCCGCATGGGCGGTCGCCTCCGCCGTCGCCGCCACAATCGCGTCGAGCGCTTCGAGCGCCGCGGCGGACAGCTCCTCCACGTCCCCGACGTTCACCTGGCCGCGGCGCATCTGCTCGACGACTTCGCCCACCTGCGTGTGGATGTCCTGGACCAGGTCCCCCGCCTCTGCCGCGGCCGTCGCGCTCTGCTCGGCGAGGCGCCGCACCTCGTCGGCGACCACCGCGAACCCCTTGCCGTGCTTTCCGGCGCGCGCCGCTTCGATCGCGGCATTCAACGACAGCAAATTCGTCATGTCGGCCAGCTCGCGGATCGACGCGATGAACCCGGTGATGCGGCGGCTCATCTGCCCGAGCTGCTGGACCTTGATCGAGCTTTCGCCCACGAAGATTTTCAGGGCGACGAGCCGCTCGATCGCCTCCCGGATCTGCGTGCGATTGCGGCTGGCGACGTCGCTCGCCGCGGTCGAGGCGCGGGCCGCACCCGCGCCGTCGTCCGACACGCGGCGCGAGACCTGCGCGAGGCTTTCGGTGGCTTCGAGCCCCCCCGAGACCTCGCCCTCTTCTCGCCGTACGCCTTCGCGGATCACGCCGGTGGACTGCGCCACGGCCGCCGCCGCGCCTTTCAACGTTTCGGCCGTCTGGGCGATGCTGGCGAGCTGGCGCGTCATCCGTTCCACAGTCTCGACGAGCGGGCGGCGCAGGTCGGTGATGTGGACGGCCGTCGCCAGCTGGCTCGCGAACGTCGTGATGGTGAGGATGTCCTGGCGCCGGTAGCAGTGTTTCTTGTGATGCTCGAGCTCCAGGGTGCCGATCACCTGATCCCCGAATTTGAGCGGCACGATCACGAGGCTCTGGACTACGAGCGGCGCGTCCGCGACCCGCTTGTCGCGCGTCAAGTCGTCGATCACGACCGTTTCGCCGCTCGCCGCCACGGCCTGGCGCAGGGCGGCGGTATCCTCGGACGGCTCTCCCCGCCCGTCGCGGCCCCGCTCCGAGCGATGGACCAGCGACATCGCACCGTCGTGCAGCCGGTAGATCCGGAAGTCACCCCAGTCAACGAGGCGATTCGCCAGCCGCTCGATCCGCTGGAAGGAATCCTCGAGACTGATGTTCGCCGTGATGACCGCCTCCATCGCGTGGATCTTGTTCAACTCCTCGGCCGAGATCGCTTCTTCGATCATTTGCTTGAGGAGCAGGCCAAGGAAGGCGAGGACCAGCCCGACGAGGATCCAGGCGCCGAACGACCACGCGACGACCGCGCCGACGAAGATCGTCGCCGCGAGCAGCGTCGCGGCATACGCGATCACCTCGTACCGCACGATCATCAGACGCTCCACCGGCTCCAGCTTCGCGCGGATGATGAGCGTGAGGTAGAAGAGCAGCCGGCCGAACACGAAGTACGCCAGGGCATAGCCCGCGAGGACCGGCAGGAGCTCGATACTCAGAACGGGCGCGCCGTTCGGCATGTCGAGCCAGTGCAGCCCCGCCGCGTAGATGCCAAACGCCCCCACGAGGGTGATGACTTCGCGACCCAGATTGATCCACGCCACCCGCAGCGGCTTCCGTTGCCACAGCGAATCGGTGACGACGGTCGCGCCGGAGATGGCGAGCGCCGTCGCCGGGACGCCGACGAGCAGACTCCCCGCCAGCCCCACGAGGGCGGTCTGGGTCAGGTACGAGTACTTACTGAGGGGGACGGACAGGCCACGTAACGCGACCGCGCTGCCCAACAGCACCGCGAGTTCGGGGATCTGTCCCAGCCACCGCCGGTCGACGGCGAGCACTGCGACCAGCAGGGCACCGCCCACCCAGGCCAGCCCCTGACTGTAGAGTACGACGAAGCGTGAGACTTTCATGCGTGGACCGCCGCGGCCAGCTCGCGGGTCAGCTGTTCGAGCCTCGGAACCCCGCCTGCTGCGAGCGCGTCCATGAGGGCGCTTCCGACCACGACGCCATCCGCCGAGCGCGCCGCCGCCGCGGCCTGCGCCGGCGTGCTGATGCCAAAGCCGACGGCCACCGGGAGCCGGCTCGCGCTTGCCGCCCTGACGCGCTGCACCTGCGCATCGAGATCGCGTGGCGCGTCGGTCCGTGCCCCGGTCACACCGAGGCGCGAGATCAGGTAGATGAACCCTGTGGCTCCGCTCAGCGCGGTTTTCAGTCGTCCGTCATCGGTGGTGGGCGCGACCAGACGAATCAGATCGAGCCCATTCGTCGTCACGGCACGCTCCACCTCAGGATCAGCGCCCGCGGGAAGGTCGGTGAGGAGAACTCCCGCCGCTCCCGCCGCGTGTGCGTCTGTCGCGAACCGCTCCACGCCATAGGCGAGCACGGGATTCAGATACGTCATAATGATGACCGGCACGTGGACCGCGCCGGCACGGATCAGGTCGAGCACGCGCGGGACGGTCATGCCCTGCTCGAGGGCCGTCTGGGTGGTGCGCTGGACCGTCGGGCCGTCGGCGAGCGGGTCGGAAAACGGAACGCCGACCTCGATGAAGTCCGCTCCGGCGGCCGCGACCGCTCGCAGGGCGTCACGGGAAACAGCAGGCGTGGGAAAACCGGCGGTCAGGTACGGGATGAACGCTCGGGATTTGCCGAGTGCCCGCCACCGCGAGGCGATGGGGGCGCTTTCAGACAAAGTAGTCGCTGACGTTGATACCGTATTTGACCGGGTCGGTGACCTTGACGATGGTGCGCGGGTAGTTGCCGTTTGCATCTTTCTCGGAAAGATCGACCACGGTACTCGGATTCAACAGCGCCCCATCGGGGGTCGTGACGAGGCGTACGACCGGGCGGTGTACATGCGCGACGTCGGGGTTGGCGCTGTGCACCAGCGCCACCTCATAGGTGTCGAGGATGACGCAGGTGCCGACGGGGTAGATCCCGATCAGGTTGATGAACGCTTTGACGACGACCGAATCGTACCCGCGCCGCGGGTTCTCCCACATCTCCTTGAGCACCTGGTCGGGCTGGATCGGCACGGTCTGGTAGACGCGCCGGCTGGTCGCCGCGTCAAACCCGTCGGCGACCGCGATGACCTTCGAGTAGATCGACAGGGTGCGGCCGCGGATCGACTTGGGGTACCCCGTCAGATCGATCTTCATATGGTGTTCGTATGCGGCGACCATCCCGCGGTAGGGGATCTCGCCGTAGCCCCGCAGGCCGAAGAGCGTCAGCACGCCGAGCCAGGGGTGGGCCTGCATGATCCGCCACTCTTCTTCGGTCAAGCCCCCTTCCTTATTTAGGACTTCCAGGGGCACGCGCGACTTGCCGACGTCGTGGAACAGCGCCGACATGCCGAGATCGTAGAGCTGCAGCTTCGTCAGCCCGAGCTTGCGCCCCAGCGCCACCGAGAAGATGCAGACGTTCACGGAGTGCGTGAACGTGTACTCGTCGTAGTCGCGCAGCGTGGTCAGTCCCACCAGGGACGACTCGTTGTTGAGCACCTGGTCGACGATGGCCTGGACCGCGCGCTTGACCTTTTTCACGTTGGCGGTGCGGCCCATGCGGATACTGTTGATGACTTCCTTGGTGACGGCGACCGATCGCGCGTAGGTGCGCTTGGCCGCTTCCTTCTGCCGCTCTTCCTCTTCGACGTCCTCTTCCGCCTCGAGCGGCGGCTCGACGCTGACGTGCGAGACGCCGCCGTCGCTCAGCTTCTGCGACAGCTCGAACAGCTTGTTGGGATTGGCTTCCTTCGCCGCATAGGCAAGCAGCAGCGAGACGAACACCTGGAGCTGCCGGCGGTCCACGCCTTCGTCCAGGCGGACGGCGCCGATGCCGCATTGCTGGAGGACGTTCAGGATGTGGGAGAACGAGGCGTAGTTGTCGAGGTCCAGGCGCAGCCGCGTCGAGTTCACGAAGATGAACTCACCCTGCAGCCGGATCTCGAGCTCGCGTTCGACGTCCAGGAGCTGCTTCGTCGTCGCGGCGAGATCGTCGAGCGCCTTCTGGACCTGCGTGTTCTCGATCGGATAAAGCTTGAGCGAGCGGAACGCCGTGTAGAGGACGATGAGAAAGTCCCGCCCGGCATGGCGCAGGAAACCGTCCGTCGTCTGGACGGTCTCCATCATCGAGGGCCGCTTCCCGCCTCCGCCTGGTGCCGTCATGCCCGCTCGGCTCCGCCCGCTTCGCGCAGCGCCCGGCTGACGGCGTTGCGCACCAGCGGCTCCTTGTCGTGCGCGACTTTCTGGAGGATATCGCGCGCCGCGGGCGTGCGAATCTTGCCGAGCGCCATTGCCGCGCAGGCGCGGGTCTCGGGATCCTCCTTCCGCGCGAGCAGGCCGCCCTTCCCCACGAGCAGCTTCTCGAGCGTGCCGATCCCCGCTTCCCCGGCCAACGCGCCGTAGGCTTCGAAGAACGTCATTTTCTCGGTCAGGTCCGCATCTTTCAGCTTATTCCCGACGACGGCGGCTTCGATCCGCGAGAATGCGTTCCGATGGCCGCGCTGGCCGAGGAACTTGACCGCCGTGATGCGCACGTCCCGCTCCACATCATCGATGGCCTTCTCGAGCAGGCGCGTCGCCCCTGGGGTGCCGATCGTCGTCAGCGCTTCCACCACCGCGAGCTTCAGGTCGCGCTCGCCCCGCTCGAGCAGCGGACCCATCCCGTCCGGCGCGCCCGGCAGCTTGAGACGCCCCGCGAGCCGGACCATCTCGAGCTGCACGGCGGGGTCGGCACTGGCGAGCGCCTTCAGCACTTCCGACGCGTGCGCCTGGGCGAGGCGCTCGGCCGAGTTTTGCACCAGGGCCTTCACGCGCTCGTTGGTCAGCTTGGGAAGCCAGCCCATGAGCGTGCCGAGGGCGTCGGCGCCGAGCTCTCCAAACAAC
>DATLXS010000208.1:0-2028 GCA_035575675.1 Gemmatimonadales bacterium
GCGCTCCGCCTCTCCGATTACGACTTCAAGGGGAAGACGCACGACGGTTACGGCGAAGATTGGCCGATCTCCTATGCGGATATCGAGCCGTACTACGACAAGGTCGACCTGTACCTCGGCATCTCCGGCCACAGGGAGAACCTGCCGCATCTGCCCGACAGCCTGTTCCAGCGCCCCAACAAGCTGACCGCGGCCGAAGTGACGTTGCGCAAAAGTCTCGCCACCATGGGGCGCACGCTCACGCCGTATCGCGCCGGGGTGACGACGGACGGCGTGAAGAACCGTTACCGCAGCAAGTGCTTCGGACGTGGCGCGTGCGGCCGGCGTCCGGGGGGATGCGACATTCACGCCGCGTTCGACTCCCCGACGGGTCTGATCTATCCCGCGATGGACACCGGCAATCTCACGCTGCGGACCAACTCGGTCGCGCACGAAGTGCTGGTGGATCCGAACACGGGGAAGGCGCGCGGGATTTCGTTCGTCGATGCGCAGAACCACAAGACGTACGAAGCGAAGGCCAAGGTGGTGATCCTGGCGGCATCGACCCTGGAGAGCGCCAGGTTGTTGTTGTTGTCGAAGTCCAGACAATATCCGAACGGCATCGGCAACGCGAGCGGTCACGTCGGTCATAACTTCTGCGAGCACGTGATGGGCCCGGGGGTGACGGGCCTCGTCAAGGAGCTCGTCGGCGCGGAGCCCACGCTCGACGACGGCAAGCCGGGCGGCTTCTACGTGCCGCGGTTCCGCAATCTGCAGGACAAGCAGCCGGGCTTCGTCCGTGGTTACGGCTTCGAAGGTGGGGCCGGCTTTTCCATCTTCCCCGACAGCGCGTGGAACACCCCCGGGTTTGGCGGCCAGTTCAAGAAATCGGTGCGCGACCACGCCGGCGCCTTCATTAGTATGGGCGGTTTCGGTGAGGTGCTGGCCCGCTACGAGAACTACGTCGACCTCGATCCCGCCGTGAAGGACGCGTGGGGGATCCCAGTGCTGCGCTTCCACTATCAGTTCAGCGACAACGAGAAAAAGATGTGCGAGGACATGACGAACGCCGGCAAGGAGATGTTCGAGGCGGCGGGCATCGAAGTCGTCGGCGTGGACAAGAACATCCTGACCGAAGGCTGGTCGATCCACGAGCTCGGCACCGCGCGGATGGGCACCGATCCCAAGACGTCGGTGCTGAACCAGTTCCAGCAGTCACACGACGTCAAGAATCTGTTCGTCGTGGACGGCTCGAGTCACGTGAGCGCGTCGTGCCAGAACCCGACGTGGACGATCATGGCGCTGGCCTGGCGGTCGTGCGAGCATCTGGCGGACGAGTTCAAGCGGGGGAACGTATGACGATCTCGCGTCGCGAGATGATCCAGGCAACGGCCGCCGCAGCAGCGGCTGCGTCGCTGCCACTGGCGAACGTCGTTCCGAGTCCCGAGTCCCAAGCCCCTAAGCCCAAATTTTTCACCGCCGCCGAATTCGCGCTGGTGGATGAGCTGAGCGACATGATCATCCCGACCGACGCGCAGTCGGGCGGCGCGCGCGCCGCGGGGGTGGCGGCGTTCATCGACGGCCGTCTCGCGGAGGCGTTCGAGAAGGACGAACCGCAGCGGTGGCGCGCGGGGATCCAGGCGGTGGAAGCGCTGTCGCAGGAGATGCATGCCAAGACCTTCATGGGATCCACGCCCGAGCAGCGGCTGGCCTTGCTCACGCGCATCGCCGCCGCGGAATCGGACCCGAAGACCCCTGCCGAGAAATTCTTCGGGCAGATCAAAGGCGCCACCATTCGGACGTATTACAGCTCGAAGATCGGGATTCATGACGACCAGCGGTACAAAGGCAACGTCATTCAGCCGGGGGAGTACGCGGGCTACGATGCCACATGAGACAACGGAGCTCGACACGCCACGGCTCACGTTGGTCGCGTACACCCCGGAGCAGCTGCTGGCGCTGATCGAGCATCCCGAGCGCTTTGAGGAGGTCGCCGCCCTCACCCCCGCGGATGGACTGCGGGGGTTTTACGTTTCGGGAGAGGTCTCG
>DATLXS010000209.1:0-32153 GCA_035575675.1 Gemmatimonadales bacterium
GAGCGACACCCTCCAGTTGTTCGGCCACTTCTTCTGGGAGATCGCCGGCGACAGCACGCTCACGAGCATCGGCCGCGATACGCTCCGGATCGAGATCCGGCGCGGCCGCCCCTACAACCAGCAGAAAGTCATTCTCTCCGCCTGCGCCGGCGTGACCGTCAATCTCTCGCATTTCGGCCTGGGCGATTCGACCTACGTGCGCAACTCCGGGAACTTCACCCACGCCATCATCGGCGAGGGCGGTAACATCAAAACGGACTTCGCCCGCGTGATGGGGTATACGACCAAAGCCGATTTGAAGCATCTCGGCACGGCGAAACACTGTTTTACGTCGGATTCGACGGCGGTCCGTTTCACCGACGATACGGGTGAGAATCACGTCGACAAGGGCGTGACGCCGGAAATCGACGTCAGCGACTTCATCAGCAACACCGGCGTCTCGCTCCACTCGGTCGCCACGAATTTCAATGGCGGCACGAACATGGTCCGCGCCGACTCGATCTACTTCCTCGACGAGGGGATGAAGCTCAAGGGGAGTGCTCCCGCACCGCTCGGCGCGTTCGGGATGGACATGAACTACAATCATGCTTTCCTCGCTGGGAGTCCGGGCACGCCGACGTTCGGCGGCTCGGGCAACCCCAATGACCGCATCGCATTCTCGGCCCGGGCCGACGGCAACATTGACGTGTGGGATACTTTCTTCTTTAATCAGATCGGCACGATCGTCGTGCGCGATCCGATCATCGGGCCCTTGCGCGTCGCACGAAATCTGGCCAACACGCGGCAATGGCTGTTCGGCGTGACACCCGTCGGCGTCGTGATGATCGAGCTGCCGGTGGTTACGAACCCGAATCCGTCGCACCCGATGTGGGGGCCACCGCTGCCGATCAAGTAAGCCGGCGCCTTCGGGCCCGGGTGCAACACACACGAGCCCGACGCACGTCGGGCTCGGCTGTTATAGGAGGCTAGGGGACACGCAATGACATTCCGGTTCACGACCGCCGGCGAATCGCATGGCAGGGGCCTGGTAGGAATCCTCGAGGGGATTCCGGCGGGCCTTGGCATCTCTGCCGCCGACGTGGACGTGGAGCTGAAGCGGCGCATGGGCGGGTACGGCCGCGGCGCCCGCATGAAAATCGAATCCGACCACATCGAGTGGCTGTCCGGCGTCCGTGCCGGCGAGACCCTCGGCTCCCCCATCGCCATGCTGATCTGGAACCGCGACTGGGAACACTGGCAGGACGTGATGGCGCCCGAAGCGGATGCCACTCCCGATCCGCAGGGCCGGCGCCGCCAGGTTACGAGGCCTCGCCCCGGCCACGCCGACCTCGCCGGATCCCTCAAGTACGACCGCGCGGATGCCCGGGATATCCTGGAGCGGGCGAGCGCGCGAGAAACCGTGGCGCGCGTGGCGTGCGGCGCGGTGTGCAAAAAACTGTTGCGCGAATTTGGGATCGACATCGGTTCACACGTAGCAGAGCTGGGAGGCGTCGTGGCGAAGGTAGGGGCGCAGCATGCTGCCCCCCGCGGGAATCTCAACGAAATCGCCGACCGCAGCCCGGTGCGCTGCCTGGATCCAGACGCCGAGCGGGAGATCGTGGCGCGGATCGACGCCGCGAAGGCCGCCGGCGATACCCTCGGCGGCATCGTCGAGGTGGTCGCGCTCGGCGTGCCCGTGGGCCTCGGCTCGCACGTCTCGTGGGACACGAAGCTCGACGGGCGGCTCGCGCAGGCGCTGATGTCGATTCCGGCCGTGAAGGGTGTCGAGCTGGGGCTCGGATTCGAGGCGGCGCGCCGTAAGGGCTCCGAGGTCCATGACGAGATCATGCCTGGCCTCTCGCGGGCCACGAATCGCGCGGGCGGCACGGAAGGCGGCATGAGCACGGGCGAGCCGCTCCTCGTGCGGGTCGCGATGAAGCCAATTTCCACCCTGATGTCGCCGCTCAAAACGGTCGACCTCAAGACCGGCAGCCCGGCGCAGGCGCAATCGGAGCGCTCCGATGTGACCGCCGTGCCCGCCATGGGAGTCATTGCCGAAGCGATGATGGCGATCGTCCTGGCAGAGGCGTTACTGGAGAAGTTCGGCGGCGACGCGCTGAGCGAGACGAAGCGCAACGTGGGCGCGTATCTGGCGCACCTCCGCGCGCGCACACAGTCCGTTCCCCCTCTCCGCATTGCGGAGAGGGGGTCAGGGGGTGAGGCATGAAACGGCACATCGTGCTCATCGGACTGCCGGGCGCCGGCAAGACTACGGTCGGCCGCATGGTGGCCGAGCGGTTGCATGCGGGATTCGTCGACATCGACAACGTATTGATCCGCAAAGAAGGAAAGCCGATCTCCATGATCTTCGCCGAGAAGGGCGAACAGGCGTTTCGGGAGATGGAACGCAAAGAAGTCGAAGTGGCGCTCAGCCATGAGCCCGCCGTGATCGCGCCGGGCGGCGGCTGGGCCGCGCAGCCGGGCGCGCTCGACGGTGCAAGATCTCGCGGGTACTTCGTTTATCTGAAGTCGCGCGCCGAAGTGGCAGCCGGCCGCGCCGAGCCTTCGGGAACCCGCCCCGTTTTGATGGGTGATGATCCTCTGGCACGCATGCGGGAGCTGTTCGTGCAGCGCGATCCGTTCTACGCCAAAGCCGACGCCACGGTGCTGACTGAAGCTAAAAGTGCCGAGAATGTCGTCGCCGAGGTCGTAAAACTTGCGCAGACGGGTGCCGGATGGTAAAGATGCGAACCCTCTACAGGTTGAACTGAGGTTGATAGGTGCCTGATAACGAAGAAGAAGTGAAACCTAAAAAGAAGAGAGCGCCGCGAAAGAAAAAAGTCGCGGACGAAACTCTCCCGACGGCGGACACTGAAGACACCGACGCCGCTCCTGCAAAGGGCGGCGCACTCGTCATTGTGGAGTCCCCGACTAAAGCGAAGACGATCGGCAAGTACCTCGGCCGTGGCTACACGGTCAAGGCGACTATCGGCCATTTACGCGACTTGCCGAAGCGCGAGCTGGGCGTCGACGTCGACAACAACTTCGCGCCGAAGTACGTGACTATTAAGGAAAAGGCGAAGACCCTGGCCGAGATCAAGAAGGCGGCCAAGGCCGCGGATCGCGTGCTACTCGCGACAGATCCTGATAGAGAAGGTGAAGCGATAGCCTGGCATGTGGCCTCGCAGTTGAATGGAAATGGAAATGTCCAGCGGGTGCTGTTCCACGAGATCACCAAAGACGCAGTCGCCGAAGCCCTCGCCAATCCCCTCGACATCGATCAGCGCAAAGTGGACGCCCAGCAGGCGCGGCGCGTCCTCGACCGTCTGGTCGGCTACAAGGCGTCGCCGGTGCTGTGGAAGAGCATCAAGACCGGCCTGTCGGCAGGACGGGTGCAGACGGTGGCGCTGCGGCTGATCATCGAGCGCGAAGAGGAAATCCGGAAGTTCGTGCCGCAGGAGTACTGGACCGTTGCCGCCGATCTCGAGAAGGACGGCCAGGCGTTCCAGGCGCGGCTGCAGAAGCTCGACGGCCACAAGCCCGAGATCAAAGACGAAGCCACCGCGCGGGCCATCGTCGCGGAAGTCGAAACGCTGCCGTTCGTCGTCACTTCGGTCTCGACGGGCGAGCGCCGCCGCAAAGCTCCGGCGCCCTTCACGACGAGCACGATGCAGCAGGAAGCGGCCAAACAACTGGGGTTTTCGGCCGGACGCACGATGCGCGCCGCCCAGAAGCTCTACGAGGGCGTGGAGCTGGGAGAGCAGGGGTCGGTCGGTCTCATCACGTACATGCGCACCGACTCCGTCCGCGTCTCGGATGCCGCGATCAAACAGGCCCGCGAGTACATCAACGCCCAGTTCGACAAGCGCTATCTGCCCGACGAGCCCAACGTCCACAAGGGCGGGCGCGGCTCGAAGGTCCAGGATGCCCACGAAGCGATCCGGCCCACCGAAGTCGGCCTCACGCCCGATGACCTGAAGAAGTACCTCGAACGCGACCTCTTCAAGCTCTACCAGCTCATCTGGCGCCGCTTCCTCGCATCGCAAATGACGCCCGCGGTCTACGAGGCGACCAAGGTCGACTTCGAGCTGCCGGGCGGCCGGTTCCTGTTCCGCGCCACCGGCTCCCGCGTCCTGTTTGACGGCTACCACGCGCTGTACAGCGAGGCCCACGAGGCCGAAGATGCCAAGACGCTGGACAGCCTCGCGCCGATTCCCGCGCTCGCCGAGGGCGACCGGGCGACGCTCAAGCAGGTGGTGCCGAGCCAGCACTTTACCGAGCCGCCGCCGCGCTTCAGCGAAGCGAGCCTGGTGAAGGAGCTCGAGCGCCTCGGAATCGGGCGGCCCTCGACGTACGCCGCGATCATCTCGACGCTGCGCATGCGCTGGTATGCGACCGCGAAAGACCGGCGCTTCCAGCCCACGCCGCAGGGCGAAACCGTCTGGAAAGTGCTGAAGCGCTCCTTCCCCGAGGTCTTCGAAGTCGGGTTCACGGCGAACATGGAGAACGAGCTCGATAAAGTCGAAGAGGGCGACCTCGACTGGCAGGCCGTGCTCGGGGAGTTCTGGACGCCGTTCAACCGTGCCCTCGAAGCCGTGGACATCAACAAGATCATCCACGAAGTGCACGACCTCTCGGGGCTCGACACCGAGAAATGCCCCAAGTGCGGCTCACCGCTCGAAGTCAAAAGTGGCCGGTTCGGGCCATACATCGCCTGTGTGCGCTACGCTTCCAAGGAGTGCGACTACTCGCGGTCGATCAAAAAAGACAAAATCCCGGATCGGCCGTCCGACGAGATCTGCAAGGAGTGCGGCGCGCCGATGGTCATCAAGACCGGGCGCTTCGGCGAGTTCCTGGCCTGCACGCGCTACCCCAAGTGCAAATACACCCAGCCGGTGCCGCTCGGCATCAAGTGCCCCAAGTGCAGCGTCGGCGATCTCGCGGAACGGCGCACCCGGAAGGGCAGGACGTTCTACGGTTGCCTGCGCTACCCGGATTGCGATTATTCCACCTGGAACAAGCCGGTCCTCGTTCCGTGTCCGAGCTGCGGATTCGTGGGCATGGAAGAGATCAAGTCCAAGACGACGGGAGAAACGACCCGCAAGTGTCTCAAGTGCGCGCACACGATGGTCGTGGAGGAGTCGGCTCCCGAAACCGAAGAGGTGACGACGTAGGGGCAGGGCATGTCGTGCCCGTACATGTGATCGGGGGCGGCCTCGCGGGCTGTGAAGCCGCCTGGGCCCTCGCCGAGCGGGGCATACGTGTAACGCTGCACGAGATGCGGCCGGTCCGCATGACGCCGGCCCATCAGACCGAAGGCCTCGCCGAGCTGGTCTGCAGCAACACCTTCAAATCGGTCGAACCGACGCACGCGCACGGCCTGCTCAAGGCCGAGATGCGGCAGCTCGGCAGCATCGTGCTCGAGGCGGCGGACGCGGCGCGGATTCCCGGCGGCAGCGCGCTGGCCGTCGATCGCGTCGTGTTCTCGAAGGAGCTCGGGGCTCGAGTCTCCGGACACGGGAATATCACAATAGTTCGTGGTGAAGTGATCGATCTTCCCAGCCCGGGAATCATCGCGACCGGCCCCCTGACATCGGACGCACTCGCCAACGCAATCGCGGCGCGGCTGGGCGTGCGGTCGCTGGCGTTCTTCGACGCGATTGCGCCAATCGTGTCCGCCGATTCGCTCGACTACACCCGCCTGTTCAAAGCCTCACGTTACGGCAAAGGCGGGGGCGACGACTACTGGAATGCGCCGTTTACGAAAGAAGAGTACGAAATCTTCGTGGCAGCCCTGCTCGCCGGCGAGCAGTACGTGCCTGGGCACGAGTGGGACAAGGTGCCGTATTTCGAAGGCTGCCTCCCGGTCGAGGAAATGGCGCAGCGGGGCATCGAAACGCTGCGCTTTGGGCCGATGAAGCCGGTCGGTCTCGTTGATCCGAAAACCGGCCGCGAGCCGTACGCCGTGGTGCAGCTGCGTCAGGAAGATCGCGCCGCGCAGATGTGGAACCTCGTGGGCTTCCAGACTCGGCTGAAAATGGGCGCGCAGCAGAAGATCTTCCGGATGATTCCGGGATTGGAGCAGGCCGAGTTTCTGCGCTCCGGGAGCATTCATCGCAACAGCTATCTCAACGCTCCCCAGGCCCTAACCCCTCACCTCTCGTCCCGAGACGATCCGCAGCTGCTGTTCGCGGGACAGCTGACGGGCGTCGAGGGATACACGGAGTCGGCCGCGACGGGAATCCTGGCGGGGATCAATCTCGCCCGCCTGCTCGGCGGCGAAGAGCCCGTCCTCCCGCCGCCCACGACGATGCTCGGCGCGCTGTACCGCTACCTGCGCGAGACCGAGCCCGGCCGCTTCCAGCCGATGAACGCGAACTTCGGGCTGGTGGAGCCACTGGAGAATGCGCCCCGCGACAAGTTCAAGAAGAACGAAGCACTGGCCGAGCGGGCATTGCGAGATATGAAAGAGTTCTCGGTATCGCTCGGTTGTTCACAGGCTGAAGCCTGTGCTCGGCAGAGCATTGTCCTTAAGGACAATGTTGGCCGAGCACACCCTTCAGGGTGTGAACCATCGTGAACGAAATCAGCGAATTCGTGACTTTCCTCTCCAAAGAGCGCAACGACTCGCCCCATACGGTCAAGGCGTACGAGCGCGACCTCGGCGCCTTCGCGGCGTTCTGTCAGGATTTTTACGGCGGACCGTGGAGCTGGGCGGGCGTGGATCGGCTCGCAGTGCGCGGGTTCCTGGCGGCGGAGCAGCGCCGCGGTCTGGCCAAGCGGTCGGTGGCGCGCGCGCTGTCGGCCCTGCGCACGTTCTACCGCTTCCTGAATGCCACGCGCGGGCTCCAGGTCAATCCCGCGCGCGCCGCGCGAACTCCCAAGCTCGAGAAGACGTTACCGACCTACTTGTCCCGAGCCGAAATCGAAATGCTGTTTGCCGACGCCGAGGCGCGCGCGGTCGCCGGCGGATTCCGCGAAGCACGCGATCTCGCCATGCTCGAGCTGTTCTACTCCACGGGAATGCGGCTGTCCGAGCTCGCGGGACTGAATGATGTCGACGTCGATCTCGTGTCCGATCAGGTCAAGCTGCGCGGCAAGGGCAAAAAGGAGCGCATTGTCCCAGTCGGTGCGCACGCGCGGGCGGCGCTGCGGCAGTATCTCACCCAGCGCGACCGGCTGAGCGAGAACCGGCGGGCGCTGTTCGTCAGCAGCCGCGGCAAGCGGTTGACGCCGCGCGGGGTTCAGCTCGCGATGAAACGGCTGTTCGACGGCCTGGCCCGCGGCAAAGCGCTGCACGTCCACGCGCTCCGGCATTCGTTCGCCACGCATCTGCTCGATGCCGGCGCGGACCTCAGATCCGTGCAGGAATTACTCGGTCATGCTTCGCTGGGGACCACGCAGGTGTATACTCATACGTCGGTTGAACGGCTGAAAAAGGTCTACCATCAGGCACATCCAAGGGCATAAGAACGCATGCTGCCAGTCATACATAGCACGACGATTCTCGCCGTCCGGCGCGACGGCAGAGTGGCCATCGGGGGCGATGGCCAGGTCACGGTCGGCGAAACCGTGATGAAAGCCAACGCCAACAAGGTGCGCACGCTGCGCGGCGGCAAGATTCTCGCCGGCTTCGCGGGCGCGGCGGCAGACGCCTTCACGCTGTTCGAGAAATTCGAGGAGAAGCTGGAGCGCTATCCGTCCAATCTGCCGCGGGCGGCGGTCGAGCTGGCCAAAGACTGGCGGTCCGACCGGGTGCTGCGCCGGCTCGAGGCGCTGCTCGTCGTCGCCGACAAGGAGCATGGCTTTGTGATCAGCGGCTCGGGCGAGCTGATCGAGCCGGACGACGGCGTGCTCGCGATCGGGTCGGGCGGCTCGTTTGCGCTCGCGGCGGCGCGCGCGCTGCTGGCGGCGACGAAACTCGATCCCGTGGATATCGTACGCAAGTCGCTGGAGATCGCCGCCGATATCTGCGTCTACACCAACGCCAACATCACCGTACTCGAGCTCTAGCTATGCCCAAGGCACCTGCGACGCCAACCGAAACGCCCTCGCCGCCCATCGGCCCATCCGCCCAGCCGGCCACCGCCGACGAGCAGTTGCCGTGGCTCGAGGAGATGCCGCCGAAAAAGATCGTCGCCGAGCTCGACCGCTACATCGTGGGACAGGAGGCTGCCAAGAAGGCCGTCGCCATCGCGGTGCGGAACCGCTGGCGCCGCGCCCAGGCGCCCGAAGAGATCCGGGACGAGATCATGCCGAACAACATCATCATGATCGGTCCCACGGGCGTCGGCAAAACCGAGATTGCGCGCCGGCTCGCGCGCCTGGCGGGGGCGCCGTTCCTCAAGGTCGAAGCGTCCAAGTTCACCGAGGTCGGCTACGTCGGCCGTGACGTCGAATCGATGGTGCGCGAGCTGGTGGACGTGTCGATCAACATGGTCCGATCGGAACGCGAAGATGAGGTCTACCCAACGGCCGAGCAACGAGCCGAAGAACGGTTGTTGGATTTGCTGTTGCCGCCGCTTCCTCTCCCGCCCTCCGCCGCCGCTTCATCTGCCGCCCCGGGGACGACCGAGACGCCGGGCGCGCGACCGTTATTCGTCGTCTCGTCCAAGGGCGACGTCGAATCCAAGATCCCCGAGGCCGAGACCGAAGCCAACGAACGGCGCCGGCGCACGCGCGAGAAGCTGCGGGCCCAGCTCAAGGACGGCCAGTTGGAGGAGCGCGACGTCGAGATCGAAGTCCAGCAGCAGAACTTCCCGATGCTCGAGATGATGCAGCCGCCGCAGGGGATGGAAGGGCCGGACATCAATTTCGGCGAAATGATTCAGGAGCTGATCCCCAAAAAGAAGAAACGCCGGACCGTGCACCTGCACGAGGCGCGCCGCATTCTGATCGACGAAGAGCTGAAGAAGCTCGTCGACATGGACGACGTCGTGAACGAAGCGCTCGACCGCGTCGAGAACCACGGCGTCATCTTCATCGACGAAATCGACAAGATCACCGGCCAGCGCGGCCAGAGCACCGGGCCCGACGTCTCACGCGAAGGCGTGCAGCGCGACCTGCTGCCGATCGTCGAAGGCTCGACCGTGCAGACGCGCTACGGCTACGTCCGCACCGATCACATCCTGTTCATCGCCGCCGGCGCATTTCACATCGCCAAGCCCAGCGATCTGATTCCGGAGCTGCAGGGGCGCTTCCCGATCCGGGTCGAGCTGACGTCGCTCACCGAAGCCGACTTCGTGCGCATCATGACGGAGCCGGAGAACGCGTTGACCAAGCAGTACGCGGCGTTGTGCGCGTCGGATGGCGCGACGCTCGAGTTCACGCCCGACGGCGTCAAGGAAATCGCGCGCATCGCGGCGAAGGTGAACGAGCGGATGGAGAATATCGGCGCGCGGCGGCTGCACACCGTCCTCACGACGCTGCTCGAGGATGTGCTGTTCGAGCTGCCCGACTATCCCACCAAGCACATCGTGTTCGACGGGCCGGCGGTGCGGGAACGGCTGCTGCGGATCGTCGAGGACGAGGACCTCAGGAAATACATCCTGTAGCTGGAATTATGACCTTTGGTGTGCGGCGTGACGCCGTGCGCGTTCAGGTGGGTATCTTAAGAGGAACGGTCTGCCCTGGAGGTGTCGCATGCGCCGAGCCATTGGGCTACTCTCCCTCAGCGCGTTGCTCAGCTGCAGCAATGGTCTCGCCCCGAGCACCAATCTCGCTGGCACGTGGGCGGGTAACTTCTCGGCCCCCGGCTCCTTCATCGATCTGAATCTCGAGCAGGCCGACAGGAATATCAGTGGGACCGGATCTTTCGCCTTCGAAGCCGGTCGTAACGGCACGCTCACCGTCACCGGCAGCTACAACCGTCCACGCGTCGCGCTGGTGCTGCATTACGACTTCGGTCTGAATCTCACGTATAGCGGTACTGTCGGGGTCCCCTGGCAGATGCGCGGGACCTTAGCCGATAGTCTCGGCCACGAATATCCTGTGACCTTTACGCGCCGCTGAGGATCCCCAGGAGGCGTCCATGAGTCCGATCCGCTCGCTGCTCGTCCTTGCTGCGGCCGCTCTGCCCGCTGCCTGCACTCACGACTCTTTCACACCCAACATCAACAGTGTGGTGGGCGACTATCACTTGCAGTCGCTCACGACCACCGACCTGGGTGGGCCCCGAGACTGGGTCGCGCTGGGGGCGACCCTGACGCTCTCTCTCGCGCCCAACGGGACCACGAGCGGCCGCCTGTTCATGCCCGGTGGCGGATTGGGCGGGAGTGATGTCGACGTTAGCATGGAGGGCACCTGGACGTTGGCCGTGGCAACCGTCGAGTTCTACCCGAGCTACGATACGTTGCTGCGCGACGTGACGTTCATTGCGTCCGAAAACCGTATGATCGGCGACCACGCCTACGGGGGTTCGGGCGTAAGCGTGAGAATTATCCTGACGAAATAAGTTCGGCTGCTCGATTTATGTCGTTGGCCGCCGCCGCCGTCGTCGCCTGCTCCGACGCCTTCAAACCCACCACTGGGCCCGTTTGGAGTCATGACTGGCACCTGTTTCTCCCCGGAGCGGCCGAAGGTGGCGGCGATTTGGAAACGATCCTGAAGTAGCAACGACAGGGGGCGCGTGAAGAAGGCTCAGGTGCTTAGCCGTGCTGGCGTGTTGCCTGTGGCGCTCGCCGGTCTCATCGTCTCCCACGCTGATCCTCCTGCGCGGGCGGTAGCGGCTCTCTGCAGTGTCATGATTCGGAACCCGTATCTCCGCTCTGAGCGCGAAACCTACTTCCTGGGGTCGGCGCGCCCCGACACCGTCCAGGTACGAATCTCCGATGTTCCCGGAGTACTCAGGCCCAAACGCTATCCGTATGTTGACTCCACGCCCGTGTTCGGGCAGGTCGTGCGCGTGCGAAGCGTGTATGGGGCAGACGCCGATCGTGTACGTGCGAGTTTCGGAGGCGGGGATTCAACCGTCGTCGTGATCAGCTACAGCTTCAACGCTATGTGTCACACATTTCCGACACGGGCGTGGTTCGACACGGGCGTGGTCGACCACTATACAGCGCTCCTGCGACCGGACGGCGAATGGGCGGCTGGACGACCCACCTTTGACATCGAATTGATGACTCAGCTGGCGGTCTACCCTGGGTACCGCAGGAAGTGGCGCGGCGTCAACCTCGATACGATGCTCACGGCCGATCAGTACGCTTCGCTCGTCCAGGTGCTTCCAGTAGCGTCGGACCGATCTCAGGACTGCCGGAGAGGTCTTGATCGCATCGAAGCGTGGGCTCGGACCCACAGGCTGTCTTCGAGGACCTATCCGGCGAACGAAGTGATACGTGTCATGCGCTGGAATTGCGGAGTAGGTTCGAAGTAGGCTTGTCCTTCCCCCCGCCCCCGGGTAAAATCCGCCTGTCATCATAGCCTGTCATTTTGACCTACGGTCAGGGGGTGAGGTGCCCAAGCGCGACTTCCTGCAGATCACCGACTTCAGCCGCAAGGAGATCGAACAGCTCTTCGACCTGGCCGAGCGCATGAAGGGGCGGAAGTACCGGGAGACCCCCCTCGCCGGCAAGACGCTGGCGATGATCTTCGCCAAGTCGTCCACCCGCACCCGCGTCTCCTTCGAGGTCGGCGCCTACCAGCTGGGCGGTCAGGCCCTCTTCCTCTCCAGCAAGGACATCCAGATCGGGCGAGGTGAGCCCATTCCCGACACCGCCCGCGTGCTGTCCCGCTATGTCGACGGGATCATGATCCGCACCTACAGCCATGCGGAGGTCGAGGAGCTGGCCCGTTTCGCCACGATCCCCGTGATCAACGGCCTGACCGACCTCACCCACCCCTGCCAGGTGCTGGCCGACATCTTCACGGTCAAGGAGCACCTCGGCGGCTGGGAAGGGAAGCGCATCGCCTGGATCGGCGACGGCAACAACATGGCCAACGCCTGGCTCGAGGCTGCCGCGGTACTCGGCTTCGAGCTGCGGCTCGCCTGCCCCGAGGGGTTCGAGCCGAACATGGCCAAGTACGAAGCCGCCAAGAAACAGGGCTGCGTCATGGTCACCGAGGTGCCCGAGGAAGCCGCCGAAGGCGCGCACGTCGTGAATACCGACGTCTGGGCCTCGATGGGTCAGGAAAGCGAAGCCGAAGCTCGGCGCAACGCGTTCAAGGGGTACACGGTCGATTCGGACTTAATGAAGGTCGCGGATTCCAAAGCGATTTTCCTGCATTGTCTCCCTGCGCATCGAGGTGAAGAAGTGACTGCCGATGTTATCGACGGACCACAGTCGCGTGTCTGGGACGAAGCCGAGAACCGGCTCCACGTTCAAAAGGCCCTCCTCGCGACGCTAATGGCATGAAGCAGACGCCGCTGCACGACATCCACGTCGCCCTGGGCGCCAAGATGGTGCCCTTCGCGGGCTTCGAGATGCCCGTTACGTACCCGAGCGGCATCAACAGCGAGCACCGCGCGGTCCGCGAGGACGTCGGCGTGTTCGACGTCTCGCACATGGGCGAATTCGAGATCACCGGTCCCGACCGGAATGCATTCGTGCAACGTGTGACGTGCAACGATGTAGCTGCCCTCAAACCGGGGCAGGCCCAGTATTCCGGCATCCTCACGAGAGACGGCACGTTCGTCGACGACTGTCTCGTCTATCGCTTCGAAGACAAGCTGATGATGGTCGTGAACGCGTCGAACATTCAGAAGGATTGGGACCACATCGTCGCGCAAAAGGGTGGGGCGAACGTGCGGCTGCGCGACATCTCGGACGAGACGGCGTTGCTCGCGGTGCAGGGTCCCAAGGCCGAGGCGCTGGTCGGCCAGCTCACCAGCATCGGCGTCGGGATGATTCCGTACTACCACTTCAGCCAGGGCAAGGTCGCCGGCGTGCAGTGCTTCGTCTCGCGCACCGGCTACACCGGGGAAGACGGCTTCGAGCTCTACTGCCGCGCCGGCGATGTCGAGACGCTCTGGCACGCGCTGGTCGGCGCGGGACGCGCGGAGCCCGTCGGCCTCGGCGCGCGCGACACGCTGCGGCTCGAGGCCGGGCTGCCGCTCTACGGCAACGACATCGACGACACCACCACGCCGTACGAGGCGGGCCTCGCGTTCATCGTGAAGCTCGACAAGGGCGCGCCGTTCACGGGCCTCGAGGTCTTGAAGAAACAGAAGCTCGACGGCGTGCCGCGCCGGCTGGTGGGCTTCAAGGTGACCGAGCCGAAGACGATCGCGCGCCACGGCTTTCCGGTCTCCCTCGACGGTGTCCAGGTGGACATCGTGCGAAGCGGAACGCTGACGCCGACGGTGAACGCGGCCATCGGCACGACCTACCTGCCCGCCGATCGCGCCCGGGCCGGCACGAAAATCGAAATCGACATTCGGGGTAAGCACGTGGGGGCTGAAGTGGTGAAAATGCCATTTGTCCCACACCGCACGAAAAAATGAGCGCCCCGCCCATCCGCCCATCCGCCCATCCGCCCATCCGAATCGGCATCCTGACGGTGTCCGATTTAGGCGCCGTCGGCCAGCGCGCCGATACCTCCGGCGACGCGATCCTGGACTGGGCCGGCGAGTGCGGCTACGAAGTCGTGGTGCGCAGCGTCGTGTCGGATGAAACCGACCGCATCGCCGGCAAGCTCGCGCGCTGGGCGGACTCCACCGAAGTCGACGTCGTGCTCACCACCGGCGGCACGGGCCTCACCGAGCGCGACGTGACGCCCGAGGCCACCGCCGCAATTCTCGATCGGCAAGCCGAGGGGATCGCCGAGGCCATCCGCGCGGCGTCAGGTCCGGGCTTTCCTCGGGCATGGTTGTCGCGGGGCAGGGCGGGGACGCGTGGCAAGACGCTGATCGTCAATCTCCCCGGTTCAATAAACGGCGTGAAAGAAGGGCTCGCCGTTTTGCAGCAATTCCTGGATCACGCCGTGGACTTGCTGAGCGGCGCTGACACCAGACACCAGACACCAGACACCGCCTCTCATGGCTGACCGCGTCCTAATAACCAGCGACGACCTCGAGCAAGCCGTCCGGGTCAATGCCAGCCTGGAGCAGGCCGGCTACGACACCGCGATGGTCTCGAGCCTGGACGATGTGCGAGCCGCGGTACGAAGCCGGGAGCCGGATGCCATGGTCCTGACCGGCGGCCTCCACGAATCGACCGCGCAGCGCCTCCTCGCCGCGGCGCGCGAGCACGCCGTCTCCACCCTCGGTCTGGTCGAGCCGACCGACGCGGATCCCACGCAGGTCGGCCGCGAGCTCGGTCTCACCGGATGGCTGAAGAAGCCCGTCGATCCCGGCGAGGTCACCGCGACCGTGCGGCGGCTCATCGAGCGCCGCCGCCTGCAACAGCGCACCCGCATCCTCGGCGAATCGCCCGCGATCCAGGAAGTGCTGGTCAAGATCGAGCAGATGGCGCCGGTCACCTCGACGGTGCTCATCGAGGGCGAATCGGGGACCGGCAAGGAGCTCGTGGCCCGGGCGATCCACGATCTGTCGCCGCGGCACGGCAAGGCGTTCATCGCGGTGAACTGCGCCGCGCTGCCCGAGACGCTGCTCGAGAGCGAGCTGTTCGGCCACGAGAAGGGCGCCTTCACCGGCGCCGCCGAGCGCCGCCTCGGGCGCTTCGAGCTGGCGAACGGCGGTACGATTTTTCTCGACGAAGTCGGCGAGACGACGCCATCCACCCAGGTGAAACTCCTGCGCGTGCTCGAGGATCGGACCTTCTTCCGCGTGGGCGGCACCCAGCCGATCCGCGTCGACGTGCGCGTCATCGCCGCATCGAACCGGTCGCTCAAGGATGCCGTGGGGCTGGGGACGTTCCGCGACGATCTGTTCTACCGCCTGAACGTGCTCTCCGTCTACCTGCCGCCGCTGCGCGAACGGCGCAGCGATATCCCGCTGCTCGTGCGGACGTTCATCGCCGAGCTCGCCACCACGCACGACCGCAAGTTCAACGGCATCACGCCCGACGCGCTGCAGATCCTCGTCGACGCCGACTGGCCGGGCAACGTGCGCCAGCTCAGGAACCTCGTCGAGTCGATGGTGGTGCTCGCGCCCGAGGGGGAGATCCGCGCCAGCGATATCCCCCGCGACATCCGCGAGCGCACCCGCACCCTGCCGGTGCGTATTGAGGCGCCCACTCCCCCCCAAGTGGCCGGTAAGGAGCTGGAGTTCATCTTCCGCTCGCTGGTGGAGCTCAAGATGCAGATGGAGGACCTCCGCCGGCGCATCGAGGAGCGGCCCTCGCAGCGGGTGGAGGTTATTGAAGTCGGAAACCAGGCACCTGACACCAGACACCACCTTGGGCACATCGACCCGCTCGACTCGACACCGGAGCCCGAGCAGCCAGTGATCTACAAGGCTGGAATGTCCATGACCGACGTCGAGCGCGCGGCGATCGATGCCGCGCTGCGTGAAACGCACGGCAATCGCCGCAAGGCCGCCGAGAACCTCGGCATTGGAGAGCGGACCCTCTATCGCAAACTCAAGGAATACGCGATAGATTAGGCGTCCAGCGTAAATTTTTCCCCAATCCAAGAGTCTCTAGCGCCCGGCCGGAGTCCCTCGTGGATTTTAGGATCGACCCGGAGCTGTGCGTCGCGTGTCTGGCGTGTGTGCGCGTCTGCCCCTCCGATGCGGTAGCGGTCGAAAACGAGAAGGTCTGGATTGTGGACGACGCCTGCATGCGTGTCGGCCTCTGTTTGCCTGCGTGCCCCCATAAAGCCATCATTGCCGTCGGTGACGCGACCCGGGCGCTCGAGTTCGCCCTCAGCCACCACGCCATCCTCATTCTGTCGGTCGAGTCGGCGGCCTGGTTCTATCCGTCGACGCCCGAGCAGGTCGTCAACGCCTGCTACGCGGCCGGGTTCGGCGTCGTGCATCGCGGCGTGCTGGGGGACGAGCTGGTGGCCAAGCAGTACCTCGACCTGTGGACCGAGGAGGAGTGGGGTCGCCGCACCGTGCTCCGCAGCACCTGTCCCGTCATCGTCGAGACGATCAAGAGCCAATACCCCGAGCTGATCCCCTATCTCGCCCCCGTCGCGACGCCGATCGAGGCCGAGGCGCGCTATCTCAAGCAGATGTACGGTCGGGACACGCCCATCGTGTATACCGGAGTCTGCCTGACCGAGGGGGGGCAGGACGTCGATGCCGCCATCACGCTGGCCGAGCTGGAGGGGATCTTCAAGAAGCGCGGCGTCACAGTGCAGGACCAGCCGCTGTTCTTCAGCCGCATCCCCGAGGAGCGGCGCCGCTACTGGAGCACCGCGGGCGGCCTGCCGCTCGAGTTATTAAAGGAAGAGCGGCACGCGAGCCGCCAGTTTCGCAAAGTCCGGGGCCTCGGCGCCCTGGAAGGGATCGCCCGGGCGGTCGCCGTGGACCGGATCCAGCTCGGGTTCGTCGACATCCTCCCCTGTGAAGGCTGTCTCGACCACCCCCTGCTGGGCCCCAAGGAGGAGCTGTTCCGGCGCCGGGAGATCGTGGGGGCGACCGAGCCCGCGCGCGCGCCGGCACCGGTCATCGTCGAGGGGTTCACCGTCCAGGTGGGCTCGGCGTTCGAGATCGAGATCAACGGCGCGGGGCCGTCCGTCCAGGCGGTCGAGGATATCCTCGATCAGATCGGGCTCGCGCCCAACGGCCGGAGCTGGGACTCGGGCGCCTGCGGCTATGCCACGTGCCAGGAGTTTGCCGTGGCGGCGGCGCAGGGGCGGACCACGCTCAAGTCGTGCCCCCGCTACCTCGAGCGCCAGGCCACACTGGCGCAGCAGCAGGCGGCGGTCGATGCGCTGACCGGCCTGGCGTCGTTCCGGGTGCTGCGCGACCGGTTGGCTAACGAGGTAGCGCGCTGCCACCGTTCAGGCGATCATTTTGCGGTGCTGTTCCTCGATATCGACAACTTCAAGCAGGTGAACGACCGCTACGGGCACGAGGCGGGCAATATCGTGCTGCGCGAGACGGCGCGGCGCTGCAACGCCCACATCCGCTCCACCGACGTGGCGGGCCGCTATGGCGGCGACGAGTTCGTTGTGGTATTGGTAGGGACGGGTGAAGAGGGCGCGCGCGGCGTAGCGGAGAAAATGCGCGCGTCGGTCGAAGAGGTCGGGGTCGGGATGGGCTATCCGCGGGGCTTCGTAACGGCGAGCATTGGCATTGCACAATATTCGAACGATCACAAGGAAGAGGATGTACTGGTCGCCGCGGATCGCGCGCTGTATCGAGCCAAGGCCGCGGGACGCAATCGGGTTGCCACTAGCAGCGAGGCGGAGGAGCAGTCCACGTGACAGCCAATTCGTCCCCAATGCCGGATCAGCCTAACCTGCCGCTCAGCGGCGGCGCCACTCCCGATCCCTGGGGGATGAAGCGCGTCGAGAACCTGATCACCGCGCTGACGGGTGTATTGTCGGCGCGGGTGGTCGTGACGCCGCTCGGCGAGGTGAGCGAGGTGCACGTCCTCACCAAGAGCGACATCGCGCCGAAGCAGATGGTGCGGAACATCGAGTCGGCGCTGATGGCGCAGCTCGGCTTCAAGATCGATCACCGCAAGATCAGCGTCGCGCAGACCGCCGACGTGCGGCCGATCGAGGCGCTGCAGGAAGAGGCGATCAGCGAGCGCGCCAAGCGGCGCGTCGTGGTGTTCAAGAATCTCGAGGTCCGGCCCTCGGAGCGGCCGCAGCGCGTGCAGGTGCGCGTCACGCTCGCGTACGGCGAGAAGGAGGCGCACGCCGAGGAGGTCGGGACCGACACGACGCGCAATCGCGTGGAGGCGGCGGCGCGGGCGGCGACGACCTGTCTCGACGATTTGCTGCCGGACAATTCGATCGCGCTCGAGGGAGCGACGATCATCGACGCGTTCGACCGGAAGTTCGTGCTGGTGGCGGTGCATGGGCTGGGCGGGCGCGAGGCGCAGCTGCTCACCGGCACGTGCGAGATTCGGGAGTCGGCCGAGCGCAGCGCGGTGCTGGCCGTGCTCGATGCGACCAATCGCTGGGTGGACGCGCGCCGCTAAATTATTGTCTCGCAGGCTTTTACCAGACGTCTCCCCATTGTGACACTCCTCACAACTCGCTACAGGGTTAAGGGTTAATCCCTACTGGCGAAGTTCTTGTTTTACTTGTATTTCGTGTTTCGTGGCTCCTACTAGATCGAAGCGGTATTGGGGAACGCAGCGTGTGGCGCGCGTGCTGCAGGTGACGCCGGCGACGGTTGCGGCCTGGATCGATCAGGGGCACTTGAAGGGGCATCGCACGCCGACGGGCCGGCGGCGGGTGGCGTCGGGGGATCTCGCGAATTTTCTGCAGGCGCACGGGATGGCGGTGCCGAGCGAGCTGATGGCGTCGCGCGATCGTCCGGTGATCGTCGTGGTGGAGGACGATCCCGGATATCTGAAGGCGCTGGTGCGGACGCTCGAGCGTGAAGCGCCCGAGCTGGAGATCATCGAAGCGTCGACCGGCATGGACGCGTTGCTCGAGATCGGCCGGGTGAGTCCGGACCTCGTGGTGCTCGACTATGCGTTGCCGGATTTGAACGCGGTGCAGGTGGTGGAGCGGCTGGTAGACACGTCCAAACGCCTGACCGCACCCGTGATGATCGTCACGGGCGGCATGCCGGCATCAGCCGAGAATGAGCTGCGGGGGTTGGGCGTACGGGCGATCGTCAACAAGGTCGATGGTATGGGGGTGGTTATCGAGGCGATGCGTGGTGCGTTGAAGGCACGGAAGGTTGCGTAGGTCATTGATGGTTCGGACTTATAGGGGGCCCCGGGTCACCGCTAACTAGAGCGGAGCAGAGCGAACAGTAGACGAGCGGAGCGTCGGGCATGCCATAGCGAGGTATGCCACTCCTAGGCGAGGCAGTAACACTCGCTGGACCCATTAAGGGGGTGACGCTCAATGTTGCAACTGCTCGCGGTGCTGTTCACAGCAGTGGCGAAGCTGTTTTTCGCTGAGGGTCTCGTTGGTTGGTAGCGAGGACTTGGGCCCCCCCCAGTCTTCCAATGTGTAACCGATCACTTTGGGTGACATTTGAGAGAACGGCTGCTCGGCCTACGGATTTA
Source organism: Gemmatimonadales bacterium (assembly GCA_035575675.1). Lineage (GTDB taxonomy): Bacteria > Gemmatimonadota > Gemmatimonadetes > Gemmatimonadales > GWC2-71-9 > 20CM-2-65-7. The sequence goes on from DATLXS010000209.1 coordinate 19,026, forward strand.
TCTTCTCGTCGGCGCAGTGACGGCGACCTCGGCTGCTATCCTGCTGTCCGTTACTTGGCATAATCCGGCACCGTTTCCCTCCCGTTTCTGGAACGCATTAGCTGCTTTCACTCTTCTTAGCATCATTAGCGATTCCTTCTTTTTTAGAATTCCATTTGCGCGCGTCAATACGTCAGTGGGGTTCATCCCCTTCTTGGCGTCGGTTGCAATTCTTGAGCATCCGTGGCCCATGCTTGCCAGTGGAATCACTGCCCTGACGGTAGATGTTTTCGTTCGTCGCAAACCGACAATCCGCGTTTGGTTCAACACGGCCCAGTATATGCTCGCCGTTGGGCTTGGTACGATCGTGTATCAGAATCTCGGAGGAAAGGTTAGTCTCGACGAGTTCTCTTTTTCGCTGATTCCTTTCGTAGCTTTGGTGCTGACCTTCTTTGTGATCAATCACGGAAGCGTGTCACTTGCTGTTTCCTTCTCGACCAGAAATGTGTCAGTCCGCGAAGCGTGGGGCAGGATCAGTGGAAGTGCCCTTCTAACTGACCTGTTGGCGAGCACGCTTGCTATCCTTCTTGCCTTCCTCTACGTCAAGCTTCAGCTCTTGGGCCTGGCGGTCATCATTTTCCCACTCTTCCTGGCCCGCCAACTCTATCAAAGGAATCTGCAGCTTCAGCAGGAATTAGAAGAGAAGCTGGAGTTGATGGTCAAAGCGATGGAGGCGCGCGACCCTTACACGTCAGGCCATTCACGCCGAGTCTCGGAATACGCGGTTGTAATTGGACGCGAACTCCGGCTTTCAATGTCTGATCTGGATAGCGTGAAGAGAGCAGCATTGCTGCACGACGTTGGCAAGATCTACGAGGAGTTTGCGCCGTTGCTACGGAAGGAGGGCCGCCTCAGTCCTGAAGAAATGATGATCATGCGCAGCCACGTAGTTAGAAGCGCAGAGCTAGTAGCGACCGCCACTCGGTTACGTGGTACGGTGGAGGGGATGATTCGGCACCATCACGAGAACTATGACGGATCAGGCTATCCCGACGGGCTTGTCGGGGAACAGATACCAATGGGCGCGCGGATCATCATGATTGCCGATACGGTTGACGCTATGACGACCGATAGGCCGTATCGGAAGGCCCTTCCCCTTCAGCGTGCGTTAGACGAACTGCGAAAGTACGCGGGCCTCCAGTTCGATCCAAAGTTGGTCGAGCTCGTTTCGAAGTCGCCGGGCATCCGGCGTCTCCTTGGCCCTCAGAGTGCTCCGGAACCTGCGATGCCCCGAAGCATACAAGAGGGGACACGGACCCTTCGCGTGCGAGCTTAAGGAGGCCAATGGTGGCGGACTGAAAATGTGTTCCTGGCTTGGCACCACTCGCATGCCTCGCGCTAACTCGTTGATTCTTGCCACTCATTCCGAACAAGTTGTTCCTTGCTGTTCAAGCAGTACCAAAGTGTTTCGAGTATGGGTCGCACTCTTGGTCCCATTGGTCTGCTACGCCTTCTTAGGCTGGTCGAGAGATCATTCGTCAATTCTTACCTTCCACCCTGAGCGGGCGATGGTTCTGAACATCCTTCGTAATCACGACTGCCTCCATGGCGACGCTCACGCCTCCATCTTTGGCATGTATTCGGAGTTCCACGGAATGCGCTGACGCGCTTTCCATTTTGCATTCCTCTGGTCGGGTAAAGATCGAGCGGCCGCCGACAATACGGAACTCGAAATCGACGGTTATCATTTCTCCCTTATGGGCGAGCAGTCGGCCGGCCTTCTCATTCCGGCTCGCAATCATTTCGTCAAGCATCTCCTCCGATGCCGCAACGCTTTCTGAACCTCGACGTATGAACGCAGGACCGGAGAAGTTGCGGTGACAAACATGCGCCACTACCTTCCTTATTGTAGTCCACCCGCTGGGTCACCGAACCGCTTCGGCCGTTCTTGCCCGGCGACAAACCCTTGTTCGAGATCATCCCGCCACGGCCGGATACTCGAAGAAAGGATTCGAGGAGTTTATGCGCCCCGCTGCTCCCCTCATCCACGAGATGGGTGTTACGAACGTCGGTTTCCTGATCGACAATCTTGGGAAGGACGCTGGCGAGCTTCAGTATCTTCGCGAGCTAGTGCAGAACGGTATCGAAGCCATCAGTCGCAAGAATCCTGAGACCCACGAAGGCGAAATTGAGATCGATTTCGAGGACGTCGACAACATCAAGAAGCTGCGCATCACGGACAACGGCGTCGGGATGTCTCCCGATGACGTGCAGGCGAATATCAATCAGCTGTCGGCGTCCACGGGCCAGCAGGGATTCGACAAGAACTTCGGCATCGGTGCAAAGATCACGGCGGCGGTCCGCAATCCCTACGGCGTGATGTACAAAGCGTGGAAGGATGGCGAGGGATCCGTGACCATCTTGGGTCACGCGGACGGAAAGTACGGCCGCATAGGCTGGCGGACACCCGACGACGACACTGTGAACTACTGGTTGCCGCTTCCGGCGAAAGAAAAGCCGGAGATCATAAAGGATAGCGGCGTTTCGGTCGTGCTGCTCGGCAGAACCAAAGAAGAGGATACGACCCAGGCGCCGCCATCAGCAGATCTGCCGTCCCAGTGGGTGGCCGCCTACCTGGAGCGCCGGTACTTCGCGCTGCCATCCGGCATCACGGTCCGCGTGCGTCGCCCAGTCGACATCTACGATTCGGGTCGCGGAACGTATCGGTCAATCGCTGACACGATACGGGGCCAGCAGCACTACCTCGACAAGCATTCGGAATACAAAGGACGGGTTGAGTTGTCGCACGTCAACGCGCGCGTGTGGTGGTGGATTCTTTCGGCGGAGATCGTTGAGGGCGGCAAGACGTGGAACAACAGGGGCCACGTAGCGGCACTGTACCAGAACGAGCTGTATGAAATCCGGGGCGGCACAGCTCGGATCGCCGCACTGAAGGACTTTGGCATTTACGCCGGTCACGGTCGCGTCGTGGTCTATGTCGAGCCGCTGAACGTCTTGGGCGCGAACACGTCACGGTCAGCCCTTATCATCAAGGGGAGCGGGCCGGTCGACTATGCTGACATTGGTGCGGCCTTTGCCGATCGTATGCCCGACGAGATCGCGCTGTACATGGCCGGGCAGGTGTCCGCCGAGCAAGGTGACAATCGCAAAGCCATCCTTCGAAATCTGAAGGAAGTCGAGGCAGCCCTCGACCAGGCCCGCCTCAAGCGTTCCGCGAAGGGAAAGCTCGAGGCCGTCGATGAAGACGTGGGCGGGCGCAGCCCTCACCTGCTCGATGAACTTCGTGACCGCCGTACCGGTGCGGCGGCAGCGCGACCGCAGGATGCGACGGGGCGCGTCGGCACCGAATACCTGCGGAAGGCACGCGAGGAGCTTGCCCGGTTGCGTGCCAAGAAGGTCGACGCCGATCCGCTTCCAACAATCGTTTGGGATGAGGAAGGCGAGAACGTTCCATCAGGACGGGCGGCCACGTACACACCGCGCAGCCACGTCGTGACCGCCAACGCGACGTTCGAGTTCTATCGGGATCTGCTGGAGTGGAGCGTCACGGAGGCGCGCAGCCGAGTGGCTAGTGAAGTTGGGGAGGAGACGCTGCGCACCATCTGCAAAGATGAAGTGCGGCGTTGGTTCGAGGAGGCGTTGGCGCAGGCCGTGGTGGTGTTGCGTCCGCTCGCTCACGATGCCAGGTGGGGACCAAAGACATTCGAGACGGCGTTGTCGGATGAAGGGCTCACCGCATCCGTGGTCTCGCACCGCTGGCTGCTCATTTCGGCAATAAAACGGGGCCTCGCAGGTCGGCTCGGTCGCCTGAAGGAGACAGCGGTATGATCAATCCGGCTAGTAATCCCACGAGCAGACCTCTGGCACCACCGAGTGAGGCTTTTCGAACGCACTCGAGATACGTCCAAGCATTCGCGATGCTGGTGGCTCCGCATGCAGCCACCACCGCGGAAGCACTGGACAGCGTGGCGGCGACGGTTGCCGCCCAGCCTATAGCGCGCCGGTCGGCCGTCGCAACAGCGGGGGCATTGCACAGCCTCCGGATCGCCTGGAACAAAGAACTGCTTCTAGACTTACTCGCATCAACCGCGGCAGACGACGAGCGCGTGAGATTGGTCAACACGGATGCGGTCACTCACGTCTATTACGTCGCGTTCCACTGCACTCAGGCCCTCGCACAAGCCAAAGGACGCACGCGCACTACCAGCCACACAGTTGTTCAGAAAAACTTTCACGACTTCTGGAGTGGTCCCTCTTGTCGCATCGAGCCGTGGTCGCTGTCGTTCGGAAACGATGGCTACCACAATGTGCGCACCGGCGTACGGGTTGATCATGCCGGACAGCATAACTGGTCGCGTCCCGACGGCGACAATTGCTGGTCCATCGCACTCAAAGCCCTTCGGACTACGCGCGAAGATGATGTTGTAATCGCATTGGCACGAAGGCGAAATGACCTACGTAAGCGGCGTAAACAGGAGTGGGAGAGGGAGGAGGCGACCCGGTGCGAAAGGGGTCGCAAACCCCGGCGTCGCCCCGTTTTCGCAAGACCGCACCTCTCGATGTCGGAAAGGAACGTCATTCTGGCGAGTGTGCGGCCAAACACGATCCTCGACTATCTCTATCGCTTAAGGATTCGGACTAACTATCAGGATCCAAGCATGTTCACAGACGGCCCGGACAGGGAGGGCGAATCAGAACGGGTATTAGCCGCGCTCCGGCTCCTCTCGACGTCGACACTCTTGGTGCATGAACTAAGGTTGGCGCAGTTACTCGGCAGGGAATCAATCCTCGCAGCAGCAACTGGATTCTTGAACTCTGCGCCTGTTCAAATAGACGTTGCGATGAGAGGTCGCCAAGGGCTTCTAGCGCAGCATGCGGCGACGGGCACCCGATGATGATATCCGCGCATGCTCTCGTTTCCTGACGCGCTTAGGAAACTCGAGCGCCTGAGGCAGTTGGTGGACGAGTACAATCCAATCAAGTATGAGTCCGGTGAGAAGACCAAGGCGCTGGCCGTCGAGATTCCCCAACTCTACGGCGAAGTTGAGGACATGTACAAAAGGCATGGTGGAGCGCAACGCGTCGAATTTGATGACCGTGGCCACAAGATGGTCTACCCGAACTTCTTTGAAGCTGGCTATCTATCGGGCCGCTCGTTTCATGACACGGAGGGTTATCGCGAGCTATTGAAGGTGATTGGACGTGTTCGACAGGAAGCAAGTACCGCACAGGCACGCCCGGCTGAACCAGAGGACGATTTCAATGGACTGGTCGAGCAGGGAAGCAGCCTAGTCGATGCAAGCAACGACCCGGTTCGTGTCCATAGTGAGCATGAACGGTGGTCAAATGCGGTGCGTCGGTGGCTTACCAAGGCTGATCCTCGCCTAGCAGCGAAATGGGCCTCGTTCGGATTGTCGGGTTTGGTGGAGGGCGGATCGTATTACGACGATCTGGTAGCCTGGGCGAAGTTCTCTGATCTGGTGCGGTATCAACTCCGATGGTTGGCGGACAACGGTCCGCACACTAGTTCGTCAGCGCCACCGGGAAAGGTCGAACCGTTGCCCGACGTTGGAAAGATTCTTAGACGATTCCGCCAATGTTGCCAGTACGTCACGACTCCACCGTCCAGCGAGCGTGAAGTCCAAGACGTCGTTTGGATAATGTTGCGAGCACACTTCGATCAGTTGGACCGGGAAGACACACTGCCGCGCTTCGGGGTCAAGAACTACGTGCCCGACTTTGGTATTCCCCAACTAAAACTGCTGGTAGAAGTAAAGTTTGTCGGCCCGCTGACCAAGCTGGCCCATATTCAAGAAGAGCTTCTAGCAGACGTCCCTGGCTACCTCCAAGAGGGAGGCAGATACGACCGAATGCTCGCATTCGTGTACGACAGCGCACACAAGTTGAAGGACAACAGGAAATTCAAAGACGACTTGCTCAAGAGTCCAGGTGTATCTGACGTGATTGTCATCCCCGGGATCGGCTGAGGCCATGTGAGCGGCTGGAGCGCTGTACCAGGAGTAGGCGGACTGATTGAGCGGTGGCTGGCGCCGCGAGGACGGCGTCGCGCGACCGATGTGCGCATCGGTGATCGCGCGCTTGATCTGCGCCCCCAGCTCGCCGCGAGCTTCGCGGACTGGCCAGCTGGGCCCAACACCAAAGAAGAACTGGTTCGCTGGACCCTCAAGCTCGCCGTCGGTTTTCCGGTTACCCAAGCCGGGTTCACATGATTGGTAGCCCTGCGCGCCGAGGGGTCCGACAAGCGGAACCTCCGTCACCCACGCAACTCCGCCCCTAGTATCGGGAGAATACCGTGTCCATCTACGGCAAACCACTTCCGATGGTGACCGAAGCGGTACTCCAAGAGCTTGTTCAGAACGAGGTCGTCGAAAACAAATGGCTTGAGTACAAGTCTGCCCTGCCTGAGAACACGCACGACGGCAAGGTCAAGTTTCTTGCTGAGGTATCGTCTTTCACCAATACTGCGGGAGGCGACCTGGTAATTGGAATAAGGGAGGCGGATAGGAAGCCGGTTGAGGTCTGCGGCGTCGGCAGTGGTCCCGTCGATCTGGAAAAGCAGCGCCTAGAGAGCCTGCTCCGAGATGGCGTCGAGCCAAGGATTCCCGGCGTGTTGATCCATGAGGTTTCACTGGCTTCCGGCGGACATGCGTTGGTTCTTCGTGTGCAACGCAGTTGGGCTGCGCCCCACAGAGTCACGCACGGTGGCCACTCGCATTTCTACGGACGCAACTCCGGAGGCAAATACCAACTAGATGTTCACGAACTCCGCGCCGCTTTCGGTCGCGCACAAGACGTAGCGGAGCGATTGAATCTGTGGCGTTTGGATAGACTTACAAAAATTGAGGCCGCGGAGACACCCGTCCGTTTGCAGGCAGGCCCAAGGCTCGTGCTGCACATGATCCCACTTTCTGCATTTGATCCCGGGTTGGTTGCGAGACTCCCCAGCGAGCCCGGTGATGAAAATCTGTTTCCATTGTATAGCCGGGGCTACGATGGACGGCCGAATTTCGATGGGTTTGTGACTTACTACTCGCCCGGGGGACGTGACCCGCGCACATCATACCTACAACTCTTCCGGAATGGATCAATTGAGACGGTTGATACGCTCCTGCTCGCCGCGAACGCGTCTAACCCACTGGTTGAGGAACGCATCATTCCGTCCGTTGCCCTTGAATACCGACTGATTGAGTCACTTGAGAAATACTTAAAGGTTGCGCGGTCCATGGGCGTTGAGCCTCCAGCTTTCGTGGGCCTGACTCTGATGGGAGTGAAGGGATACAGCCTCTATGTTGATCCGCAGTTCAGAACTTCTGTGCCCGCGCCTATTGACCGTGACCCCCTGATTATCCCCGCGACGCTAGTCGAAGACTTTGGTGTACCTCCGGATGTGATGCTCAAGCCCGCTTTCGATACGATTTGGAATGCCGCGGGCTATCCGGAATCGATCCATTACCGCGACGGTCGGAGAGTCCGCTGACAGGCAGTCGGGACCAAAGGGAGAAGCTCACATGACCGTCAACGAGAGAGCATCACAGATCTGGCCGGTCCTCGTCCTCGCGGCGCACCATCGCCAGACGATGACCTACGAGCAACTCGCGAAACTGATTGGCATCTACCCGCCCCCCGCACTTGCCCAACTACTCGAGCCGATTCACCGGTACTGCAAGCAGAACGGACACCCGCCCCTGACTGCGCTCGTCGTGAGTAGCAAGACCGGACTGCCGGGCACCGGCTTCACCGCCGCCCAGGATGTACCCGCCGCCCAGGAGCTGGTCTATGGGTTCGGTTGGCCTGCTGCACCGACGCCGGAGAAGTTCGCCTAAAGACCAACTGGAATACGCACGTCAGTAGGTCCAGTTGATCCGGCTGAGATAATGACCGTGTCCCTTGCTCAGCAACGTGAGCGGGAACTTGGCCTTCATGTTGGCGAAGAGCAGTTTCGTGGCGTCGTTGGCCATGCGCCGGTTGATCTCATGCACGAGCGCCCGCGCCGCGTGCCGCGTCTCTAGAGTCCCGCCGAGCCGGAGCGGTTGGAAACAACCGTGCAAGCAGCGCGTCGGCGAAAGCGGAAACGCGAACTCGGAAATGCTTTGCCCGATGCCCAGACTCTCGAAGTGGAACAGAGGATTGTCGCTCGTCAGAAAAGGTTCTGAGGGGTCGGTACTCAGCAGCCGCCATGACATGCGCAGAATCACTTCGACTTGGTCGCGAGTAGGGCGGGGATCGCGGAGGTACTCCAGTATCTCGCTCGGTGGTTCCGCCAGAAACTTGGCGCGCGCGACGTCGGTAGCAGTGCGAAGCTTCTCAAGCTTGACGGGATCGCCGCCACTCAACAACGGCAGATCGGCACGCGTACGCGCGACGACTTCCTCTAGCTGTTTCGGGAGCATCTCCAGCCCGCGTTCGCGGTGGCGGGGCACGCGCTTGATGCAAGTCACGACGTACACCGCAACGAGATCCCGACCGGCGGCATTCAATTCCTCTCCCCGTCGGAGCATGTCGAGAATCGGCGTCGTCGGACCTTCCACTAACCGACCCAGGTCGCGCTCGACCTCAGCTTCGTAGAAACCGGGGGACTGCGCGACTTCTGCAATGGGGAGCAGGCGCGGCTCGTCCACACCCCGGATGTAGGTCCAAATCCATCCCGGCTTGTTCTGCTCTTCCCAATGCCGCAGGAATGCTTGCTGGACGTAGTGATGACCCAAGGCGCCGGTCCTGTCGTGATTCGCGGTGGACCTCAAACCTAACAACGTTGTCACGTCGGAGGTAAAGGTCCTCGGGCGAGGAAGCGCAACCTTGTCCGTGAACTCGTGACGAGGTGAAGTTATTGGCGTCGGGTATCTGCCCGACGAACTGGCTGGTCGCTCCACCCTCCTTGATTCAAGCGACTGCGATGAGCACATCGCCACTCCTGTAAGGGGCCAAGGTTCCAATAGCCGATCCATAGTGCGAGACCAAAGGAGCCTGTTACCTTGTGTGCGTGTCCGACGTTTTGTTCCCCGCGCTAGAAGCAATCGCGACCGCCGTCATCGCCGGGTTCACGATAACGCAGTGGCGCAGCGACACGCTGACGAGGCAGGCCCGCGTTCGTGAGGTTGATTCCCGCATCAGCACCATCGGCTTTCAGCTCAGACGCCAGATCCGGTCGTGGCTCGGTATGGATGGCGAAGGCGGCGCAAACAAGAGCCCCATCTCCCGACTCGCACGATGGGTTGAGAGACACCGGCTGGACTATTCGGATCACGTAAGCCGTGCCGAGCAGCGCTTAGAGGAGATGGCTAGTCTTGCCGATGAAGCGGGTCCAGAAGTGTCGACGGGCGTGAAAGCGGCATTCGTTCTGTTTCTCGGCGGCACCCGTCGACTAAACCAGTGGGCATCTACCGACCGACCGAGAGACGAAACAGAGTTTGATTATGACCGTCTCCCCATGGACGCTGAGAAGGACCTTACCTCCTGCATCACAGCGCTGGAACGAGGGGTGATTGATACGAACCTCTTGATCGCGGACAAGAAGTTGGATGAGTTGCGGGAGGCACAAGATCCGTTCAAGCAATTGGCCGACGAGATCATCAGGCAGCGGTTGCATCCATAGCGCGTGCATAGTGCGAGGCCAAACAGCGCCTACGGGGCCTTACACCAACTTTCGCGTCAAAACGTATCTACTTTCTAGATGAAGCACTTACCGACAAGACCGAACGAGGCACGACGACGCGGGTCTAGCTGATAAGCGTGAGGTCGGTGGTTCAACTCTACCCAGCCATAGTTTGAATCAGAAGTCCCACAGGTGGGCCCGGATCGGCGGAGCAAACAAAGGACGTTGAAAACCAGGCATAGATCGCGTCAATTTGCCCGGCATGAGCGGCTACGATCCGTCCACGGGCGTGTTCGAGCTCATCGCGTCCAAAGTCCAGCGCTGGCTGCTACGCGATACCGCCTATGTCGACGGCAACACCACAATGGAGCGTGCCGCGAATCTGCTTGCCCAGGAGGGGCTCGACGTCCTCTTCGTCTCCGAATCGCATTTGCTCATCCGGGCACGCCCGGGCGCCATTTGGACGGCATTGAGCGGCCAGCCCAGCACGCGTGAGGATCGCGACGACTATACCGGGCCGCGTCATTACTCCCCCACGTACCTCGCGCACCTTGTCGAGCCACAGATGTCCGCCAAGGCGTTCAACAAGCTCCTGGAGAGGGCAGGCTTGATGTGGCGCGACGGCGAGCAGTGGGAAATGACGGCCGAGGGCAGGTCTTACGCTGAGTATGCTATTTCCCCAGGCAAGGGCATTTACCGCGACGAGCAGGTGCGCTCGCTGCACTGGAGTCTAGACGTACTTGATGTTATCGGACTGAAGTGGCGTAAACCAAACCGTGAGTGACAAGGCGCGGCAGGTGATCAGTCTGCCGCGCCTCAGTGATCCGCCGAAATCGGCCCCGGCATTATGCCGCTTTCGGTGTCTGATTACCGCCTCCTGACTGCGGCACGTTCTTGGTCTTGAACGGCCCAGGTACGTTGCGAGCGCTATCCCACGCGGCCATCAGCTCCGCGTTGTCTCCCATCCGATACCGCACGACTCTGTGCAGCAACCGGATCTGCTCGCTGATGTCGCTGGCAACGGTTTCGAGATCCGCTCGCGCGCCGACATGCTCGCGCCTGCCCGCGCTGGTCGCCGCCACCGTCTCCTCGTACTGCCCGAGCACGGTTGCGAGCTCGTCCAGCACGTGCTCCGACATACCGAGGCTGACTAGTAACTCCTTTTGCGCGGTCGCCTTCTCCAGGATTGCCCGACTCATAGTGAGCAACGCCTGGTGGGTGGCGTTCGAAGGCGGCATGCGGAACTGCTCGGCCAACTCCGCATTCTTGCTGGCCGCCACCGCACCCACGACACTCAGGTAACCGAGGATCTGTGGTTGCAGCACGCGCCGGACTGCCTGCCGCTCCTTCACGGCGGACCGCTCCGCCGCCGTTCCCGTTCGCTGCTGAGTCGCGAGGTTCTCCGCACGCTCCAGCAGCTCCTCGAGCTTCGCGAGCCCGAGACCTTCACCTACTCCGTCCATCTGGTGGGCCCGGAGGAAATCACGGACCCGCGCGGCCGTTTCCAGCCGTCTACGTAGTTGAGCGTTCATAACGCTCTCCCGTAGTATGGGCACGGCGTCGGCTTCCGTGCGCCGACTTTGGACATCACCGACGGTCGGCGCTATCGAATAAATCGGGCCACGAGTTTTGTGCTCAAGAAAAAGGATTTGGCTTGCGAGTGTCCTCTGTATGAGACGATGTAAACCTCGACAAAGGACGTTCTGCGAAAATACAGGAGGCAACCGAGCGAAAAGACGTTACTCACCGCGGAAAAGTGGAAGCGCGCGACCTAGTAAAGGTCCCTAATTCATCCAAGGGCCACGCGAAATCGCTCGTGAAGCTCGCGAATTCGGCCGCGAACCTCGCTCACTCGTCCGCGAAGGTCGCTCATTCGCCCGCCAAGGTGGCGCATTCACCCACGAAGTTCGCTCACTGGTCCGCGAAGGTGGCTCACTCTTCCGCGAGGGTCGCGCGTTGCTCTGCGAACGTGCCCAGTTGATCCGCGGAGGCCGCGCACTCGCTCACGACGGTTCCGCTTTCGGCAGCAAAGGACGCGCACTGGCCCGCGGAAGATGCTCAGTTGTCCGCAGAGGACGCACGCGGCTCAACAAACGGCAGTGTGCAGTGCGCGAAACGCCTTCGCAAGCTCCGGCATCTGGTGATTCGCATTGAGCCCGCTCGGCTGCGGCAACAGCCACAATCGTGCCGGGCCGAGGCGTTCCTCCTGCGGCCCGATCAGCGCCTTGGGCCGCCCGAACGCCGCCCGATAGGCCCCAATGCCGACCACGGCGACCCACTGCGGCCGGTAGCGCTTCACCTTCCCCGCGAGCCGCCGCGCCCCGGCCAGGAACTCCCCCCGTTCCAGCTCGGCCGCGGTCGCCGTGGCCCGCGCCACGAGATTCGTGATCCCGTAGCCCGAGTCCAGCAGCTCCCGCTCCTCCCACGGCGCGAGCAGGCGCGCGGTGAACCCCGCGCGCTGCAGCACGGGCCAGAAGCGATTGCCGGGCCGGGCGAAGTGATGGCCCGTCGCGCCGGAGTAGAGACCGGGATTGATGCCGCAGAAGAGCACGCGCAGCCCGGGCGCGATCACATCGGGCACCGTCTTGCCCGCCGCTGCGAGCACCTCGGCGCGGCTGGGACGCGTAGGCCCCATCCCTTCCTTTTTCCATTCTTTCTTCAAGGACGAACCGCGCATGTCATCCTGAGCGGAGCGCGCGGAACGCGCGCGGAGCGAAGAGCCTGCCCTGAGCGCAGCGAAGGGACCTGCTTTTCGCACTACTTCGCCAGCCAGGACTTTCGTGCAGTCGTCAGCGGACGACGACGCTCCGCTCGATCACGACCCATTGCGGCTGTCCTCCGGAATCAATTCGGTTCCGAGCACCGTGAAACCGAATTCGGCCCAAACCTGGCCGGTCGAAGCGCACCCAAATTGTCTGGGGAAATCGCATGAGGTCGTCGTGGCAGATGTTACCCGTAACACGACGTACATGGAGCGGCGTCACGTCTGCAACGAGCCCGTGGATGCTCACACGACTGCCGCCCCCCGTACGAATACAGCCACCCGCAAAGGCCGTGACTGTGACGGTAAATGCATGACCTCGGCGAACGGTGTCTGGGACGAGTAGCGCTGCCGTATCGCCGCGTGCGGCAATCAATCGCGCCGGTACGGTATCGGAAGCCTGTGCGTTCAGAGTCGCCGCGGCCGTGCAGGTCAGGACGCCGAGAATGCCAAGCCATGTTCGGTCCATTGCTCCAGCATCTCCCTTCCTCTCTACCTACTTACCCCTTTTTATCAAATCGAGCCGCCGCATGTCATCCTGAGCGGAGCGCGCGACAGCGCGCGCAGCGAAGGACCTGCTTTTGGTTGGCACGCGCGCGGAGCGAAGAGCTTGCCCTGAGCGCAGCGAAGGGACCTGCTTTTCGGACTACCGCGCCGGCGGTACCACAGGCCGGGTCAGAATCAGCACTGAGGCGAGCGGTCCGAGTGGCAATGAGAGCAGGAACCACTTCCAGTACCTCTCGCTCTTTGTCTC
>DATLXS010000210.1:0-5410 GCA_035575675.1 Gemmatimonadales bacterium
GACTCACCGACGGGACTGATTTATCCCGCGATGGACACGGGCAACCTCACGCTGCGCACGAACGCCACGGCGCACGAAGTGCTGGTGGATCGCAATACGGGCAAGGCGCGCGGCGTGTCGTTCATCGATTCACAAAGCCACAAGACGTACGTCGCGAAGGCGCAGGTCGTGATCCTGGCGGCGTCCACCTTGGAGAGCGCCAGATTGTTGTTGCTGTCGAAGTCGCCACAACACCCCAACGGCATCGGCAATTCGAGCGGGCACGTGGGGCACAACTTCTGCGAGCATGTCATGGGTCCCGGTGTCACGGGGCTCGTCAAGGAGCAGGTCGGCGTTGAGCCCACGCTCGACGACGGCAAGCCCGGCAACTTTTACGTGCCGCGCTTCCGCAATCTCCAGGACAAGCAGAACGGCTTCATTCGCGGCTACGGCTTCGAGGGCGGCTCCGGCTTCGGCATCTTCCCGGACAACGCCTGGAACACGCCGGGGTTCGGTGGGCAATTCAAGAAGACGGTGCGCGATCACGCCGGCGCCTTCATCGGCATGGGCGGCTTCGGCGAAGTGCTCGCCCGCTACGAGAACTACGTCGACCTGGACCCTGTGGAGAAGGATCGCTGGGGCATCCCCGCGCTGCGGTTCCATTACCAGTTCAGCGACAACGAGAAAAACATGTGCGCGGACATGGTCGCGGCCGGCAAGGAGATGTTCGAGGCGGCTGGGATCGAAGTGATCGGCGAGGACAAACAGATTCTCACCGAGGGGTGGTCGATTCACGAGCTCGGCACGGCGCGCATGGGCAACGATCCCAAGACGTCCGTGTTAAATCAGTTCCAGCAGTCGCACGACGTGAAAAACCTGTTCGTGGTGGACGGCTCGAGTCACGTCAGCGCGTCGTGCCAGAACCCGACGTGGACGATCATGGCGCTCGCGTGGCGCTCGTGCGAGCATCTGGCGGACGAATTCAAGCGGGGGAACCTATGACGATCTCGCGTCGCGAGATGATCCAACAGACCGCCGCTGCGGCAGCGGCCGCCTCGCTGCCATTGGCGAACGGCGTTCCGAATCCCAAGTCCCAAGCCCCGAAACCCAAATTTTTCACCTCCGCCGAGTTCGCCGTGGTCGACGAGATGAGCGACATGATCATTCCGACCGATCAGCAGTCGGCCGGTGCGCGCGCCGCCGGCGTCGCGATCTTTATCGACGGCCGCCTGGCGGAAGCGTTCGAGAAGGACGAGGGGCAGCGGTGGCGCGCGGGAATCGCGGCCGTCGAGGCGGTGTCGCGCGAGATGCACGGCAAAGGATTCATGGCGTCCAGCGCCGAGCAGCGGCTCGCGCTGCTCACGCGCATCGCCGCCGCCGAGTCCGATCCGAAGACCGATGCGGAGAAGTTCTTCAAGCAGATCAAAGGCGGGACGATCCGCGCCTATTACACGTCCAAGATCGGGATCCACGACGACCAGCAGTACAAGGGCAACGTCATTCAACCCGGAGAATACGCTGGCTACGATGCCACATGATCACCCCCGGACTGAAATCGACACGCCGCGCCTGACGCTGCTGGCTTTCACCCCTGCGCAGCTGCTCGCGCTGATCGAGCAGCCGGACCGATTCGAGGAGATCGCCGCGTTGACCCCCGCCGAAGGACTGCGGGGGTTTTACGTGTCCGGTGAGGTCTCCCCCGTGTGGCTCGAGTCGCTGCGCACCGCCGCGGGGCAAGGGGGAGGGGGGGGGCCCAATCCGTGGCGCCACGGCTTCTTCATCATAGAGAAGGAAAGCGGCGAGATCGTGGGGGGGGCGGGGGTCAAGGGCGCACCGGACGATGCGGGGATGGTTGAGATCGCCTACGGCGTCGTGCCGTCTCGCGAAGGCCGGGGATACGCGACCGAGGCGGCGCGCGCGCTGATTCATTTTGCGAGCAACGACGCACGCGTGCGCATCATCCGGGCCCACACGCGGCCCGAGGCGAATGCCTCGACGCGCGTGCTCACGAAATGTGGCTTCGAGCATGTCGGACCGGTCGTCGATCCCGAGGACGGGCCGGTCTGGCGGTGGGAACGAAGCGCGCAGCATATTGGAACCCCATGAGAGAGACCGTCATGACCGGGACCGGCCAGGGAGTGTTCGTTCCAGGGGAATGGCGCTCACTCGCCAGCTGTCTCGGTCTCTCGCCGCGCGAATGCGGGATCGTACGCGCCGTGTTCGACGGCAATTCCGAGAAGGACACCGCCGCGCGGTTCGGGCTGTCGCCGCACACCGTGCACACCTACCTGTGGCGGATCTATCGCAAGCTCGGCGTGCAGAGTCGCGAGGAGCTGCTGGTGCGCGTCTTCGCCGAATTCCGAACTCTCCCGAAACGTTCCAGCCCCGTACGAAAAAGGCCGGACGCGAGACACCGCGCGTTGTAGCCTGATCGGGTGACCCGGAGTGGGGGTCTTGTCGTTCCCTCCTGCAGGGACATGTTACGTCGTGGTAACGCCTTCGATACCGTTGCAACGGGAGCGCCGTCTATGCGTCTGATTCGAACAGTCACCTGTTGGAGCTGGCTGCTGTCCGCCAGTCTGGTGACGTTCGTGTCCGCGCAAACCGCCAAGCCTTCCTTGATCATCCGCACCGACGACATCGGCATGAGCCACAGCGTCAACATGGCGATGCAGCAGCTCGTCTCGACCGGCATGCCGGTCTCGGTGTCGGTGTTGTTCGCGTGCCCGTGGTATCAGGAAGCGGTGGAGATTCTGAAGCAGCATCCGAACGTCGCCGTCGGGGTCCATCTGGCGTTGAATTCGGAGTGGAAGAATTACCGCTGGGGTCCCGTCGCAGGCAGTACCGCCGTTCCATCGTTGGTCGATGCGAACGGCTTTTTCTTTCCGTCGTCCGAAGCGCTGCACCAGCACAACCCGCAGGTCGCCGAAGTCGAGAAGGAGCTGCGGGCCCAGATCGAGCGCGCGCTGCGCTCGGGTGTGAAGATCGACTACGTCGATTATCACATGGGCACCGCGACGCGCTACCCCGAGTTTCGGGAGATCACGGAGCGGCTGGCGCGGGAGTACGGGCTCGGCATGTCGGAGTATTTCGGGGAAACGGAAGACACGCCGCAATACTCGGCGGCCCCCGCCGCCAAGGGTGACAGCCTGGTCGTCATGATCAACCGGCTGAAGCCCGGGTTGAACCTCGTCGTCACGCACGTGGGTATCGACGACGCCGAGTTGGGGGCGCTGCTCGACATGAATACCGACGAGCCGCTGCCCGACATGAGCAAGAACCGTCAGGGGGAGTTGACGGCGTTGACCTCGCCACGATTCGCCGCCGCGCTGAAGGCGCGTAACGTGGAGCTCCTTACGTATCGAGACCTCGTTGCGAGAGAAGGTCTCAAGTCCATGCGCCGGCCCGTCGACTGACGGCCGCGCCGGAGGGTTCAAATGCAAAAGGTCTACCGTGCAGTAGGGATGACGTTTCTGTTTCTCTTCGCGATCTCCGCGACGGCTCTGGCCCAGGGGACACAGGTCTCCGGCACCGTCACCTCGGCGACCACCGGCGAGAAGCTGTGGGGCGTGACCGTCCGGGTGAAAGGCACCCAGACGCAGACGGTCAGCGACCAACAGGGTAAGTACGCGCTGATCGTCCCCGCGAACGCCGTGCTGACGTTCGCGCAGATCGGCTTCCGCGGGAAGGAAGCGCCGGTCAACGGGGCGACGGTCGACGTGGCACTGGAGCAGGCGCCGACGATGTTGCAGGAAGTCGTCGTCACCGGCTATACGTCCCAGCGCCGCTCCGACATCACGGGCGCGGTGTCGTCGGTGAATCTGGATCCGACGAACCAGCAGAGCTCGGCGAGCGTGCTGCAGCGGCTCGACGGCCGCGTCCCGGGGGTCACGATCAACTCGAGCGGGTCCCCGGCGTCACGGTCCACCGTGCGCATTCGCGGCGTCAGCTCATTCCATGACAACGATCCGCTGTACATCATCGACGGAACGCCGGTCGAGGACTCCTACCTCAATTTCCTGAATCCCGCCGATATCGGCCAGATTCAGGTCCTCAAGGATGCCTCGTCCGCTTCGATTTATGGATCGCGCGCGAGCAACGGCGTGATCATCATCGAGACGAAAAAAGGACGGCCGGGCGGGCGGTCGGCTACGCTCGACCTCCGCACCGGGGTGGCCACGCCAACCCGCGGCTATGACGACTTCGTGATGACCGATCCCCTGCAGTACTTCCAGGTGATCAAGCGGTCGTATCACAACGCGGGACTCGGGGTTCCGGGAGACACCAGGTCGCTCTACGGCGACACCGTGAACCCGTCGATTCCGGCCTTTACCTACATCGACCCCTCGGTGGCGATTCTGACCACGGATGCGTACGGCAGGCCGCTAACCGTCGATCCGGCCGGGTATTCGTATCCGAATGCCTTGGTCATGCCCGGGAGCCCCGGCACCGACTGGTGGAAGGCGGTCTTTGGCTCCGGGCAGTTCAGCGATGCGAATCTCTCGCTCGCCGGCGGCGGCCTGGATAACTCCTACAACGTCTCATTCAACTATCTCAAGCAGAACGGGACCGCGGCGTTCAGCCTGTTCGAGCGCGGCGGCGTCCGGGTGAACACGGCGTTCAACATCAACAAGCTGACGGTGGGCGAGAACATCTCCGTGTCGCGCGAGTCGGGCTACGGCGGTCGCGGCGACGACGAAGGTGAGGACGGGATCGTGGGCAAGAACATCCTCATGCAGCCCGTCGTCCCCATCTATGACATCGGCGGTCACTTCGCGTCCGGGAAGGCGGCGGGGCTGGGCAACAACACGAACCCGCTCAAGTATGCCTCGGCGCGGCAATTTGACCGCAACGTCAACGACCGCGGGATCGGCAACGTGTTCGCCAGCTTTGCGATCCGCCCCGCGCTCTCGGCGCGCAGCCAGTTCTCGTTCAATCTGACCCAGAGCCAGTTTACCGGCTTCAACCCGACCACGTTCGAGAACGCGGAAGCGAATGCGACCAACGGGATCAACCAGAACGACGGCCGGACCACGACGTGGACATTCACCAACACGCTGACGTACGGGCGCACGTTCGCCGCCCGGCATAATCTGAACCTGTTGCTCGGCCAGGAAGCGAATTCCAGCTCGGGCCGGTTCATGTCCGGCGGCATCTCTGGCTTGCTGAACGACAATCCGGCCGACCGTTACATCGATGAGTCGCTCGGGCAGGCGTCGACCAAGACCGTCAGCAGCTCGGGGTATTTCGACCGACTGCTGTCCTTCTTCGGCAAGGCCGATTACAACTACGGCGAGCGGTATTACGCCAGCGTCACGGTGCGGCGCGACGGGTCGTCCAAGTTCGCGCCGGGGCATCGGTGGGGCACCTTCCCCGCGTTCAACGTCGGCTGGCGCCTCTCGCGGGAGTCGTTCTTCCCGCAGGAGGGCTT
>DATLXS010000211.1:0-18762 GCA_035575675.1 Gemmatimonadales bacterium
TTCGCCCACCAAGCTCGGCTACAAGATGACGAAGTATCTGGTGTCGGTGACTTTCACGGCCGAGCGGCCGGGCGGGTACTGGGAGGACCAGGGGTATCCGTGGTTCGGCGGCGTGTGATGATTGCCGGACCGCGAAAAGCCGGCGGACTAAACGTCCGCCGGCTGCTTCGCGACCTGGTCAGGAACTACGCTCCCTGCGGATAGAATCGAACCTGTAACAGCTTCAGCCCGTTGTTGTCGTACTGCCAGAAGAACCCTTGGAGACACGGGTCGAAGAGACTGACGGTCGTGCTGCCACACGCTGTCACCGCTGCCGCATTGGCAATCGGATCGAGAATGATCGTCGTGAGGGCGTCGGTCACATTGCGGAAGTTGCTCTTTCCCGTCCCGCGAACAAAGACCTCATTTTGCGTCGAGCAAATCACGCCTGGGTCGTTGAGCACGATGTCGGTCGCGCAGGTGGTGATCTTGGCCTGTCCGCCCGGGGTACCGAGCGCGCGCGCCCACACGGTGTAGCTCCCGGGTGCCGGAAGGGAGAAGGAGGCTTCTCCATCGGTCCCGTTCTTGTCGAGGACGTCGAACACACCGGACTCGGCACTCTGACTCAGGAGAATCTTCGTAGTGACGGTGACATTCTTCGTCCCGAGATTGACGAAGATGACGTGACCGCTCGCCCAATCCGGATTTGCATTCTTGGCGCGCGGCACGCCGATGATGTTGAGACTGTAGTGCGATCCGCTGGGCGCGCCGTTTCCGTTCTGCGCGGCGGCCGCTGCGGTCGCCAATGTCGTGGCAGCGAGGACGGCCGCTAAGCAATCTGTGGTGCGCATGAAACCCTCCGTGATGGTGATCGACCCACCGTCCTGGGGCGTTGCAGCCTCTGTCATAAAAAAGACCCCGTCGGCCGGATTGCGGGCGCAACGGGGCTGCGACAGAAAACTGCCTCTGGGTCGTTCGATACGATGGCAGTTCCTCCACTCTTTAGGGCGTGACTACTCTCACGAGTGCTCGGGCAGCGCGACACGACCAATTCCACGGGTCACCGCCCGGCACCGCAAACCTAGGCGGACCCCGTGAGGGCTCACCCTAGGCGCGCGAGCGCGTCGTGCATGTCCGATGCGTGGCAGCGCGCGTGCGCTGAGGCGTTGCAGGCGCTCCACGCGTCCCGTGGCGCACGCCGCACACGTGGTGTCTGGACGCGACAGGCCTTAGCCCAAACGTCGCGCCGTTCGTAACCCACAGCGCGGCCCGAACTTTGCTGCCTCCCCCCGGCGCCGCGCTCACCGTCGCGGGTGTCTCGACAAGGAGGCCAGATCAAGTCCACGGGGCTTCTCGCCGCATTGCTCGCCGCAGCCTGTACCGACGCCGCGAGTCCCCCTGAGCCACCCGGCCCCACCGACGTTCCCGTACTCGCCACTGAGGCAACGGCGCCGACGATCGCGCTGTGGGGGTTCAACGGTACCCTCCCGCCCCAGAGCGGCACGCAGATCGGGAAAGAGTTCAACCCCCAAAATCCCCCTCTAGGCAGCACGGTCATCGCGACCTTCGTTTGGGTCGGTTCGAGCAACATCATCGATTCCGTGGCCGATTATCTGTGGACGGGGAAGCGACCCGGCAACGTGTATACGCTCGTCGAATACGTCACGGCCGGCGGGCTCTCCATGGCCACTTACGTCGCCACCAACGTGCAGAACTTCCCCTCACCGAAGACGGTTTCGGGTGACGAGCTCGTGGTGAACGCGTACCTCAGGACGCCGGTGTCGGCCGGGGGAGCCCTCGTCTCTGCGTTTACGGGGGTGAACCCGGTGTTTCCCCAGGCGCTGGGCGCTCACCGCTCGGCAACCGGCTCCGGCTCGACGACACCGACGTCCGCGCACCCCGGCGCGATTACGGTGGGCGCGGGAGCGCTCGTGTATGGGGTTTCGATGGTCTCCGACGGGTTGGCCGCCCGCGTGGGACCGCCTGGGTTCACCTGGATCACGGACTGTGGTACTACTTCCCCCTCGATGCAATTCGACGCGCAATACGCCGTGCAGGCTGCGGCGGGCTCGGTCGATCCGCAGTGGGGCTGGTCGCTCACCTCACCCACGACGTGGCTCGCCAGTTCGCTCGCGCTCAATCCTGCGGGGGGCACCGCGAATCAGCCGCCGGTCGCGGCGTTCACACCGACCTGCAACGGGTTGTCGTGCACCTTTACGAGCACGAGCAGCGACGCCGACGGTACGATCGCGACCTACAACTGGAGCTTTGGCGACGGCGCGGCAGGGACGGCCCAAAACCCGTCCCGCACCTACGCGGCCGCGGGCACCTACACGGTCACGCTCACGGTCACCGACGACCAGGGAGCCGCCGGCGCCCCGGCGTCCCACGACGTCACCGTGGGATCGACCAACCAGCCGCCGGTCGCAAGCTTTACGCTCAACTGTCCCACGGGGGGCCTCACCTGCAATTTCAGTAGCACAAGCAGCGACCCAGACGGCACGATTAGCGCGTACAGCTGGGCGTTCGGAGACGGCGGCACGTCAGCGCTTCCGAATCCTTCGCGCACCTATGCGGCCGCTGGCAGCTACTCTGTCACGTTGATCGTCACCGACGACGGCGGGGCACGGGACACCGCCTCGAGGGGCGTGACCGTCAGCCAAGCGTCCACGGCGACGCACCTCGCCTTCACAGTGCAACCGAGCACCACGACCGCCGGCAGCACGATCTCGCCCGCCGTGGTCGTGGCAGCCCAGGATGACGGCGGGAACACGGACGCGAGCTTCAGCGGCACGATCTCCATTGCCCTGGGCGCGAACCCGAGCGGCGGATTGCTGGCCGGCACGCGCTCCGTCTCCGCCGTGAACGGCGTCGCCACGTTCTCCAACCTCAGCATCGACCGGGCGGATAGCTACACCCTGCAAGCTACGGCGACGGGCTTGACCGGCGCGGCCAGCGCGCCGTTCAACATCACGGCTCCGTCGAACGGTATCGCCTACTCCGCCGACGCTGGAACGCTCAGCCAGCGGAATCTCGACGTCCTCATCAAGGGGTTCAACGGGCCGCACCCGCACCACGGCGACGCGATCGTCGCGACCTTCTTCTGGTTCGGACCGCCCGACATCATCACGTCGGTGACCGACGTCATGACCATGCCCGGCTTCCCCCTGGTCGGCAACACGTACCATCTCGTCGATCAGGTCAGCGCGGGCGGCATCTCGATGGCGACGTACGTCGCGACGAACGTCCAGAACTTCCCCGATCCCCCTACCGACCCGGGCCTCGTGCTCGCCGTGCGCGCCACGTTATCCCAGCCGGTCGTGGACGGCGGCCTGACCCTGCACGCCTGGTCCGGCGTCGCGACCGATTTTGCCGCCGCGCTGGGCGAGGCCCGGTCGGCCTCGGGCGCGAGTGCCAACGACACGACCGTCGGGCCCGGGTCCATCACGGTGAATAGCGGCGCCCTCGCGCTTGCGGTGACGATGGCCAGCCCGCCGGCGAACCGCATCTTCCCGAGCGGGTTCAGCCAGTTCCCCGGCTCCGTGATGATCGATGACTTTATGGCTGTCGAAACCGATTACAGGCTGGTGCCGAGCGCGAGCACCGTCGACCCGCGCTGGCTCTGGTTCTTCAGCACGCAGGGCGGCACATCCACGACGTGGCTGGCCACAGCGTTCGCGCTCAACCGGGCGCCGTGAGGTCACCCCACGCGCGCCAGGGCGTCGTGCATCTCCGCCGCCGTGGCGTAGCGATCAGCCGGTGACTTCGCCATCGCCTTCAGGATCACCGCCGCCAGTTCGGTCGGAACATCAGCGTTGAGCTTGCGCGGATCGGGCGGCTCTTCCTCCAAATGCTTCGCGACCAGCGCCCACGTCGTTTCCGCCTCGAACGGCACCCGGCCCGTCAGGCACTCGAACAACACGACGCCCGCCGCGTAGAGGTCGCTGCGCGGATCCAGCTCGGCGCCTGACAGCTGCTCGGGCGACATGTAGTCGGGCGTGCCAATCGACGTGCCCGCTTCGGTGAGCCCCTTCCCCTTCGGCGGATTCGCGAGCCGCGCGATCCCGAAATCCATCACCTTGAGGAAGCCGCTCGGCTCGACGACGATGTTTTGCGGCTTGATGTCGCGATGGATCACGCCTTCCGCATGCGCCACCTCCAACGCGCGGCACAGCTGCTTGCCGACGGTCAGCGTCACCGCCACCGGGAGCTTGCCGCGCGAGGTGATCAACTGCTTGAGCGACGTGCCCTCGACAAACTCCATCGTCAGGTAGTACATCCCGTTCTGCTCGCCGAGGTCGTAGGTGCGCACGACGTTGCGATGCGCGATCCGCCGCGCCAGCCGGATCTCCTGCTTGAAACGCTCGAGCGCCGCGCTCCCGCCGGCCAGCGCCTCCGCCCGGAGTGTCTTGATCGCGACGGGCTCCTGCAGCTCGCGGTCGAACGCCCGGTACACGACGCCCATGCCCCCGGCACCGAGGATCTCCTTCACCTCATAGCGGCCGGCGAACACGCCACCCGGACGGAGCTGGTCACCGCCGACCGCGCGGACGGCGGTCGGCATAGTGTCGATGCGTTGCGTCGGCGCGCCCCCTGACGTCTGCATCATGTAATCGACGAGCGCGGCTTTCGCCTTGAGGTCTGCGACCAACGCCCGAAACGCCTGCGACAGGATCCCGATCTCGTCGCGCGACTTCACGGCGATGTCCACGCCGTAATCGCCGTCCTGCACCTGTCGAGTCGCGACCACGAGCCGCCGTACCGGCCCCGCGATCTGGCGTGCCTGCACGAAGGCAAAGATCAGCGCGAGCACGACGCCGAGCGCGATCGCGTAGAGCATCGTCCGTTGCAGCGCGTTGAAGGCGGCGAGCTCCGCCTCCCGCGAGCGCAGCGCGACGAACCCGCCACGCACATCGCCCGAGGGCGAACGAATCGCCCCCGCGAGCCCGATCAGATGCTGATTGCCCATGGCCGCGGCGAGCGGCATGCCCGCGCCACCGGTGTCCGCGGCCAGCGCCTCGGTCTTCACCGTGCTCTGCAGCACCGGCGCGATGTCCTGCGACGGCACCGTGCTGCCGACCACGACCGGCTGGTTGAGCGTGTCGAGGGCAAAGAACACGACGTCCGAGCTCGTGGCCTGCTTGATGGCGGCGGCGAGCGAGTCGTCGATCTGGTAGGTCGCGACGAGGGCACCGAGCGGCGCGGCAGTCGGGCGATCGCGCAGCGGCGTGCCGATCGCCATGAACATCGTGCCCTGCACGTCGTCGAGCCATGCGCCGCTCGTCTGGTCGCCGCTCAACGCATTCGCCACCAGGGGCGCGACGGACAGGTCGCGGTCGTACTGCTCGCGATAGTCGGTGCGGGCAATCAGGATGCCGTCGCTGTTCGTGACGAGCACCCAGGCCGCGTCCACCAACCCGCGGATGTCGTCGGCCTGGTCCAGCGCTTCGGCCCGGTTGCGCTGATCGAGCAGCCGCTGGCGGTATTGGGGCACGTCGGTCGCGACCGTGCTCGCGCGCCCCAGCGTGCGGGTGCGCGCCGCCAGATAGTCGTCCACCGCGCGGCGCGTGGACAACAGCGCCCGATGGATCGACGCATCGGCCGTATGGTTCGCCTTGACCGACGTGACGCCGAACGTGATGCCCAGGACCGCCACGACGAGCAGCGTCGAGGCGAGGAAGATCTTGGCCGTGAGGCCGAACGCGGGCCTAATAGCGCTCGCGGCCGGCATTCGTGGGGTAGTTGCGACCGTACTTGTTGCGGTGGGGCTCCCACTTGTAGCCACGCGCGTTGAGCGCGATCTGCAGGTCCTGCTGCGCCGTTCCCGCCGTGACGTCCTTGAGGACCTCGCTGGGAATCCGCTCGTGCCATACGTGCAGGCGATACCGCCCGGGAGGCACGTCGTCGATCGCAAAGCTGCCGTCGTTGCCGGGTTGCGCGTAGTAGCGGGTGTCCATGACCAGGATGTACGCGACCATGCGCGGGTGGACGTTGCAGTAGACGCGCACCAGCCCGGCGTGCGTGAACGTATAGCTCTTCGCCTCGCCACGGCCGTACAGGCCGAGGTCGAAGCTGTTGGGCTCGCTGACCGAGAACACGTTGTGGTTGAATGGATCGTGATTGGGGAACCGCACCGTCGAGCCGAGCGGCACGACCAGCACATGGGGCGCGTAGGTCTTGTCGGTAATGGCGATCTCGACCGTGACGGGCTTGGCCGCCGTCGTCACCGTCGCGGGAGCTTCGAGATACAGGACGGCATCGCTCAGATCGGTCGAGGGCTTGTTGTCTTTCTCGAGAATGACGATCCGGCCCGCCACCCGTCCCGGTGGACCAGGCTTGACCGTTCCAACAGCCAGCAGCGCACCGATTGCCGTCGCTAAGCGCATCGCCAATCTCTCCAAACTGTTGCGTCCAAGGGCGTGGAGCTTACTGTAGTGCTATCCAACTCGCCAGGAGCGGGCACGTGATGCCGGTGTTGCTTTCTCTCAGTCTCGCTCTACAGCAACCTTCATCACCTCCACCACCTGCTCCACCGCCCGCCAAGCGTACCGTCGAGTTCACCGGCACCGTGCTGATGAACGGCTTCTATAATAGTGCCCGCACCAACAACAGCGACGATCCCGTGTTCGCCGACACCGACGCGGTCGGCGTAACAGGGTCGAGCGCAACGATGCGCCAGACGCGACTCGGCATTCTCGTGACTGATCCCCAGGTGCTGGGCGGCAGCTTCAGCGGCGAAGTCGACGTGGACTTCTACGGCGGCCAGCAGCCCGCGGCCGGTAACCGCACGTTCCCGCTGCTGCGGCTGCGGCGCGCCCTCGCGACCGTCCAGTGGACGCACCTGCAGCTCATGCTCGGGCAGGAAACGGCGCTGGTGTCGGACCGCAATCCGCGCTCGCTCGCGGGCGTCGGCGTGCCGGACTTCAGTCTCGCCGGCAATCTCTGGTTCTGGATCCCGCAGGCACGCGTGACTGCAGAGTACGGCTACACCGTGCGCCTCGCGGTGCAGGCTGCCGTGCTGGCACCAATCGCCGGCACCCAGGGCCTGGTGACGACACAGGCCGATTCCGGCGAGCGGACCACCCGGCCCTACCTGGAAGGGCGCGTGCGGCTGGGGTGGGGCCCGACCGACGATCCCAGTGAAGTGGCGATTGGCGGGCACATCGGCTGGCTGCGCGGGCTCGATTCGCTGAGCGGCGACTCGCTGCTCCAGTCGCGCGCGGTCACGTTCGACACCCGCCTGAAGCTCGGGCCCGCCGAGATCCTGGGGGAAGCGTTCATCGGCCAGGCGATCGCCGGCCTCGGCGGCGGTGCGATTGGACAGAACGCCGGCGTCGCGGGTGCTCCGGTGCGCACCAAAGGTGGCTGGGGGCAGGTCAATTTCCGGCCACGCACCGGATGGATGTTCGGCGGCGGCTGCGGCATCGACGATCCGAAGGACGCCGACGTCCTGCCGAACGGCCGGTTCCGCAATTTCGTGTGCGAGGGACACGTCGAGTGGCGTCCGCCGGGCCCGCTCCTCTTCGGATTCGAGTTCCGGCGGCTCGAGACGCGCTTCCAGGCAGGTGATTTCACCGTCAACCACCTGAACCTGGCGGCGGGGTTCAGGTTCTAGGAAATCCGCAGCGCTCGCTGGCAGTGCCGGCACGCGACGGTGCGCGGCACCTGCCACCGTCCTCCGGTTTCGAGCTTCTGCGGCGTGCCGCAGTCGGGACAGGTGCCCTCCGCGGTTGTCACGACCTGGCGGGCGCCGAGCCGTTCGAAGAAGGTGTAGGCCCCGTACAGCGCGAATGACGGCACGAGCAGGAAGTGGGCGACGGGGATGAACACGCTCCCGAGCGCGGCGCCCCAGAACGTCGCCAGTCCCTTGAGCGCGCGCCGCACCCGCTCGGACTTCTCGAACAAACGGATCGTGACCGTGGCGGTCGTCGGACTGGGACTGTAGCCGCTCAGCTGGTAGGTATGCGTCTCCGTCATTCTCCGCCGTTACCTTTGCGCCGCAGTCTGCTCGAGAGCCATCCCGAATCGCGGGTGTGCTCGTCGCGCGAGGCGTGCAGCCACACCGCCATGACTCCCGCACGGCCGAGCAACCCCACGACTCGGCTCGGGTCGTCGCGATCGACGACCGGCAGGCGGCCGATGTCGTGGGCGATCATTTTAGCCGTCGCCTCTTCGAGCAGCTCATCGCCGTGCGTTACGACGAGACGCCGGCTGCCCAGCTCCTCCACGGTCGCTGCGTCGCCGTCGTCGCGGTCCAGTGCGCGTACGAGATCGCCGCGCGTCACGAGCCCGACGAGACGCTCGGCGTCGTCCACGACGACCCACTCCTGGCGCCGCGCCATCACCGGATCCTCGTCGGCCAGGCGCTGAAACAGACCGTCGACCGGCAACGATGCCGGGACGGTGGGCACGTCCTTCTCCATGACTTCCGCCACCCGCATCAGGTGCAGCGGATTCACGATGTACTCCCGCATCACGTGATGGCCGCGGCGCGCCATCTTCTCGGTCAGGATCGATCGCTTCATGAGCAGCACCGTGACCGCATCGGCCGCGACGCACGCGACCAGCATCGCCGGCAGCAGATTGACGTCGTGCGTCACCTCCAGCATGAACGCGATCGCGGTGAACGGCGCCCGCATCGTGCCGCCGAGCATCGCGCCCATGCCGAGCGCCGCCCAGACGCCGGGATCTCCGCCCGGCAGCCACGGACCCACCAGCGCCCCGAGGGCGCCGCCCATGATCATCAGTGGCGCCAGCACGCCACCCGACGTCCCGGACCCGAGGGCGATCGCCCAGATCACCGCTTTGGTGATCAGCAGGCCAAGCAGGAACGTGCCGATCAGCCGGGCGTTCAGGAGATCGCGAATCACGTCGTAGCCGACGCCGAGCGCGCGTGGGTACAGCAAGCCGCCCAACCCGACGACTACGCCGCCGATCGCCGGCCACCACATCCAGTGGATCGGCAGCTTGCCGAAGAAATCTTCCGACGCGTACACGAGCCGCGTCAGGAGGCCGGATCCGAAGCCGGCGATCAGCCCGAGCGCGAGCGCGCTGAACAGCGCGAGCGGAGCGAGGGGCAAGTGCCCGCTGGTCGCGAACACCGGTCCCGCGCCCATCAGCGGCACGCGCAGTGCGCCCGCGACGGCCGCGGCGGCGGCGACGGGGATGAAGCTGCGGGGCTTCCACTCGAACAACAGCAGCTCGACGGCCAGCAGCACCGCCGCCACGGGCGTCGCAAAGATCGCCGCCATGCCGCCCGCGGCGCCTGCCACGAGCAGCGTTTTGCGCTCGGCGGCGGACATGTGAAACCCTTGCGCGAACAGCGAGCCGAATGCGCCACCCGTCATGATGATCGGACCTTCCGCACCGAACGGCCCGCCCGTGCCGATCGACAGCGCCGACGAGAGCGGCTTCAAGACGGCGACCCGGGCCTCCATACGGCTCCGGCCGATGAGGATCGCCTCAAGCGCTTCGGGAATGCCGTGCCCGCGGATCTTCTCCGAGCCGTAGCGCGCCATGAGCCCGATGATCAAGCCACCGATAATGGGTATGAACACGGACCACACGCCGAGCCGATGGCCGGCGGGCGAGGTCATCTCGCCGACGGCGAAGCGTTGATAGTAGAAAACGTTGGTGAAGAAGCCGATGAGTTTGGTGAGCACCAGCGCGACGAACGCGCTCGCGACACCGATGAACACCGCCATGAGGGTGACGACGAGGACTCTGGGCTTGGCGGTGAAGTCCCCTCGGTTGGCGTCGGCAACGGCAGACATGTCCCGAGAAATCTAATCGAGGTCAGGCGCGGTTTGGTGCTTCTCGCGTCTGCGATACCCCCTTTTGGAACGGTGGACTTTGTGCGACGGGGTCTTCAAGCGCTCTTTCACGGGGGCCTTCGGGTTCGGCACCCGCACCACCACCTTCTTCTTCTCGCGCTTCCGGCTCACTGGCCGATCCGCTCCCGGATCTGCCTGGCGTGGTGGCGCGCGTGGATCACGTGAAAGCGCATCCACTCCTCGACGGTCAGATCGCCCATGCGCGGGTGCTTGACGAACAGATCGGTGCGTCGCTCCGGTAACAACGCGCGGTCGACTTGATCCCACGCCTCGACACCGGCCAGAAAGTGCGCTTGTGCCGTTGCGCCGTCGATCTCCGCGGCGGGCGTGGTGCGTTCCGGGGCTTTCCGCCCGGGAGGAAACCAACGCAGTCCAAAAATGAACAACCTGGCGACGTGCTCGGCGGGCGTGCGGCGGCGCCGAGACATCGGCGCATGGCTCCGGCGTGATAGAAACGTCGCGGCGCTCAGGTTGAGACCGAGCGCCAGATGCTCGACGATCTGTGCCGGTTTCCACTTCCCGGGTGGCCCTTGTTCCCACGCGCCGTCCGCCCGGCCCCGCAATGGGCCGAGTACCAGGTCCGGCAGCTCGGCGAGCGGCTTCATGCCTTGAAAAACCGGCGCCGCACGTGATCGCCCTGCTCGAGCCACTCGTCGAGATGCGTGACGGAGGGAAGGCGGATGTCAAACCACCAGATCAGAAATCGGCCAGCGCCGCTCACTCGATAACCGGGCGTCGCGGCGAAAAACTGGCGGATCTCCGTCGTGAACAGCTCTCGGATCGCGGATTCATTCGGGCCACTGAGCCGGTAGGCTCGGGAAAACTCCGGCGAATCGGCGAAATCGATGTCCTGCATACCGAAGAACTGCCCGACTCGAGAGAGCAAGCCCTCCGGCGCCAGCGCGAACTTCGGGAACGAGACGTCATCGGATTCCCAAATGATTCCCGACACGTGATGGGTCTGGCGGCTCCTGCCGCCGCCGGTCACCCACACATACTCAAAGGCAGTGAACGGCGCCTGGTTCTTCGTGCCCGTGATTGTGTTGCGCCAGGAATCGCTCCCACCCTGGCGGAATGGCTCGAAAGCATCGCGAAAGCGGCGTTCGCCCTCTGGGCGCTGCGGTTCGTATTTGAAACCACGG
The DNA here is from genome assembly GCA_035575675.1 of Gemmatimonadales bacterium. Taxonomy (GTDB): domain Bacteria; phylum Gemmatimonadota; class Gemmatimonadetes; order Gemmatimonadales; family GWC2-71-9; genus 20CM-2-65-7. The sequence goes on from DATLXS010000211.1 coordinate 10,955, forward strand.
ATGAGGCTGTACTCGGCGTAGCTGTCGCGGCGCCTGCGCTCCCGCGCGCGCGAAACAAGCGCTGCGCTACCCATGACGGCAAAGACCGCACCTACCAGGAGATACTGCGGCTCGATCGTCATCGCGTGCGGAGCCGCCGACTACTAGCTTCTACGCGACCCGACATGCGGGGAATCTGCGAGTGAACCTGCTGCGCCGCCACCCGGTTGCCATCACGCTGCTGCTCCTGTTGCTCATCACTGCGATTCATCCGCTGTCCCCGCTCGTCGACGCCGTCACCGGCTCGGTGCCGGGCGACGCCGATCTCGATCGGCCGATCCTCTACGTCATGTTCGCCCCGCTCTCGACCACGCTCGACGCGCTCACCTTCTTCAGCCTCGCCCGCGCGGAGTGGGCGCTCGCCGTCTGGATCCTGGCGCTCGGCGCGTGGGGTGCGCTGCAAGGTTGGGCCACGCCGCTCACCTGGCAACGCCGCGCGGTGCGGGGATCGATCGGGCCGGCCGTCGTGATTCTGCTCGTGCTTGCCGCTGTGATCCTGCCCCGCCCCGTTCCGCGCCTCGTGACCGACGCCGGGGCGGGAGGGGGAGGAGGGGGAGGCACGATCATCGATTATCACGCACACACGAACTCGTCGCACGACGGGCGGCCCGGGTGGACGCTCGCGAAGCTCGCCGCGTGGCACGAGCGTCAGGGATTCGAAGCGACGTACGTGACCGATCACAACGTCGTGTACGACGGTTCCCTGCCCCTCCCCCCCGACATATCGATCAGCTTGTTGCCGGGGGTCGAGTGGAGCGTATACCAGCAGCATGTGATCGCGATCGGGCCGGTCGAGGCGGTGCCGCGTGACAGCTTTGGCGAGAGCACGGCGCGCATGGTTCGGATCTTCGCGGCCATCGAACGTCAGGGCGCGCTGAGCATCGCGTCACTCCCCGAGTACTGGCGCTATCACTACGACGATCTCGGTGCGTTCGTCGTGGCCGGCGTCGACGGGTTCGAGATCGTCAACTGCGCGCCGAAAGCGCTGGGGTTCCCGTCGGACCTGCGCCGCCAGGTGCTCAGGCTCGCCGCCAGTCACGATCTCATGGTCGTCGGCGCGAGCGACAACCATGGCTGGGGTCAGGTGACGTGCGTCTGGAATGTCTCACGGCCCGGGGCGCAAGGCTTCCACACCAACCGCGTCTTCGCGCGCCCGCTCGCGCTCGTCCAGGGCGATTGGCAGCCGTGGACCGCAGGCGTAACGCAGCCCTGGTTCCTGCTCCGCTCCTTGAGCTGGAGCGAGCGGGCCAGCTGGCTCACGTGGGTCGTCATCATCCTGTTGTACCGGGCGATGCCCCGGCGTGAGGGGCAGGCGGCAGGTCTCGGGATTCTGGCGCGGTCGCTGGGCCGCCCTTCCCGCGGGTCTACTGTTCCTAACGAGACCCCGACATGACAGCGCGCAACCAAACGGCGAAATTTCCCTTCCTTCTTTCTCTGGAGACCGTCCCATGCAGGCAGCAGGTCGGTTCGTAGCCTTCGGTGCCCTTTTGGCGCTCACGTCACAGGCCAGCGCGCAGAGCGCGTTGCCGCTGAAGCATGCGCCGGCGCGTACGCAGACGGCGATTACCCCGGCGGATCTCATGACCCGCCTGTACCTCTATTCCGACGATTCGATGATGGGCCGGCTGGCCGGCAGCGAATACAATCTCAAGGCCACCGCGTACATCGCGTCCGAGGTCAAGCGCTTTGGACTACAACCCGCCGGTGACTCGGGCGGCTACTTCCAGAACGTGCCGCTCGTGAAGCGCGGCCTCGACGCAAACGCGGCGCTTTCCGTCGAGGGCGCGTCGTTGCAGCCGTGGACTGACTTCGTGCCGCGCGATCCCGGCCGCGCCACGCGCGCCTTCGACGGCGCGCCGGTGGTGTACGCCGGCGTGTGGCCGGACAGCACCATGATCGGCGCCGAGCAGGCCGCCGGGAAATTCATCGTCCTGGGCGCGCACACCGGCCCGAATGTTCCTCCACCGCAGCAGGTGAATCGCGGCGCCATTCTCGCGCGCTACCGCACCGCGGCGGGCATCGCGGTCGCGGCACTCGAGACCTTCCCGCCGCAGGTGATCAACTTCTTCCGGCAGCCGCAGACGATGCTGCGCGACGGGCCGAACGATACGACCAGCCTGCCCGGCTATATGTACGTGAACGCCGCCGGCGCCCGCCTGTTGCTGGGCGCCGCGCTCGACAGCGTGCGCGCGGGCGCGGTCGGCAAGACCGTGCACGGATCAGTGACATTCGTCGACACACCGGCTCCCGCCCGCAACGTGGTGGCGATCCTGCCGGGCCGTGATCCGAAACTCAAAGGCGAGTATGTCGCGATCGGTGCGCACAACGATCACATCGGGTTCGATCAGGATCCGGTCGATCACGACTCGATCCGCGCCTTCAATGACGCGGTCAGAAAACTCCAGCTGGCCGCGCCCACGCACCAGGTGGCACCCGACCAGGTGCAGCAGATCCACATCAACGTCGACAGTCTGCATCGCCTGCATCCAGCGCGTCGCGATTCGATCTTCAACGGCGCGGACGACGACGGCTCGGGCACGAGCGCGGTCCTCGAGATCGCGCAAGCGTTCGCCGGCGCAAAGGTGAAGCCGAAGCGGTCGTTGATCTTCGTGTGGCATACCGGGGAAGAGCTGGGGCTGTTCGGATCGCAGTACTTCACCGATCATCCCACCGTGACGCGCGACTCGATCGTCGCGCAGCTGAACATGGACATGGTGGGGCGTGGTCGATCCGACGACGAGACCGGCGGCGGGCCGGGATACCTGCAGCTCATCGGGACCCGCCGGCTCTCGACCGAGCTGGGCGACCTGATCGAGGCGGTGAACAAGGCGCGGAAGCAGCCGTTTGCGTTCGACTATCAGTTCGACGCCACCGGCCATCCGGAGCAGTACTACTGCCGCAGCGATCACTACATGTATGCGCGCTACGGCATTCCGATCGCGTTCTTCACGACGGGGAACCACCGCGACTACCATCAGGTGACGGACGAGCCCGAGTACATCGACTACGACAAGCTCGCGCACGTATCGCAGTTCGTGCATGACATCGCGACGGCGGTGGCGAATCTCGACCACCGGGTGGTTGTCGATAAGCCGAAACCCGACCCACACGGGAACTGCGTCCAGTAACGGGTGGCTGGGTACTCGGGCCGTCCGCTGGTTGACAAGCTCGGGATCAAGCCCGGCATCCGCATTGCGATTCTGAACGCGCCGCGGGGCTATCGCGCGACACTGGGCAGTTTGCCGCCCGGTGTCGTGGTGGCCTCCGCGGCGCGTGGCACGTTCCCTTTCATCCAGTTCTTCACGCGCAGTCGAACGTTGCTCGAGTCGAAGGTGCCGCTCCTGCTCCGGGCCCTCGAGCCTGCCGGCGCCCTGTGGATCTCGTGGCCCAAGAAATCGTCCGGCGTGGCGACCGACATCACGGAGGACGTCGTGCGCGCGATCGCCCTGCCCACCGGCCTCGTGGACGTGAAAGTGGCCGCCGTGGACGATGTGTGGTCGGGGCTCAAGCTGGTCCGGCGGCTCAAAAACCGCCGATCGCTTTGTATTACAAAGTACTTGACGTTCTGGCGCTCCCACCCTAGCTTTCCAGCCATGACGTCCCCGCAACCCTTACGAGACCGCGCGCTCGACAACCTCAACTTCATCCGCTCCACGATGGAGCGGGCCGGCTCGTTCACGGCCGTGCCCGGTTGGGGCATGGTCGTGCTCGGCGTGACGGCGCTGGCCGCCTCGGCCATTGCGGGATCCCTGCCCGTGGCCCCCTTCTACGGCGCGCTGCACAGTCGCTGGCTCTGGGTCTGGATGTTCGAGGCCCTGCTCGGCGCGGGCGTGGGCGTCGCCGCTCTGCTGTACAAGGCGCTGCGGGCCGGCGATGCGATCGTCCACGGCCCCGGGCGGCGCTTTGGACTCAGCGTGCTGCCGCCGTTCATCGTCGGGGCGTTGCTGACGTACGTGCTATGGCAGGCGAAGCAGCTCTCCCTGCTGCCGGCGGTGTGGATGTTGTGCTACGGCGCCGGCGTGGTGACCGGGGGTGCATTCTCGATGCGGGTTGTCCCCGTGATGGGGATGTGCTTCATGGTTCTGGGCACGGCGGCGTTGTTCGCACCGATCAGCTGGCTCGCCTGGCTTCTCGCAATCGGTTTCGGCGGCCTGCACATCGTGTTCGGCATCATCATCGCCCGGAGGTACGGTGGCTAAGAACAGTGCGGCGCGGATCACCCGCGCGGAAGCGGATCGCCTGGTGAAAACCAAAGTGCAACCGGCGCCCGCGAATCTGGACCGGCTGATTCACGAGCGCGTGCGGCTCGCGATCGTCAGCGCGCTCGCGGTGCGCGACAGCCTCACGTTCAATGAGCTGAAGGCGCTGCTCAAGACGAGCGACGGCAACCTCAGTGTCCACGCGCGCAAGCTCGAGGACGCCGAATACATCACATGCGACAAGTCGTTCGCAGACCGCGTCCCCAAGACGCAATACCGACTCACCGCCCTCGGCAGGCGGGCGCTCGAGCGCTACCTCGATCACATGGAAGCGCTGATTCGCGCGACGCGCGCGGGTGGACGCTGACGTGGCCGCTTTTTTTTGTGAGATAGCTTTATGAGACAAAGTACTTCTTTGCACGTCGCGATTGTGATGGACGGCAACGGCCGCTGGGCGACGCGCCGCGGGCTGCCGCGCGCCGCCGGACACCGCGCCGGCGCCGAAGCGGTGCGCCGCGTGGTCCGGATCGCGCCCGGCTGCGGCATCACCGCGCTGACCCTGTACGCCTTCTCGTCCGACAATTGGACCAGGCCGGCGGCGGAAGTCTCGACGCTCATGCGGCTGTTCGCCCGCCATCTCCGGACGGAAACGGCCGAGCTCGCCGCCCAGGGCGTCAAGCTCACGGTGATCGGCCGGAAGGATCGGCTGCCGCACTCGCTCGTCACGGCGATCGCCGCCGCCGAGCAGGGAACGGCCGCGGGGACGCGGCTGGAGCTTCGGATTGCCGTGGATTACTCGGGCCGCGCCGCGATTCGCGCCGCCGAGCTGTTGCCCGACGTCGATCTGCTCATCCGCACCGGCGGCGAGCAACGGCTGTCCGATTTCCTGCTCTGGGAATGCGCGTACGCCGAGCTGTGGTTCACCGAGCGGATGTGGCCGGACTTCGGGGCGGCGCACCTGGCCGCCGCGATCCACGAATTCCATTCGCGCGACCGCCGCTTCGGCGGTCTGCCGACGCAGGAGGCCGTATGACCGTGGTTCCAACGCTCTCGGCGCGCACCCGGCTGGGCCTCGAGGTCCTCGCGTTCGGCGCTGTCGGCGGCGTGATCGGCGACGCCCTGCTCCGCGCGATGCCCTGGGGCTTGAACGTGGCCCTCGGCACGGCCGGGCTGGTGGGCGCCGGCGCCTGGCTGGTCCGCCGTCACCGCATCACACCGGGGCCCGACGCGGCCTGGCTCGCGATCACGGCGCTGCTGCTGGGCGTGGCCTTCGTACGCCGCGACGCCGCGGAGCTCGCCCAGTTCGATATGCTCGCACTCGTCGGCGCGCTCGCGTTCGCCGCGGCGAGTCTGCAAGGCGAGCACATCATGCGCTGGAGCCTGGTCGACTATGTCCGCGCCGGCGTGACCGCGAGTGTCGCCAGCATCGTCGGGGGTCTGCCGTTGGTGGGCCGCGACATCGATTGGCACGAGATGCCACGTGAGGGCCGCCTGCGCCACCTGCGCGGCGTCCTCACAGGGATCGTCATCGCGGCGCCCGTGCTCATCGTCTTCGCCGCGTTGTTCGCGTCCGCCGATCAGGTCTTCGCGAACGTGCTTCAGAATCTCTTTGCATTCGACGCAGCCAGTATCGTGCAACACACGTTTTTCATCCTCTTCTGGGGCGCGCTGACGGCCGGCTGGCTTCGCTGGAGTCTCATCGGCCGGCCGGTCGCCGGTCCCCGCCTGGACTACATCCCATCGAGCGCCACCCCATTTACCGTGGCGCTGGGACTGCTCATTGCGCTCTTTCTCCTGTTCGTCGTCGTGCAGCTCCGCTTCCTTTTTGGCGGCGCGTCGCTCGTCGAGCAGACCGGCGGGCTCACCTACGCCGAGTACGCGCGGAGCGGGTTCTTCCAACTGGTCACGGCGAGTGGGCTCGTATTGCCGGTGCTGCTGGGCGTCGATTTCCTGACGCGCGGCGGTACGACGACCCAGATCCGGACGACGCGCCAGTTCTCAGGCCTCCTCCTCGTGCTGCTCACGGTCGTCATGGCGTCGGCGCTGGAGCGCATGCGCTTGTATGTGTCCGCGTACGGGCTCTCGGCGACGCGTCTCTACGCGACGGCGTTCATGGTTTTCCTGGTCGGCGTGTTCGCCTGGTTCGCGTGGACCGTGTTGCGTGGCCAGCGGCAGCGCTTTGCGTTCGGCTCGCTCATGCAGGGCCTCGCGGTGCTGGCCGGCCTGCATCTGCTCAACCCCGACGCCTTCATCGTCAAGACGAATCTCAATCGTCCGCCGGCCGAGCGGCCGTTCGACGCCAAGTACGCGGTGACACTGGGCGGCGACGCCGTGCCGTCGCTCCTCTCCGTCTTGCCGCAGCTCGACGCCGACACCCGCTGCATCGTGGTGCACGGGCTGCTGAAGCGCTGGGACGAAGCGGACGTCGATTGGCGCACCTGGAACTGGAGTCGCGCACGCGCACGGCGCCTTGTCCGCAGCCAGGCCGACGCCCTGCGGGCGTCGTGTCCCGCCAAGCCCCAGGAGCCGCACAATGATCACTGACAGGCTTGGTGTCTGGTTCCTGGTGTCTGGTATCTGGTGCGGCGCGCCTTCAGTGCCCGAACGAGTCCGGCCAGAAGACGACCCACAATTCTGCTCAGGGCCAGAATTCGGTCAGCTTCGGCATCCCGGACATACGATCGGCGTGTAGCGATCAGAACCTGCGTCTCGAGCTCCATCAAGGAACCGTTGGCAATTCCAAGGTGATGGATATACTCACCTAGGTGATCCCGACCATGACCTTCGGCGATGTTGCTTGGGATCGACACGGCGCACCGTTGAAGCTGAGCTGCCAGCCCGAACCGCTCCTCTTTTGGAAAAGTCTTTGTGATTTCGTAAATGACATCAACGAGGTCCATGCCTCGCTGCCAGACAGTCAAGTCACGATATGACGTCACCTTCGCGTGAGGAACAATCACTCAACGATAGTGCGCGCAAACCTGCAACAATGCCGAATCATTTCGATGCTACGGGGGGCATTCCTTCGCGACGAGACACCAGACACCAGGCACCAGACACCTATGATGCAATTAGATTCCTAGACCATGCCACTCCGCATCACCCAGGTCGACGCGTTCACCGACAAACCCTTCGCCGGCAATCCCGCCGGCGTTTGCATTCTCCCCAAAGCCGCCGACCCTGCCTGGATGCTCAACGTCGCGCGCGAGATGAACCTCGCCGAGACCGCCTTCCTGGTGAAGCAACGCGACGGCTACGATCTCCGCTGGTTCACGCCCGCCGTCGAAGTCGATCTCTGCGGCCACGCGACCCTCGCGAGCGCCCACGTGCTGTGGGAAGACGGTCATCTCAAGAAGGACGACCAAGCCCGATTCCACACCAAGAGCGGCCTGCTCACGGCCGACCGGCGCGATGCGTGGATCGAACTCGACTTCCCGGCCACCCCCGCGGCGGCGGCACCGCCGCCGGCAGGCCTCAGCGACGCGATCGGCGCGAAGCCACTGTTCGTCGGGCGGAGCAAGTTCGACTACCTGGTCGAGCTCGAGAGTGAAGACGTCGTCCGCCGGCTCG
>DATLXS010000212.1:0-2615 GCA_035575675.1 Gemmatimonadales bacterium
GGTGAACGGCCATCCAGTGGATCCGATGAAGTACGTGCTGCCGGACGCCATCGTGGATTGATGCCCGGCTACGCTTGACGACATCTGAAGTTTCCTGTTGTATCCAGAATGGTGTCTCGCGTGACGTCGCTGATCCTCCTGATGCTGCTCGCCGGCTGCCACCCCCACGCGATTCCTGCCGGGCCGTCCGGCAGCGACCATATGCTGATCACGCAGGAGCAGATCGAGCGAAGCGGCGCGCTCACCGCCTGGGAGGCGTTACAGCGCCTCGCGCCGCAATTCACGTTTCGCGAGAACCGCAATGGACAGCCCAGTGCGCTGGAGCGCCGCGGTCGGAGCAGCATCCTGCTGAACGACGCCCCACTCGTCTTCATGGATGGCGCGGAGCTGTCGGACTTCCATTCCCTCAATCAGATCCCGGCGAGCACGCTGCTCAGTATCGAGATCCTCAACGGCATCGAGGGGACATCGTACTACGGCTCGAACGCCGTCAGCGGGGTCATCCTCTTCAAAACCAAGAACTAAAAAAAACGAGGGAGGCTTGCGCCTCCCCCGTCGAATCGCGTCCGCTCGCTCAGGGCGCCGTGCTCAAACAGATCGCGGCCTTGGGATTGTTCTCCTCGTCGAGCGGAATCGGGTAGCTCGTGGCCGATCCGTATTGCAGACCACTCTTGAAATACCCGCCGTGCGGGAACACGAGACTGTCCGGCCGGGCGTACTGCCGCTCCAGCCGCCGCAGATCGCTGAGCCGATGGCCGGTCAGCCACAGCCAGCGGCCCCGCTCGGTGAACAGCTGCGTCACCGCCGCGGTAGAATCGGCAGGCGACGTGAGTGCCGGCGTGATCGCCGCCAGTGCCGCGGTCCCGCTGAGGACATAACTCGGCGGCGTCGCCCGCAGCGCATTCAGCGTGGCGAGGTACGTGGTGGTGTCCTTACGAAGCAGGGCGGCCTCGGCGTTGATCAACCGCGCCTCGAGGCCGGACGCGAGCGGCGTTGCCGCCTTCTCGTCCACATAGCGGTTCTGGTCGTACTGCGGGGTCGCGCCGTCGAATCCGAAATTCGTCGCCGGAGTCCGGAACGAGGGCGTGCGCACATCCGCCACGGTTCGCCATGCCAGGCCCACGCGCCCTTCCACATCCGGCACGCCGTAGCGTTTGAACTTCCGGATCCCATTGAACACGCCGTTGTTCTGCCGTGTCGTATTCAGATCATGCTGGATCTGATATGCGAACGATGTGGCGACCGCCGTGACCGCGGTATCCGCGGCCGCGGCGTTGCCGGCATCGAGCAGCACACGAGCAATCCCCACCCGCGCTAGGTTGATCATGTTCGCCCTGCTCGCCCGGATCGAGGCGAGTAGGGACTGACCACCGGTCGCAAGGGCCTTCACTGTGTCCAGCGCGAAGGCAGCGGCCAGCGCCTGCCGGAAGCGGTTCAGTGAAGTGTCCAGCACCTGTGCGGTAGTGAGGGGGTCGCCGTAGGTGAAGGTGCCATCTGCATTCACCGTACTCACCGGCACGCCTGAGCAATAGTTCTCGGCGAGGAAGACATATGCATAGCCCGCGAGGCTGAGCATTTCCGCAAGCCCCGCGTCGATGGTCGTATCGGGCGAGTACTGGCGGAACTTGCCGGCGGCAGCCTCCGCCGACCGCCGCGCCCGGTGCACGTTCCGGAACACGTTCGTCAGCGTGACGCTTTCGCGCTGCGGCTGGCGGGCGTCCGCCAGGATGCGATCCGGAAACGTCTCCGTGTTGATCAGCTCATCCGCCAACATGCCGCCGAGCAGGATCACGCCCTCGGTCGTGCCACCGGAGCCTTGGGCGCCCGACCCGCTGTAGGCGATGTGCAGGTCTCCGATGGCGCCGGCGCGGATCGTCGGCAGCGCCGCGGCGTTGTTCAATCCTCCCGGCGGGACGATATCCGGGTTGGAGACGTCCAGCAGGTGACACGCAGCGAGCAGCGTGCCGGCTCCTGCCAGCGACGCCGCGAGACCCCAGAGCCGGCGCGAGCGCCGGAGCAGTGGGCCGATCATGTCATGCAGAATGGCAATCATGGCTCTGTCCTCGCGCCTAGAAGGTGATGTTGACGCGTGCGATGAAGTACCGCACGGGCGGCTGCGTCAGAAAGTCAGCCGTCGTGAAATTGTTCTGGCCCGCCTCGTTCAACTCGGGATCGACACCCTGGTATTTCGTCCACGTCGCCAGGTTACGGCCGACGATCGCGAAGCTGAGATCTTGGGCGCCCAACGTGTGCGCCCAGCGGACTGGCGCAAAGAATGTGAGAGACACTTCGCGCAGCTTCGTGAATCCCCCATCCTCGACGTAGCCCGCTTGGGTGCCCTTGAGGTTGGCGGCCGCGGCCGCCTGGTCTTCAAGCGACGCGGTCTTGTCATTGAGCGCGCGGCAGTTATTGCGGGGCGGCAAGCACCGGAACTGCTCGGTGCTATTGAACAGCTTGTTGCCGAAGCGCCCGTACAGCAGCGCGTAGAGGCGGACGCGATGCTGAATCGTGACGTCGGCGGAAAGGCTAAGCCCGTGATCCGGGAACGGCTGCCCGAGGAATACGGGCGCACCGCTGAGCGTCACTTCGCTCGTGTCCACGATGCCGTCCTTGTT
>DATLXS010000213.1:0-2417 GCA_035575675.1 Gemmatimonadales bacterium
GAGTCGCTGGGGTGTAAGGGTTCGACACTCCATACGGTGGAAGGGTTGCGGAGATTCTCAAGAGTGAACCGGTTTCCCCTCCTCACCAAAGCGCGTGGCGAGCGCTCTCAGGTATTTGTCGAGCGACCCGTAGTACCCGAACAGAAACCGTGACATGAACCGGAAGACCGGATTGCTGATCCATCCCGCCTCAGTCACGCTGATTCGCGTTCCCGCCGAATCGGGCACGAGCTCGTAGGTCCACGTTCCCCCAAACGCGCCACCCGCCGTGGGATCGATTTGGGTCACCAACGTCCGCGGGGGCGACGATTCCAAGACGATGATCGGCACGTCGAAGCCGCTCATCTTCTGGTGCCAGACCTCATGGCCGTCCCGGTCCGGGAGCCGCTCGGACTGCTGCATAGCCGGAAACCATGCCGTGATGCCGCCGAGATCACGCACGACTTTCCAGACGCTGTCGGGCGACTGACGCAGCGAAATCGTGCTCGTGGCGCGGTGATCACGAGAGACGAATGCACCGATCAGCGCCATCAGACCGACCAAGCCAGCGAGACCGCCGATGACGATCAAGACCCATTTCATGGCGCTTGATAATACCTTTGGGCATGACGTCGGACAGTATCCGCCTGGACAAATGGTTGTGGGCGGCGCGCTTCTTCAAGACACGCGCCCTCGCCGCGGCCGCCGTCGCCGGCGGAAAAGTGCAGATCAACGGTAGCCGCGCGAAACCGGCGAAACCGGTGCAGGTCGGCGATGCCCTTCGCGTGCGCGTGGGCCCGTACGAGTGGCTCGTGACCGTGCGCGCCCTGTCGGAGCGCCGCGGCCCGGCGAAAGACGCTCAGCTTTTGTACGACGAATCGCCTGAAGGTCGCGCCGCGCGCGCGCGCCTCGCCGAGGCCCACAAAATCGCGCCGGCCCCCACCTACCAAGGCAAGGGCCGGCCGACCAAAAAAGAACGCCGAGAGCTGCAGCGGCTCGAGGAGGGCGAGGACTAGAGCTTCTGCAGGTGCACGTTCCCGGAACCGGTTTCGACCGACAGCCGCCCCTTCCCGTCTCCCAGCGTCCCCGTGACATGATCGTGCTCGATGCGGCGCACCTGCAGCGACAACCCACCCAGATCGATGTCGCCGCTGCCCGTGTCGAGGTCCACTTCGGCGCCGAGGGTGGGCGGCACCTTGAGCGTGACGTCGCCGGAGCCGGTCTCGATGTGTACCGAGCGGAACGTCGCGACGAGCGCGACGTCGACGTCACCGCTGCCCGTGTCGAACGACAGATCGTCGCCGGACGACGCCGTCGCTTCGATGTTTCCCGATCCCGTCTCGACGTGCAGCGTCGCCGCCTTCCCATCGGTCAAGGTGACGCTGCCCGATCCCGTTTCGAGGCGAAGGGTCGAACCAGCGACGCCGGAGACCGTGATGTCCCCCGAGCCGGTCTCGAGGTTGACGTCGCCCGTCGCGGTCCGCAGGTCCACGTTGCCCGACCCGGTCTCGACGTGGAGCGAGCCCTTGGTGCGATCGACCGAGACATCGGCTGATGCGACGGAGACGCGAATCGCGCCGTCGACGTTCGAGATGAACGTCTTGCCGACGCCGAGGTACAGCCCGATGGTCTTGCCGCGCGGGACACTGACGCGCAGATCGGCATAGGCGTCGAGACCGTCGCGCGCGCGTCCGGTGATGCGCACCTGACGCCCTTCCCCGAACCAGCCGCCGCGTTCGTGCCGGCCATGATCGTCACCAAACGTGCCGTCATCGCGCACCCGCAGCGTCGTATTCCAGCCGCGTCCCCACTCCGGCATGATGATGACGTCGCCGGGATAGATGATCCGCAGCGTTTCACGGCCGCGCAGCGGTCCCGACTGCACGTCGAGCTTCGCGGCGTCTGCGCCGCCGCGCTGGATTTCCACCACGACATCGCTCCCGGTGCCGGCCTCAACCCGGAGCTCACCGACGAGGTTGTAGACGGCGACGGAGTCGCCTTTCAGGCTATAGCGGGAGGTTTGTGCGACAACGGGAGTGGCCACCACGGCAACGGCGAAAGCGAAGAACGGCGCACGAGCGAGCATAGCGGCTCCATAAGGAGTTGGCACCAGTTGGATAGCGAAACACGTACAAGGGTTGCAGCTTTGACCATATGCAAGATTGGCTGCTTTGGTTTCTGCTGGCGATCGGCCTGTTCGTCGGGGAGATGTTCACAGCAGGGTTCTGGCTCGCGTGCCTGGCGGTTGGCGCGGGCGTCGCCGGCATCGTCGGGCTGATCCCCGGCTTCGGGTTCGTCACGGAAGGCATCGCGTTCGCGGCAGCCAGCATGGCCAGTATGGCGGCCCTGCGACCCCGTCTGATGCACTATTTCCAGCTCGGCCCCGGGTCCGAGTTGCGCACCGGCGTGGACGCCCTGCTCGGCAAGACGGGCGTCGT
>DATLXS010000214.1:0-42312 GCA_035575675.1 Gemmatimonadales bacterium
TGGTAGTTGATGGAGCGCACCATCAGGCCGAGCTGGATGGCGAGCGCATGGGGCGAGCCTTCGAGGTGGATCTCGCGTCCCACGCCGATCCGGAACAGGGCGTTGGAGAACCTGAACCGGTTTTCGATCGTCTTGCCACCCACCGCGATGGTGTCGCCGCCGAGCGTCGCCGTCGGCTGGACGGCGTCGGCCCACGTGTAGCTGCGAATCGGCTCGTAAATCGCATCGGCGCCGAACGTCGCGGGGCCCAGCACTTTTGACACGCCGACGCCGAGCTGGTAGGCATAGGAGCGGCCGGGATCCCACGGAATCACGGCCACATTCGTGATGTCGTAGTTCGGCAGTTTGGGGTGCGTGGCGCGGTTGACCGTCGCCACCCACCCGACACGCCATCCGGGGGTCGGAAGCGGAACCTGATAGTCGAGCTGCGCGCCCCAGGTGTTGGTGTGATCGAAGTTCCGGTCCGTGCGCGGCTGCGCGATGAACTGCTGGAGGCCGGGGTCCCAGAGCTGATCCACGTACACGACGTTGTGCGTCGCGGCAAAGCGGTTGTGAACCACAATCGCCTCGAGCGAGCGCACACCGCGCTCACCCGCCCATTCTTTCAACGCACCCATCCGCACATCGATGGCATGACCGGTTTGCACGACGCGTTGACTGCCGCTGTAGAGCAAGTCGACGCCATCGAGCGCGTGGAGGCCCGTCCAGAGCGCGCTCGCGCCAATCGAGAGCGTGCTGGCGGGCCAGCTCCGGCCGATCATTCCGAACGCGTACTCGTTGCCGTGCGCGCGCAGATCGGGACCGGGGATCGGTCCCGGGCCGGGCGGGAGGACCCGGCCACCGGGAGTCGGTGTATCGACGATTATGTTACCCTGTCTCGGCGGTCGACTCGGGTCGACCTGTTGCAAGACCAGCGCGAAGCCAGCATACCAGTCCGCCCGCCGCGCGAGCACCGCGACGGGGAGCGAACGGCCGCCGCCGGCGCTGCCCGACAGGCTGTAGACCGTCGGCGAGGTGAAGAAGCGTGACGCGCGCAGCCGCGCCGTGGTGGCCGGATTGGCGAAGGGATCTCCCAGCGAATCGGGAAGCGCGATCGACACACCGCCGAGCCCCAGATTGTTGGACGGGAAGACCTGAAATTGATCGCCCTGGGCGATCGGAATTGTCTTGATCGGGATCAACTGCGCGGCGGCGGGACTGACGACACACAAGAGTGAAGCGCTGAGGCGAACGGCCCGGAGGCCAGAAGGCGCCATAGACCACCTCGACGGGAAAGGGTCCTTTGGAAGAGGATACCGGGCCAGCCCCCCGTCGCGTCACCATGAGGATTAATCCAACCATGAAGAAGCGTGACCTCGGCACTCAGGGACTGACAGTCTCGGCTTTGGGTTTGGGTTGCATGGGGATGTCGGACTTCTACGGGACCCGGGATGATGCAGAGTCCATCGCGACGATTCACCGGGCGCTGGATCTCGGCATCAATTTCCTCGACACCGCCGACGTGTATGGCCCGTTCACAAACGAGGTCCTCGTCGCGAAGGCGATCAAGGGCAAACGAAGCCAGGTCGTCCTGGCCACGAAGTTCGGCAACGTCCGCGCTCCCGACGGCAAGTTCATCGGCCAGAACGGCCGGCCGGAGTATGTGAAGGCCGCCTGCGACGCCTCGCTGGGACGCCTCGGCGTCGACCACATCGATCTGTACTATCAGCACCGGGTCGATCGCGCCGTCCCCATCGAAGAAACCGTCGGCGCGATGGCCGATCTCGTGCAACAGGGGAAGGTGCGGTTCCTCGGGCTGTCCGAGGCGTCAGCGCAGACGGTGCGGCGCGGGCACGCCGTGCACCCCATCACGGCCCTCCAGACGGAATACTCGCTCTGGAGCCGCGACGTGGAGCAGGAGATCCTCCCCACGGTGCGCGAGCTCGGCATCGGGTTCGTCGCGTATAGTCCATTGGGCCGCGGCTTTCTCACCGGCCAGATCAAGCGGCCCGAAGACATCCAGGACGGCGATTGGCGCCGTAATCATCCGCGGTTTCAGGGCGACAATTTCCAGAAGAACTTGGGCCTCGTGCGACGGGTCGAAGCGCTCGCACGGGCGAAGCGCTGCACGCCGGGCCAGCTGGCGCTCGCCTGGCTCCTCGCGAAAGGGGACGACATCGTGCCGATTCCGGGGACCAAGCGGCGCAAATACATCGAAGAAAACGTCGGCGCACTCGCGGTGACATTCTCGGGCGCCGACAGGGCGCAGCTCGAAGATTTGGGTACCGCCGCCGGCGCGCGCTACGCCGACGGAGCGATGCGTACCGTCAACGGTTAGCCCGCGGCCGCTGCGGTAAGTTTGGCGATATCGAGCTTCTTCATCTGGAGCAAGGCCTCCATTACGCGATTGGCTCGTTTCGGATCCTTCTGGCCCATCAGTGTGCCGAGATTGGCCGGGATGATCTGCCAGGAGAATCCGAACTTGTCCTTGAGCCAGCCGCACATGCTTTCCTGACCGCCGGCCGAGGTGAGTTTGCTCCAGTACTCGTCGATCTCCTGCTGACTCTCGCAGCTCACCACGAAAGAGAAAGCCTCGCTGAACTTGAAGCGCGGACCACCGTTCAAGGCGGTGACTTCCTGCCCGGCGATCTGGAATTTGACGACCATGACGGAGCCTTTGGGGCCCGGCCCCGCATCACCGTAGCGGCTGACCTCGAGAATCTTCGAGTTCTTGAAGATCGCAGTATAGAATTGCGCCGCCTCTTCGGCGTTGTTGTCGAACCAGAGGAAGGGCGTGATCTTCTGCATGCGAATTCTCCTTGAATCGTCAGGTTACGCGGTGAACAGCTCATCCAGTCGAACGTAGCTCGCCTCCAGCCCTTTCGTCGCCCCCATCTTCAGGGCGGCGTCCCGTGCTTCGCGCGTTGCGTAACGGACCGTCGTGCTGACGGTCGTCTTGCCGCGCGTCTCGACGAGCTCCGTGGTGACGACCGTTTCGCCGCCGGTCCAGTGGTCGTCATACGATTCTGTGGCGACGAGGCGCGAGGGGCGCACCATCTCCTTGAACGTACCCCCCATGCCCATTTCCCGACCATCGGCGTTGCGCCAGACGTAGCGGTATTTCCCGCCAACGCGCAGCTCGATGTCGCAGACCGGCATCGTCCACCCCGGCGGGCCGAGGAGCCACCGCTGCACCAGCTCGGGTTTGGTCAGGGCGTCGAACACCATACCCCGCGGCGCGTCGAATTCCCGGGTCATGACTAGCTCGCGCTCGGATGGAGTAGTAACCGTGAGAGCCGTCTTCATCGTGTTCTCCTCTTCTTGTTCGGCTTGGGCTTATCCTCATCCAATAGCGCGTCGATTGTTTTCTTCTGCTTGTGCTTGAGCTCCTGGAGCACGGCGTCGAGGCGTTTGAAGTTCGCCTCCCAGATCTTGCGGTAGCGCTCGATCCAGTCGGTCGCCTCGGCGAGCGGCCGCGGCTCGAGCTTGCGGGGGCGGCGCTGCGCCACCCGGCCGCGCGAGACCAGGCCGGCGCGCTCCAGCACCTTGAGGTGCTTCGAGACCGCCGGCTGGCTCATGGCGAATGGCGCCGCGAGCTCCGTGACCGTCGCTTCGCCGTCCGCCAGCCGTGCCAGGATCGCCCGGCGGGTGGGATCGGCCAGGGCGGCGAAGGTGGCATCCAATGTATAACCCGATGGTTTCATAACTAACTGGTAATATATATCCCACTCCCGCTCCGTCAAGGCCTTATCATTCCGGAGCGTGAAAATCGCGACCTGGAACGTAAACGGGATCCGCGCCCGCGCGGCCCAGCTATCCGAGTGGCTGGCGGAGGGCCGCCCCGATGTGGTGTGCCTCCAGGAATTGAAGGCGACGGCGGCGCAGATCCCCGCCGAATCCAAAGTCGAGGGCTACCACGCCTACTGGCATACCTTGAAGGGGTATTCGGGCGTTTCGCTGCACGTCCACAAGGATCTGTTCGCGGTCGATCCGGTCTTCAGCCATCCGCCCTTCGACATGGAGTCGCGCATCGTGCAGGTGGAGCACGGCGATCTGGTGATCGCGTCAGTCTACGTTCCCAACGGCGGCAAGGACTACCCCGCCAAGCTCGCCTTTGTGAAAAGCCTGATCGATTGGGCCGCGCGGCTGACGGCCGATGGCAGACAGCTGATTGTGTGCGGCGACATGAACATCGCGCGAAGCGAGATGGACGTGCACCCCAAGGAGCGCAAGCCGAACGCCGTGGGCCAGCGACCCGAGGAGCGCGCCCTGTTCGAGACGCTGCTCGGCACGCAGCTCGTGGACATGAGCCGCCAATTCGATCCCGACAATCAGAATCTGTTCACCTGGTGGGCGCCGTGGCGCAACCTGCGCGCCCGTAACATCGGCTGGCGCCTCGATTACTTCCTCGCCTCGCCTGCCGTCGCCGCCCGGGCCACGAGCTGCGTGGTGCAATCGGACGTCGGGACCAGCGACCACGCACCGGTGATGCTGACGACCACCTGAGCCGTACCGCACCAAACGACACGACCAGTCCTGCAAACCGGAACGCGCGTCGCTATCGTATCGCGCATGGCCAACGTGCGGGTCTACGGAAAGGCCGCGCCGCAGCGCGCCGATGGATCGCCGCTCCTGGCAGGTCTGCTCGCGGCCATTGGGATCATCGTCGCATGGGTGGGCCTCGTGTACGTGACGCACCAGCCCGTCGGCGTAGCCGCGTGGGGTGTGGGAGGACTGCTGGGGATCGTGGTCGCCAAAGCGGCGAAGCCACCAACCAGGGCGACCGGCGCGCTCGCGATGGTGCTGACCGTCGTAACCGTTTTCCTGGCGAAAGTGGTCCTCGTGGTCGTCGCGTTGCAGCCGATTTTGCGGCAGGAGCTCGCCAACAATCCGGCATCGCTGACCCTGATATTCCTGGCCGAAAAAACCCGGCAGAAGTCCTTCTCCCCGGAATTACAGGCGACGATCGATGCGCGTCCCGACCTCGTCGCCGATACGACGCTGTTCGGCTACGGCCCAGGGCACGACGTGCGCGAGCAGATGATCCACGAAGCGATGACGGCCGCGAAGGCGTCTTCGTTTGCGGAACGAGAGCGCCTCGTGCACGTGCACTTCGACAAATTCCTGTCGACGCTGGGATTCTGGGCGCTGTTCTGGGGCACGTTTCGACTGCTGGATCTGCTGTGGTTGGGACTCGGTATGTCGACGGCCTGGACCCTGGGCCAGGGCCGGATCTGAGCTAGCTTCCGGTTCCCTTCCCCATCTCGCGCTCCTCGCGCTCGCGCTGTTCGCGCGCCAGTCGTACCCGCTCCTGGCGCTCCTTCAGCGCCGCCTCGGCGGCGGCCTCATGCGCACGCGCCTGCGCGTCAAAATCGGTGTGGGCAGCGGCTTCCGCTCTGGCCTGGCTGACCCGCTGCTGGCGCTCGCGCACGCTGTCCTTCTGCCGCTGTTCGAGCTCGGCCTCGCGCTGGACCTTGTTCTTGGCGTGCGCCCACCACATGACGAGGAACAGCCCGAACTGGGCGGGCAATATGAAGATGAAGGAGGCCGGGAACAGCTGATTGACGGTGATCGTCACGGCGATGCTTGCGACGGCCCATTTCCATCCGGTCAGGTGCTCGTAGTCCGCGGCGAAGTAGAAGAGCGCCGCGAAGGTAAAGAGGCCACCGCCGACCCCAAGCATGCGCTAATATTCAAAAAGCGGTCTTGGAATGTCAATAATCTTTCGGTGTTGTTTCAGGAGGGCGTCGGATGCCCCGGATCGTCTGGATCATTCTGATAGTTGTGATCTTTGGCGCGGCGATGTTTTTCCTGCGCCGGTACATGGAACGGTAAAGTGTTGACGGTGTTCCTGCTCTCCCCCGCGAGCTGCGCCGGAACTCGCGCGCAGCTGCTGCTCAAGAGTCAGACGAGTCCGCTGACCGCGCGGCTCACGAACGGCGGCGCGCCGCTCGGCGAAGTCTTCAGCTTCATGAGCAGCCTCTATTTTCGCGGCAAGCTCGCGTATGCGAATGCCTTCGGCCGAGCGTTCGTGATCACGCCCGGGCGTGGGCTGCTTCCGGCCGATGTGCTGATTCGGGTCGACGATTTGCGAACGATGGCCACCGTGCCGGTGCATGAAGCGGAGCCCGCGTTCACCGGCCCGCTCGTGCGTGACGCCACCGCGCTCAACCGCGGCATTGCTCCCGACGACCGCGTCGTCCTGCTCGGCAGCGTCGCCACGGACAAGTACGTCGGTCCGCTGCTCGATGTCTTCGGTGACCGGCTGCTCTTCCCTCCCACCTTCGCCGGCCGTGGCGACATGAGCCGCGGCGGGCTGCTCTTGCGCTGCGCGCGAAGCGGGACGCCGCTCGAGTATGAGCGCGTGCGGGGCGCCGTGCGGCACGGCCCCAAGCCGCCCAAGCTTCCCCGACTCAAGTAGCCGGCTCCGGCGCGGCCGGGCCTCAGGCCGTAAGTTCAAGCCCGGCATGACGACCCTTCCCGACCTCCTGATGGAGCGTCTGCGGCTGGCGGTGGCCCCCGACTACCGGGTGGAGCGAAGGCTCGGTGGTGGGGGCATGGGGGTCGTCTACCTCGCGCACGAGGCCGTGCTCAATCGCGACGTCGCGATCAAGGTGCTGCGGCCCGAGCTGTACACCGCTACCGCCGCAGAGTCGTTCCTGCGCGAGGCGCAGATCCTGGCGGGCATCAATCATCCCAACGTCATCGTGATTTTTCGAGCCGCCTCAAAGGACGGCCTCCAGTTCTACATCATGGAGCTGATCAAAGGACCGACGCTGGAGGATCGGCTCGCGGCGGGTCCGATGCCGAATGGCGACGTCGTTCGGATGGGCATCGATCTGCTCCGGGGATTGGAGGCGGTGCACCGACTCGGGCTGGTGCATCGCGATGTGAAGCCGAGCAACGTATTTGTCTTGTCGGATGGCACGAAACTCGGCGACTTCGGGATCGCGAGGTCCTCCGCCCCCGGGGAAGGCGAATCGCCCCGTGGAGAGGGAACGCCAGACTACATGGCGCCCGAGCAAGTGCTCGCGAAACCGTTTACGCCACAGGGAGACATCTACTCGGTTGGAGTCGTGCTGTACGAGGCGGTGACGGGGCGCGGCTTCGCCGAGCAAGGCAAGAACGTCGACTGGAGCCGCGCGCCGCGCGGCCTGGCGCGCGTGTTGC
Source organism: Gemmatimonadales bacterium (assembly GCA_035575675.1). Taxonomy (GTDB): domain Bacteria; phylum Gemmatimonadota; class Gemmatimonadetes; order Gemmatimonadales; family GWC2-71-9; genus 20CM-2-65-7. The sequence continues at coordinate 7,150 of DATLXS010000214.1, forward strand.
GGCGGGCGGTTGCGGAGAACCCGGAAGACCGCTGGCCGGATGCGGCGGTATTTCGGAAGGCGCTGGAGCGTACGCAGGCTCCCGGCCTCATGCCGTGGGTCGCCACATTCGTCGGTGGTAGCCTGATGGTGGGCGCGGTGATGCTGGTAATCAAGAAACCGTGGTCCCACCCGCCCTCGCCACCCACGAACGCGCATGCGCCGACTGTTGCGTTCAACCAGATCGATTACACCGGTCCAGCAGACCGTCGCCCCATGGCGGATGCGCTTGTCGGCATGGTGCACTCGGACCTCCGTGCCCACCTGAACTTCGTCGACTCGACGCCCGGGGCTCTCGCGGTCCAGGCTCGCATGACAGTGACGGGCGGCGATGTGGGCGTGCGGCTGACCGGTGGGATTCCGGCCTCCGAATTCCTCGTGCCGCTCGAGCAATGGCCCGCGCTCCGCGACTCGCTCGATTACCACATCGTCCTTAGCGTCTGGGCCGACCGCAGCCCTCTTGCGCCACTGCCTCCGAGCGCACTGCCCCGGACCTGGAACGGGCTCATTCGCTTTCTTGAGGCCGAGCAAATCGTCGCGCAGGCAGAGTGGAACAAAGCCGACACCGCCTACCAGGCGGCCGAAGCAAACGATACCACGTGCTGGATCTGCTCGTGGCGCATCCTCGAAATCGGACGCTGGCTGAGTCGCCATCCGGATCCGTGGCGCGTACGGCGTGTTCAGGTGCATGCGGACTCCCTCCCGCTGCTGTATCGCAGCTTCATTCACGCCGCGCAGCTGCCTTTACGCGATCGCTTGGACACGTTGCGTGCGGTGGCAGAGGGCTCGCGCGACTTCTTCCTCGGGTGGTTTCAGCTGGGTGACGAGCTCTTCCATCGTGGCCCGCTCGCAGGGCATCGGCGCTCGGAAGCGATCCCGGCGTTCGAGCGGGCCGCGCGGCTCCGACCCGACTTTCGGCCGTCGTGGGAGCACCTCGCGTGGGCAGCCACAGCCGAAGGCGACTCCGGAACGGCCGCCGACGCGCTCGATTCGTTGCGGAGTCGTGGCGAGGCGCCGGACGCATTCTCACTGGAGCTCCGCGCGCTGCTCACCGTCGGCTTCGCCTGGCGGTTTCTGCCCGAAAGCGCAGCGGTCCGCGTGACCGCGCAGATCATCGGGCGGCCGGGGATGCAGAGCAATGCGGATTTTGGCGCCGGGCCGCGGATGCTTCCGACATTCGATGTGCCGAGAGGAGCAATTGGGTTGGGCGAAATCCTCGAACACAGCACGTCACCGGAATGGCGGCAATCGGGCCTGACTGCGCAAACCCTCGGGGCCGTGGCGCTGGGCCGGTTGAACCGGCTCCACGATTTGGCCCGCCGCGTCACGGAAGTCGCCCCGCAGACGGAGCTGGAGCTCTTCAATGACGAACTGCCGGCGGCACTCGCGTACGTCGACCGCGGTAGCGTCCGGACCATCGACGCACTCGACGGCCTCAGCTCCTGGACCCTCAGCAGCGGTGTGGATCCCCTCCGCGACCGCGCTGTGTGGATGAGCACCCTGCTCGGCCACCGCACACCCCCGCGCGCCGGGGCACCCGGCGAATTCGAGCTGTTCATCGCGGCGGATTCATTGGCCGCCGCGGGACACCCGCGTGCGGCGCTCGTGCTACTCGATCCGATCGACGTGGATGCGGTCGCCAGACGCGTGGATCGGGATCCGTTCTTTCGCGCGATCGTCCATCTGCAGCGGGCCGCCTGGCGTGCCAGGATCGGGGACATCGAAGGCGCGAGAAGCGAACTGCTGTGGCACGAGCATCTGGACGTCGTAGGCGTGCCGACCGGCCTCCCCCAAGCGGCCGAAGTCGATTGGGCGTTCGGCACGCTGGCGCGCTGGCGCCTTGCACGCCTGCTCGACGGCCCGCGGCGCGCCCAACGCGGCGAAGCCTGTGAAGCCTACGCCGCGGTCGTGCGTCATTGGTCAGAGGCGCCGGCGCCCTTTGGCGCGCGCGCCGACACCGCGCGCGTGCGCGCCCGCGCACTCAATTGCGCAACACGATGATTCGCCTGCAGACGCTGGGCACGCTCGAAGTCACAATGAACGGCGCGGCGCCGCCCGCCGAGCTGCTGTGGAAGAAGAACATCGCGCTGCTGCTGTATCTCGCGCGCGCCCCCAAACACCGCTGCACCCGCGAGCAGCTGATCGGTCTGTTCTGGCCGGACAAGGACGACGCCGCCGCCCGCGGATCCATGCGCGAGGCCATCCGCATGCTGCGCCAGTTCGTGGGGGACGACCACCTCACGGCCGCGGGCGACGTCATTCAACTCGTGGACGGCGCGGCGAAGCTGGACACCGACGATTTCGAGCGGCTGGTCAAACAACGCGACTGGGCACGCGCGACGCCCTTGATCAATGGCGAGTTCCTCCACGGGTTCAAGATCCCGGACGCATCCGGCTTCGAAGAATGGCTGACCGTGGAACGGTCGCACTGGCGCGGGCTCTCGATGCAGGCGCTCCTGTCTCACGCCGAGGCGCGCCTCGATGCCGGCGACGAGCTCGGCGCCGCTGAGCCGATTACCACAGCCCGCAAGCTGGACCCGCTCTCGCAGCGCGCGCTCCGTGCGGAGATGCGCCGCCTGGCAAACGTCGGCGATCGGACCGGCGCGTTGCAGGCGTGCGAGCAGTTCGAGAAAGACGCCGGCCGCGAAGGCATAACCTTGGAGCCGGAAACGAAAGCGCTGCAGGATCGTGTGCACAGCGGCCGGGCTCGGCACCTGCCCAGAGAGGCGCTGTCACCCGACCACAGCGTGTCTTGGCGGCGCGCGCCGCTGTTGGGCTGCGCAGCCGAGCTCGGCACCGCGCTCGCGCAGTGGCGGAACGCGCGAGGCGGACGACTCACGCTGCTCGTGGTGGAAGCCGAATCGGGCGGCGGCAAAACGCGCTTCGTGCAGGAGCTCGCGACGCGCGCGGGCGTGGAGGGCGGCGCGATCGTCGCCATGCGTGCCGTTCCCGCGGATCTCGACCATCCGGCGAGCGGCATCCTCAGTCTCGCCCACGGCTTGCTGGATGTGCCCGGTGTGGTCGGTGCGAACCCCGCGGCGCTGCGGGCGCTCGCGCACCATGCTCCCGACTGGGCGGAGCGCTTTCCGCAACAGGGACCCGGATCGAGCAACTGGGATCTGGATGCCGCCCTCGCCGAAGTGCTCCGCGCGACCAGCGCCGATCGCGCGCATGTGTTGGTTTTCGACGACGCGCAGTGGATCGACCCGGCCTCGTATCAGACGATCGAACGGCTCGCGCGCGATCTGTCCCAGGCGCCCGTGCTCATCGTGCTCGCGACGACGCCGGAGCCGGCGCCACCCAAGCTGGCGGAGCTCAGAAGCCGGATCGGACGGGACATTCCGGGCGTCGCGATCTCGCTCGACAAATTGACCCATGAAGCGATCCGGGAGCTGGTCCATTGGGCGGTGCCATCGTACACGGGCGACGACTTGGACCGTTTGGCGCGGCGCGTCGCGGCTGACTCCGGCGGCCTGCCGCTGCTCGCCGTCGAGATCTGTCACGCGATCGCACATGGTCTCGAACTCGAGACAAAAAACGGCGCCTGGCCGCACCCCCTGCGCACGCTCGATTCAACCTTCCCTGCTGACCTGCCCGACACGATCGTGGCGTCGATTCGTGTGGGATTTCGCTGCCTCTCCAAGCCGGCGCAACAGGTGCTGATCGCCGCGGCGGTCCTCGGGGAGCGTGTGACCGCGACGCGCATTGCGTGCGCGACCGAGCTCGAGGGCGAGGTGCTGCACGCGGCACTCGATGAGCTGGAATGGTGCCGCTGGCTCGTCGCCGAGTCTCGGGGGTATACATTTGTCGCGCGCATCGTGCGTGACGTCGTCGCGGGTGACATGGTCACCCAGGGAGAACGGCAGCGTATCCTCGCCAGGACGTGTTAACCGCGCGACGGCTCCGCCGTCCAACGCATCAGTCACCTGTCCCCATCCAAAGGCCGGTCATGAAGCTCTCACTGTCACACGTGTTCTTCGCCGCAACGCTGCTGCTCGCAACGACTGCATGGGGACAGGGAGGGTACGGCCGGTCTGGCAGCATGAGTCAGGTCCGGTATGGGCCGCCCGCGCCGAGGCTTCCGGGCGTCGAGCTGACGGGCCCGCTCGATAGCGCCCGCGCGCGCGTCACGCTCGCCCTCACGCCGGATCAGGCCAAACGCTACGCGCAAGTCTACGACTCGTTCATGGTCGCGACGCGCCCCCAGCGCGACAGCGCGCAGGACGCGCTCGCCAAGATGAACGAGCGACTCGACGGCGGGGATCGCGCGGCCGCGATGCTCTACATCGAGCAGCTGCAGGATCTCGGGAAGTACTTGAGGGACCGGCAGGACCGCTTCGAAAGCGATCTGCGCCGTTTCCTGAACGGCGATCAGGTCAAGGCATACAAGAAGTGGCGCGAGGGCGAAGACCAGGCGGACGAACGCAAGCGCCGCCAGGACGAGGTGCGCTGGGAGGAGGCGGGCTTCCGCGGCCAGCTCGCCGCGGGCGGCGGCACGGCTCCCGAGATCAAGACGGCTCTCCCGTCGCCGTCCGGGGTCGCCGATCCCACGCTCGGCTCTCAATCCGTCCGGGTGGGACGCAATCTCTACATCACGGGCCAGCTCGGCGTGGATAGCAGCGGCGCACTCGCCGGATCCGACCTCCGCGCTCAGGCCGAGCGCGCCTTCGCGAATCTGGCAACGGTGCTGCAGGCGGCGAACGCATCACGGCGCGATGTCATGGCGCTCACGATCTACGTCGTCAACTATCATCCCGCCGATCTCGAGACGATCCGCGTCGCTGGTGCCGCGTTTCTGGGAACGAACGCACCCGTCGTCACCGTACTGGGGGTTCAGTCGTTGAGTCGCGACGGTGCACTCATCGCGATCGGCGCGACGGCGATGTCGGCACGCTAGCCTGATCATGCGCAGTTATCATTCTGCGCATGCGCAAACCGCTCCTCGCGGCCCTGGTCTCCGTTGTCCTCTGGGCCGCCGCGTTCGTCGGCATCCGGGCCGCGGGGCGCTCATTTTCTCCGGGCCCACTCGCCCTGGGCCGGCTCGCCTTGGGCAGCGCGCTGTTGGGCGCGCTTGTCCTGTCCCGTCCGACGGTCCGTCCCACGCGACGCGAGCTCGCGCTCCTCGTGCTCGCCGGCGTGCTGTGGTTCGGCGTCTACCAGGTCGTGCTGAACGAAGCCGAACGGCGGGTCGATGCCGGCACGGCGGCGATGCTCGTGCTGATCGCGCCGATTTTCATCGTGACGCTGGCGGCGGCGTTCTTGCAGGAGCGCACCACGCCGAATCTGCTGCTGGGCGGCGCGCTCGCGTTCGGCGGCGTCGTCGTGATCGGGCTCGCGACGTCCGCCCGCAGCGCGTCGCTCGTGGGGGTCATGCTCTGTCTGCTGGCGGCGCTCACGTCTGCCGTCGGGATGGTTGCGGAGAAGCCGGTTTTGCGTCGGATCACGGCGCTGCAAGCGACCTGGACCTGCTGCGCGGTGGGAGCGCTGTTCTGCCTGCCCTACGCACCGCAACTCGTGCGCGAGTGGCGGGCCGCACCCACGGGCGCCATCGCCTGGCTCCTCTTTCTGGGCGTCTTTCCGACGTCGATTGCCTTCACGACCTGGGCCTACGCCCTCGCGCGGGGTTCGGCGGGCCGGCTGGCGGCGACCGCCTATCTCGTGCCGCCACTCACCATCGTGCTGAGCTGGGCGATGCTGGGCGAGACGCCGAGCGTCATCGCCGTGCTCGGCGGTGCGCTGTGCCTGATTGGCGTGGCGATCGCGCGGAGAGTTCCGCGCCCGGCCCCGACGACTACGGTGGGGTCGCTCGATAGCGCGCCGCGATAGCGGCGACGGAATCGTCGGACAATCGTTCCGTCCAACGAGTCGAGAACAGCCAGTCGCTGAAGAACCGCGATAACCCCGGGTCTTGTTGCGTCGCAAAGCCGACAAAGTCGTGCGTCGTGCCGCCATCCCCGAAGCGCCGGAAGTAGCCGCCGATGATCTGGTTGAACCGATCGCTGCCGATCAGCTCGTAGAGCGTGGCAAACATCAAATCGCCGACCCGATACGAAGCGCCCGTCATCCCAACCGCGCCGTAATCGATGAATGGCACGCGCCGCAGCGTGGAGTCTGCCGCGACAGCCGTGCGGAGATTCGCGATCCGCCGGTGATAGTACTCCGGCCTCCCGGTCCAGCCGTTCAACCGCTCGCGCATCAGCGTCTCGAAGAACGTGGCCAGCCCTTCATTCCACCGCGGCGAAGGATTGTCGAGGTCGCGCGTGTTCCACAGATGCGATAACTCGTGGTACAACTCGCCGACCTGCATCGAGTCGCGGAACGCGGAGGCGGTCTGGATGATGCCGCCCACGGCACTTGCCTGCGAACCCCAGCCGTCCGGGATCTCGGTGATGGCCAGGCTCAGCCCGCGGCGCGGCCCTAACCACTGTCCCAAGGTGTGTAGCCCGAGCTGAGCATTCGCCATCAGCCGGCGGGCACCCGTGCTGTCCTCGTGGAAGTAATAGATCCGCACCCCCTCACTCGCGATGGTGTCGAAGGGGGCAATCGCCACGTTGAGGAACGGACTGGGCGCGCCCGAGACATAGCGCCACGTCACCGTCCCATCGGCGTGCGCAGTCCGCGTACCGGCGCCACCCATGGCCACGACGTACCGGGAAGGCACCGTCACCGACGCGTCATAGAGAAAGTCTGGACGCGGCCGCTTCCGGTTGGCGGCATCGGATATCCCGCCGATGACCGGAAACGCCAAGGCGTCTTCGCGAATAATGGTGAACGCCGTGTCGATATGATCCTTTACGTAGAGCCAACCGACTTCGGTGTACCCGGCGAGATAGCCGCCATACTCCAGCCGAACGGTGGTCGTCGCGCCCGGCGGAACCGGCCGTCGCAGCGTCACGACTACCTGGGTGACCTGGCGCACGGGATCATCGCGGAAGCGAACGACGTCCTGCGCGAACTGGAGCGGCCGCCCCGTCCCATCTTGGACGCGCGCGACGTCCATCAGGCGATGCACAAGGAAGGAGAGCGTGCGGGCGGGATGCGTGGTCCAGTTCTCGAGCGTGTAGGCGATCGAGCCGGAGAGGCGGGGCGTCGCATAGTCGATGCGCACGTCGAGTGTGACAGCGCCTGGCACGAAGGATTCTGGCACCGGCCCTTGGGCGACGATCAGCACGAACGCAAGCAGAGAGATGGTCATGGTACCGAGTTGGATAGTACGACGTGGCCCGGGGTTGAACCCCCGGGCCGCGTTTCATCGTTGCTTCATCAACGCTTTAATGATCGCGCTCCTCCCGCTCTTCGTCGGTAAGATCGACCGCCATCGGGTAGAACAAGGAGTGCCTCACGTCCGGATACGGCACTCCCCACCCCTGAGCGTCGTGCCACAGGATCCGATTCAAGAGCTCGGACGGAGCGGCATCCGGGTCCCGAAAGTTCATACGCGCTGATGCACGCGCGGCACGGCGGCGCTCGGCGGCCCCCGGACCCGTGATCGCGCCGACCTGCTGGTTCACCTCGAACAGCGATTGCCGCGGCTCGAGCGCGGTGTAGGGCGCGAGGTTGGGCGCTTCGTCCGGGCCGATGAAGCTCGCGCGCATGTCGGTCGCGACGAGATCGAACAGGCTGAGCGCCGGCAGGCCGAGCATCAGCTCGATCGTCTTCACCATGCTCGGCTGGCCGTAGAACGTGGGATCGATCACGCCGCGCCGAGCGTAGGGGCTCGCGACCAACGCCACGGTGCGATGGCCATCGACATGGTCGACGCCGTTTTGCGCGTCATCCTCTACCGCCACGATCGCCATCGATTTCCAGAACGAGCTGCGCGACAGCCCCTCGACGATCTGGCCCAGGGCCAGATCATTGTCCGCAACGCACGCCTTGGGCGTACACCACCCGGGATTGACGCCCTCGGTGTGATCGCTGGGGAGAATGATCAGCACGAGATTCGGCATGACGCCCTTCGCTTCCCACTCGCGCAGATGCTCCAGCACGATGTCGGCCTTCACGATGTCGGGCACGGTCATCGTCCAGCCCGGATACTCGCGCACCAGCGCGCGGTCGAGCGACGGAATGTCCGATCGCGTGGTGTAGAGCTTGGCGACGCGGGCACGGAAGAAGGCCCGGTTGTGCGGCTGTGAGTCGCGATACTGCTTCAGCAGATTCATGCGGATCGTATCGCTGAACCACCGCGGCGACGGCGCGTATTCACCAAAGACCTGGACCGTCTTGCCCTTCGCCTGCGCCGCTTCCCACAGGAACCCACCCGATGAGTAGGCGAGCGGATCCACGCCCTCGGACGGGTAACTGCGCCCGGTATAGAGCGGCCACATCGGATACTCGGTCTCACGCCCCTGCGTGAGCCAGTTGTGGCCGTCGGCGGAATTGCCGCCCGACGCAAAGAAATGATCCAGCAGCACGAACTGCTCGGCAAGCGCGTGCGCGTTGGGCGTGACGTCGCGCCCGTACTGCAACAGCGAGCTGTCGCTCGCCCCCTTGCCGATGTCACCGAACACCTGGTCGTAGGTACGGTTCTCGCGCACGATGTAGACGACGTGATCGATCCGCGACGGCTCGCCCGGCCGCTCGGGCACGGCGCGGGCGGGAATGTCGCGGCGCGGCGTCACTGCAGGCCCCGCGCTGCCCGTTCGCAGCGTCAATCGATTGTTCTGCGCGACCGACGTCGTGTATGCCGCGAGCTCCGCATCCGACGGCATGGGAATGACATTCACCGAGCCACGATAGGAGTGCACGTAGCGGCCGGTCAGGCCCAACGGGCGGCCGATGCCCGATCCGACGCCGAACAACGACCCGACCGCCAGCGTGCGGCCGTCGGCGCTCACATCGAGACTCGTCGGATACCAGCTCGTCGGAATCAAGCCGCGCAACGTGCCACCCGGCAGGCCGTACACGGCGACGGCGTTCGCCCCGCCCAGCGCGACGAACAGCGTCTTCGCATCGGGCGACAGGGCGACGGCGGTCGGCGCCAGGCCGATCTTGCGCTCGCGAAATGGCGCGACGGCGATCGACTGCACCACGGCGTTGCGACGCGTGTCGATCACGCTGACGGTATCGGAGTTGCCGTTGGCGACATACAGGCGGGCACCGCGTTCATCCCACGCGAGTCCGGTGGGATGGCGGCCGACCGGAATCACGGCGGTCGCACCGCTCACGACATCGACGCGCGTTACATTGCCCGGCTGCGCGATCCCACGCGCGTCCACGCGCACCAGCTCGGCCGACGGGTCACAACACTGTTTGGACGCACGCTCCGTTGCCCGCGGCTTTCGGCCGCCGAGCACCGAGACGAACGCGACGGCGCCATCCTGGCTCACCACCGCGGCGACCGGCAAGACGCCGAGGGGAATGGTCTTCAGGAGCGTGCCGCGGTCGGCATCGAAGACCGCAAGCGCGTCGTTTGCCGACAGCGGCAGCACGGCCACACGGTGCCCTCCGCCGGCGGTGTTGGCGCGCGCCGCGACGGCCGGCGCGCCGGCGATGAAGCCGCCGCGCGCCGCGCCAGACCAGCGGACCACCGCGCTGTCTCCACCGCCGCCCGCTCGTGGGGCGACGGCATCGCCGTCGTAGGCCGACAACTGGGTGACGGTGTCGGTCGGCGACATCTCATCCGATCCGGGCGTGCGGCTCTGCGCGAGCGTCTGGGGCAGACGACCGACGGTGCTGAACAGCGCGCGGCCATTCACCGGGTCGATCGCAATGCCCTGGACACCGGAGCGGCCATCGAACGCGGCACTGGCACGCACCACGTTGTCCTGCCAGGCGAGGCGGTAGGCGGCGCCGTGCACCGTCACCCAGATCTCGCCTGGCTTCCCGAATCGCACTCCAAAGACACGATCGGTGAACACGCTCTGGACGCCGGCGGGGCTGACGCGTTGCTCGGTCGCGATGGTGCCGGGATCGGGAACGTCGCGGCGGGGTTGGGGCGGTAGCACCGGTTGAGTCACAGGGTTCTGCAACAGGAGCACAAACGTCAATGCGAGTTGTGACACGTTCCTAACTCTCCAGTCGTAGGTGTCCCACCCCAATCGCAGCCATTATTATCGCTCATGCTGCTGACCCTCTGCCTGATCCTCCACTGCACCTTCCCTGACTCCCCAGGAATCTACTCGGGCCGCGCGCGCCAGCTCGAGGTGCGGATCCCCCGTGTGGAGGCCGACATCGTCGTCGACGGCGATCTCGGGGATTCGGCGTGGGCGCACGCCGCGCTCCTGACCGGCTTCTCGCAGTACGCGCCGAACGACGGTGTGTCGGCCGTGGACTCCACGCAGGTCCTGGTCTGGTACTCGAGCAACGCCATCTACTTCGGGATTCGCGCCTATGAGCTGCATGGCCGTCCCAGCGCGACGCTCGCGGACCGCGATCAGATCTTTGGCGACGACAATGTGCAGATTCTGCTCGGCACATTCCACGACGGCAAGAAGGCGCTGATGTTCGCGGTCAACCCGCTGGGCGTGCAGGGTGACGGCGCGCTGATCGAGGGCGGGAACGTCTCGGCGAGCGGATTCATCGGTGGTGCGGTCATCGGGCGGGAGCAACCGGACCTGAGCCCGGACTACGTCTTCCAGTCGCGCGGCCGCGTCACGGCCTGGGGCTACGAAGTCGAAGTGCGGATCCCCTTCAAGAGTCTCCGCTACCAGCCGAAGCAGCCGCAGGACTGGAGCCTGAACATCGTGCGGCAGATCAAGCATTCCGGCTTCGAAGACAGCTGGTTCCCGGCGTTGCGGGCCAGCGCGACGTTCATCGGTCAGTCGGGAAACTTGATCGGCCTCTCGGGGATGCACCGCGGTCTGGTCGTAGACATCAATCCCGAGGCGACGGGCAAGGCGACGGGCGCGCCCTCCGCAAGCGGCTACAGCTACGACACGGGGAATCCGCAGATTGGCGGGAACGTCCGGTGGGGCGTCACCGACAACCTCAACCTCAACGGCACGATCAAGCCCGATTTCTCACAAGTGGAATCGGACGCCGGCCAGCTGGCGTTCGATCCGCGCCAGGCGCTCTTCTTTGCGGAGAAGCGGCCGTTTTTCCTCGAGGGCAGCGAGCTGTTCCAGGTCCCGCAGAACCTGATCTATACCCGCCGCATCGTGCAGCCCGTGGCGGCCGTGAAGTTGACCGGCAATGCGTCAGGAACCGACATCGGTTTCCTGTCCGCGGTCGATCAGCAGTTCGCCTCGGCGAGCGGCACGGATAATCCGATCTTCAATATTCTGCGCGCGCAGCACAGCCTGGGACACGGATCGCGCATCGGCGCGGCCTATACCGACCGCATCGAAGGCGACAACTACAATCGCGTCGCCGACGTCGACGGCCGCCTGGTGTTCAAAGAGATCTACGGTTTGACCTTCCAGCTCGCCGGCAGCCGCACGCGCAGCGGCGGCGTGACGACGACGGCGCCACTCTGGGTCACGCAGTTCACGGTTCAGCATCGCGTGTGGGGCCTGCGCAGCGTGTTCGCGGGGATTTCGGATCGATTCCAGACCGCGAGCGGCTTCATCGGCCGAAACGGGATCGTGCATTCCTACGTCGATCCCAGCTTCACGACCTATGGCAAGCCGGGCGCGCTGTTGCAACGCTTCACCGGCGACGTCCTCGTGGACGGCATCTGGCAGTATCAGAATTTCATGCATGGCCGCCACATGCAGGACAAGAAGCTGCATTTCAACGCCAACACATCGCTCCGCGGCGGCTGGAACGTCGGCGCCGGGTACTTCGTGGAATCGTTCGGCTACGATTCCGCGCTGTTCGCCGACTATCGGCTCGAGGTTCCGAAGGCCGGCGGCGGCCTGGACACGATTCCCTTCGTCGGACAGCCCACGATTCCGAATGGCGAGTACATCGTGCAGATCAATACGCCGCAGTGGAAGCACTTCAGCGGCGGCGGCTTTTTCCTCCAGGGCCACGACGAGAACTTCTTCGAGTGGGCATCGGCCAATCTTCTGCTGCTCAGCCTGGAAGTCTCCTACCGTCCCACGGACCGGTTCCGCAATACGCTCGACTATTTCTGGCAGCAGGTGAACCGCCGGACCGACGGTACCCTGGCGAATGTGGGCCGCGTGGCGCGCGCCAAGCTCGAGTATCAGATCTCGCGGCCGCTCTTCATCCGGCTCGTGGGCCAGTACATCCAGGATCACACCGATTCGCTGCGCGACGACTCGCGCACGAACGCGCCGATCCTGATTGCCGGGCCGGGTGGGGTGACGCGCTCCGCGGCGAGCGCCACCAATCTCTTCCACGTCGACGCGTTGCTCAGCTACCAGCCGATGCCCGGAACCGTGGTGTTCGCGGGATACGGCAGCGACATGCTGGACGAGGATGCGTTCCGCTTCCGCGGGCTCAGGCGCACGGATGATGCCTTCTTCCTCAAGCTGAGCTACCTGTTTAGACTCTAGCATTCTGCGCTGAATCATGAGTGGTCCATTCCCCTGTGGAGCCGTGATGCGCACACACCAATTGTTCCCCTGGGTCATCGGTTTGTTGTGCTCGCCGCTCGCGGCCCAGCAGCGCCACACCATCACGCATGAAGACGTCTTTCTCATGAAGCGCGTCGGCTCACCGGCAATCAGCCCCGACGGCCGCTGGATCGTGTTCAGCGTCACCGAGCCGTCGTACACGGAGGCCGAGCAGGTCAGCGATCTCTGGCTCGTCCCGACCGACGGCAGCGCCGAGCCGCGGCGGCTCACCAACTCGAAAGGCGGAGAGGGCGGCGTCGATTGGAGTCCCGACAGCCGGCGGATTGCGTTCACCGCGCGGCGTGAAGGCGACGATCAGGCCCAGGTGTATGTGCTCGACCTCGCCAGCGGTGGCGAGGCGCAGCGGATCACGAGCCTGTCGACCGGCGCCTCGAGCCCGCTGTGGCGGCACGACGGCAAGGCGATTCTGTTCGCGAGCATGATCTACCCCGGCGCGACGACCGACTCGGCGAACCGCGCCGCGGCGGCGGAGCGCAGGGCGCGCAAGTACAACGCGCGGGTGTTCGATGCCTCGCCGATTCGGCTGTGGGATCATTGGCTCGACGAGCGGCGGCCGCACCTGTTCGTGCAGGCGCTCGATCCTGGCGCGCAAGCGAAAGATCTGCTGGCCGGATCCCAGCTCGTGCAGGGCGCCGGATTCGGCGGGCAGCTCGGCACGAGCGGCGAGGATCTCGCGGCCGCATGGACGCCGGACGGCAGCGGCGTCGTGTTCGCCGCCACCACCAATCGCGGCGATTGGACGCATGGTGATGTCGTGCAGGCACTGTGGCTGGTTGCCGCAACGGGCGGCGAGCCCCGGCGCCTGACGCAGGGCAAGGACGATTACGACGGCCCGCAATTCAGTCCCGATGGGAAGACGTTGTACGCCGTGATGACGCCCACCAACGAGCACACGTTCAACAATCGCCGCGTTGTGGCGTGGTCCTGGCCACGCACGGCCGCCGCGGCTCCGCGGGCCGTGACCGGCGGCGCCGATCATTCGGTCGGCAGTTACACGATCGGGCCCGACAACCGCGCGCTCTTCTTCCTGGCCGAGGATGCGGGCCATCAGCGCCTGTTTCGCGCGCCTGCGACGGGAGGCAAGGAGCAGGAAGTCGGCAGCATGACGAGTGGCACGTTCGGCGCTCTGCAGGTCGCTGCCGCGACGACGGGCCCAGCGTTCAAGATCGCCGCCGTGTGGGAGAGTGCGACGAATCCGCCCGAGATCGTCAGAGTCGATCCGGTCACGGGGCGCTGGACGCCGCTCACGAAGTTCAATGCCGACCGGGCCGCCACGATCGATTGGCAGCCGCTGCGCGAGTTCTGGTTCACCTCGAGCCGCGGCAAGCGGATCCACAGCTTCTACGCGCTGCCGCCGGGGTTCGACTCGACGCGCACATATCCCCTGTTCGTGCTGATCCATGGCGGCGCCGCCAACATGTGGACCGACAACTTTGGCCTGCGCTGGAATCCACATCTGCTGGGCGCACCCGGCTATGTCGTCCTCATGACCGACTACACCGGCTCGACCGGATATGGCGAGAAGTTCTCGCAGGATATCCAGTTCGATCCCCTCGAGGGTCCGGCGAACGAGTTGAACGAAGCGGCCGACTCCGCCCTCAAGCGCTTCCGATTCCTCGACGCGTCACGCCAAATCGCGGGCGGCGCGAGCTACGGCGGGCACCTCACCAACTGGCTCGCGGTGACGACGACGCGGTATCGCGCGCTGGTGAGCCATGCCGGCGAGTGGGATCTCGAGACGCAGTGGGCGACGAGCGACTTCAACTACGATCGCGAGCGCAACGTCGGCGGCCCGCCGTGGGAAGACCATCCCCTCTGGCGGACCCAGAGCCCCATGCGGCGCGCGGCGCACCTGCATACGCCGGTGCTCGTGTCGGTTGGCGAGCGCGACTTCCGCGTGCCGATGAACAACGCCCTCGAGTTCTGGACCGCGCTGCAGCGCCAACAGATCCCCTCCCGGCTGATCATCTGGCCGGAGGAGAACCACTGGGTGCTGAAGGGCGAGGACAGCCGCTTCTTCTATAAGGAAATCGCGGCCTGGTTCGCGCGCTGGTTGAGCGCGCAGGCGGCGGCGGGTCAGTAGGCAGCGGCTTGCGCGAGCCGATCTCCCGCCGCGACTTCCTCGACGGGATCCTCCTCACCGGCGCCGGACTGCTCGTCCCCGGGAGAGCGCCCACGACGTCCCCGGCCGACGCCTTCAACGGCTACGGCGGCGTCGGCGACTACCGGCACTCGAACGGCAATACCTGGGATGTCCTGAGCGCGGGACACGCGCTGCGCGACGGCGGGGGCGCATTCGAACAGCGGATCGCCGCCGCCAGCGACACCGGCGAGATGTACGACCTCGTCGCCGTCGGGGGCGGCATCAGCGGTCTCGCCGCCGCGATCTTTTTCCAGAAATACAAAGGTGGACGCTGCCTCGTCATCGACAACCACCCGATCTTCGGCGGCGAAGCAAAGCGCAACGAGTTCCTCGTCGCCGGGCAGCGGCTCACTGCGCACCAGGGCTCGGCGATCTTCCTGGTACCGGGAAAAGGCGGCTACACCGAACGCTTCTACGAGATGATCGGGATGGATCGCTCGGCGTTCGCCTACCAGACGTGGCGCGGCCCGTCGCCCGAGATGCCGCTCGCGCACTCGCCGTACGAAACGCCCCAGAACTACGGCTTCTACTTCGGGCCGCAATTCGGCCAGCGACCCGGCGTGTGGGTGATGGACCCGTGGGGGCGGAAGCTCGACGGCGCGCCCATCAGCGAAACCACGCGAGCGGAGCTGCTCCGCTGGGGCACGGGCCGCGTCGACGCCCCACGCCCACAGACCGAAGGCGACGCCATTTCTCGCCAGCTCGACTCCATGACCCTCGAAGAGCACCTGATGGCGCGATACAGCATCAGCCGCGAGACGGTACGGACGTTTCTCTCGCCCGTCGAAGGCGGTGGCTACGGCCTGGGTCCCGACGCGCTCTCGGCGTACTGCAACTACGCGATCGAGACGCAGTTTCCGGAAGACGGCGACGACACGCTCGGCGACCAGATGTTCCCCGACGGCAACGGCGGCTTCGCGCGGCTCATGGTGAAAACGCTCATCCCCGACGTCTTTGCCGGTCCGCGCACCCTCGACGCCGTGTGCCAAAGCCGGGTCAACTTTCGCGCGCTCGATCGCGCCGGCCAGGCGACCCGGATTCGGCTGAATTCCACCGTGGTCCGCGTCGCGCACGCCGGCGATCCCGGGAGCGCCCCGCACGTCGTCGTCACCTACGCGCAGGGCAATCGGCTCTACAACGTCAGCGCACGGTCGGTCGTCGTGGCGGGCGGCAGCTGGACGGCGAAGCATATCGTGCACGATCTCCCCGCCACCCATCGCGATGCGTACGCGCAGTTTTATCGATCGCCGTGCCTGATGGCCAACATCGCCGTCCGCAACTGGCGCTTCCTCTACAAGATGGGATTGTCCGGCTGCCGCTGGTTCGGAGGGCTCGGCGACTATCTCTCGGTGCGGAAGATGGCGCTCGTGGGGAACGAGCCCCGCACCATCGATCCCGATTCACCGACGGTGCTCACCATCAAGGTTCTGTTCGCGCAGCCCGGCCTGTCGATCGCCGAGCAGGGCAGCCGGGGACGCGCGCAGCTGCTCGGCACTTCGTTCGCCCAGTACGAGCGCACGTTCCGGGAGCAGCTCGGCGACATGTTCGCGCCCGGGGGATTCGATCCGCGCCGAGACATCGCCGGCATCATTCTCAATCGCTGGGGCCACGCCTACGTGAATCCGCAGCCGGGGTTTTTCTTTGGGGTCAACGGCCAACCGGCGCCGAGGGATATCTTGCGGAATCGGCCGCACGGACGGATCGCGTTTGCGAATACGGACCTTGCCGGCGCCAGCGACCATCGGAACTCGATTCGTGAAGCGGATCGCGCGGTGACGCAGCTCGTCGGCGCCTAGGCCTCGTACAACTTCGACGCGTCGGCTTTGGCAAGCTCCACGAAGAAGTCCGCGACTTTTGCGGTCACCGCTTCGACATAGCGCTTTCCCTTCTCTGGTGTCGAGGCGGCCGGATTCCCGGATCCTGTGTCATCGGTCACCTGCGTCCACTGCCGCGGCGCCCACGCCCACCCTTCACGAAATGCGGGGATCTTGAACTTCCGCGCAGCGCCGGGGCCGGCCTCGGACAACGGCAGCACGAGCTCGGGCGCGATGTGCTGCATCACGCTCGTCTCCATCTCGCCCGCGTGATCCCCCTGATCAGAGAAGAACCCCTTGAGGTCGAGCACCTTGTACCAGTTCACGACGCAGAGGAACAGCGTGACCTGCGGCTGCAGCTCACGAATCAGTTGGCGAAAATCGTTCGCGCCGTGCCCATTGAAAATCACGAGCTTCCCGATTCCCTGCTCCGCCAGGGACATCGCGGCATCGCGCAGCACCAGCGCCTGGGTGCTCGGGTTCATGTTGATGCAGAGCGGGATGTCGAGCTGTCCCGTGTTGACGCCGAACGGCACGACCGGCAGCACCACGACCTTGGCCCCACGCTGCCACGCGCGCTCGGCGGCGAGCGCAGCGACCGCCTCGGCCTGGATGTTGTCGGTCGTGTACGGGAGGTGATAGTTGTGCGCCTCGGTCGCACCCCACGGCAGGACGGCGACGTCGTACCGCGTGTCGCGCACGGTCTTCCACGTGAGCTCGTCGAGAATGTAAGGACGCATACTCGATTCTACACTCTTGGGGGTTGACGCGCATACTCCCAACCCGTCTCTTCGAGGCCGGTCACGTCATTCATACGCGCCTTGGAGGAATCGATGCAGCGCATCTGGTGGAGTCTCGTGTTTCTCGCGCTGGTGGGTACCCCACTCCCAGCCCAGGGACTCCGCGAGAAGATCTCGCAGCTCTTCATCTTCTCGGCCGGCAAGGACCCGCTCTTCCTGGGCGGAACGGCCGGCTCCGATTCCGCGACCGCGCTGCATGCCGACCACTTCGTTCCTTCCGCCAACGCCGACAACGGTTCACTCATCGCGTTCATCAGCTCGGCGATCAGCCAGAACGCCGGAAACCTGCCCGTCAGCGCCACGAGCGGCGGCTCGACCTTCCGGTTCGAAGCAGGCGTTCCCGTTCCCACGTCGGGATCGCCCGGCGCCGTCTTCGGCGAGCGCGCCCCGACGCTCGGCCGCGGCCGCGTCTTCGTCGGCGCCAACGTCAACCGCCTGCACTTCGAGACGCTGCGCGGCGTCAACATGCACGACATCGAGATGACGTTCACGCACGAGAACGTGACCGGCGCCACCTGCGACAGCATTGTCGGGTCGTCGTGCACGCCGTACGGCGTCCCGACGCACGAAAACGACGTGATCGACCTGCGACTGGCGCTCGACCTCGATATGACGGTCACGTCCTTCTTTGTCACGTTCGGGCTGGCCGATCGGGTCGATATCGGCGTGGCGCTCCCGATCGTCTCGACGACGCTCCGCGGCACGAGTGACGCGCAAATCGTGCCGTTCGGCGGCACCACGGCGCAGCATTTCTTCGGCGGCACGGCGGCGAACCCCGAGCTCTCCACATCCCGGTTCGTTGAAGGCTCCGCCACGGGTGTCGGCGACATCGCCACGCGGGTCAAGGTCAACCTGACCCGTACGGAGCGGACCAGTTTCGCCGTGCTGGCCGACGTGCGCTTCCCGACCGGGAGCGCGGAAGACTTGCTGGGCTCGGGCCACATTGCGGCGCGCGGCCTCGGCATCCTGTCGGCACGATTCGGGGCATTCTCACCCCACGCCAACGTGGGGTATCTGTTTCGCGGCGGCAGCGCGCAGAACAGCTCGGTGCTCGCGACAGTGGGGTTCGACCACGTCATGGCGCCGTGGGCCGCGATCGCGGTCGATGTGGTCTCCGAGCTGCAGGTGGGCGAGAGCAAACTGCGGCTGCCCGGCACGGTCACCTACGATCTGCCGTTCCGTCGCACCGTGGAGCCGACGAACATTCCCACCGAACGCGATGATCTGATCAACGGCTCGTTCGGCTTCAAGTTCGTGACCCATAGCGGAATCATTCTGGTGGCCAATACGCTCTGGCCCTTGAATCGAGGCGGGCTGCGGCCGAATGTGCTCTGGACCGCGGGCCTGGAATACAATTTCTAGGCGCCGAGACGCCTGGGGCTAGCGGATCGCCGTGATCCGCCAGCCGCCCGCGTCTCGCGCGAGCGTCGCGCGAAACGTGACGGGGCGCCGCTCGGGCCGTCCGGTGCTGGCGTTGTCGTATTCGTAGACGCCGCTGACGCCGGCGTCGGCCGTCGTGGCGGTGAGACTCAGGTTTGCCACGGTGAGCGTCGCCTTGAGATTCCGCACGCGGTCGAAGAACGTCTGCCAACTCCCCTGCTGTGCCGTCGTGAGCCCCGGATACGCGTGTCGCACCTGTTCGATGTCGCGCGATTCGATGGCGGTCGCGTAATCCGCGATCACTTTCTCGATCTCGGGCCGCGGGTCCGGCGCGACAGACGCGACAGGAACCGGGGCCGGCGGCGGGGCCGGGGGTGGGGCCGGGAGTGGGGCTGCGGGCTGAGCCGGCGGCGACTCCGCGACGCGGCGCGGCGCGGTGTCACGAGTGCCGCGAGCCTTCGCCTGGCGCTCGGCGTCCGCCCACTGCGCCGACGCCGTGGCGAACTGCATCATCGCCTCCGCGACGCGCCGAGCCGCGGCCAGCGACTCGCCACTCGCGAACGCCGTCTGGCCCGGGCTGAGATCGGTGGGCGTCGCGCCCGCCAAGGCAGCCCGCTGGGCGGCGCGCAACGCGCTCGTGCGCAGCGATCCAATCATGCTGTCGTCGCGTTGCGCAGCGACGCTCGGCACGGGACGCACCACCGCGCGGCTCGAGTCAGGGCGCGCCGCCGCGGCTGGGACGGAATCGCGGACGGTCGCGACCGGCGCCGCCGTGCCCGGCGTCCCTGACCCCAAGAGCCGCCACAGCGCCAACGCGCCGCCCAGAGCCACCGCCGCGCCGACCGTGGGCCACAGCCAGCGCCGCGGGCGGCGGAACGTGGGGCGCGTCCGCACGCGCGACAGGGCGATCGGGCTCGATGGAGTCTTGGGACCGACAAGATGCCCGGCGGCGCGCGCCAGCGAGCTCATCTGCTGCCGGATTGGATCATCGCGACGGAGCGAAGGGCGGCCGCATACCGCCACGACGTCGTCCATGCTGGGCCAGCGGCTGGCAGGATCTTTCTCCAGCATGCGCATCACCGCCGCCGCCAGATTGGGAGGACAGTCGGGGCGGAGCTCCGTCACGGGCCGGGGCGGCTGGTTGAAGTGCGCGTACATGATGGACATGATCGAGTCGTCCTGAAACGGCACCGTCCCGGTCAACATCTCGTACGCCACGACGCCGAGCGAGTACTGATCCGAGGCGCCGGTCACTTCCTCCGTTGTGGCGCACTGTTCGGGACTCATGTAGGTCGGGGTGCCGACCGTGACGCCGGTCATGGTGAGTCCCTGAGCCTGCATCACCTTGGCGATCCCGAAGTCGGTGACGACGGCCCACCCTTCTTCGTCGAGCATGATGTTCGCCGTCTTGATGTCACGGTGGATCACGCCGTGGCGATGCGCGTACCCCAGGGCATCGGCCACCTGTGCGAGGATCGCCTGCGTCATCGTGAGCGGTAATTGACCGACGTCGCGGACGATGGCGTCGAGTGAGCGTCCCTGCACGTGCTTCATGACGAAGTACAGGACTTCGTTGCCCTCGTTGACGGCGAAGATCGGGATGATGTGCGGGTGGCTGAGCGCCGCGGCGGTTCGCGCTTCGCGCTTGAAGCGCTCGACCATCCCCTCCCCCATCGCCAGCAGCGCCGGCGCGAGCACCTTGATCGCCACCTTGCGATCCAGGGCCAGATCGTGGGCGAGGTAGACGGTGGCCATGCCGCCACGCCCGACTTCGACCAGGATCTCGTACTGTCCGAGCGTCGCGCGCCGCAGCGCCGCGAGCTGCGCCTCCGACGCTTCGGGGCGCGGCTCGAGAACCGCCCCGGACGGCGTGGCGAGCGTGGGTCCCGACCACGGACGATGGACAGGGATGCCGGTGCCGCAGCGCGGACAGAACGACGTCCCCGAAGTGAGGCTCGCGCCGCATCGCTGGCAGGTCGTTGGAGGGGTGGGGTTTGAGGTCATTCCAAGCCCCAACATAACCTCGGTCTACAAGACCTGTGAAACCGGGACGCGCGAGGCGAGCATGGCGCGGCGGGCAAAGACCGCGCACGGTGTGCCGATCAACAATGCATGTACGGCGATGCTGAGCAGCACCCACAGCAGGTTCCGCGACCCGGGATTTGCCGCCGAGAGCGGCACCACGATGTAGTTCATGACGCCGTACAGCAGGACGCCGTACATCGGGCCGTACACGAACGGCTTTTCCCACAGATCCGACCAGCGCCGCGCGAACAGGTAGTACGTGACCGCCATCGACTCGCGATAAAATAGTGGAGCGCGAGGCCGAGCGCCGCGGTGCGCCATCCTGAGGCTACCGAGCAGCACGTAGGCGGAAGGCGTCTTCATGGACTCCAGGGCAACACGGTATGGGTTCGACTGCTCTCGGCGGCCAGCACCAATCCACGCATGACATCGAGCGACCACTCCGGCGTGACGGCCAGCTCCGCCGTGCCGAGCATCGCGTCGCGGACGTTTTCATAATACCGCGCGAAACTCGACCGGAGCGTCGGCACGGTGCGCGTTGCGTCAACCGTGATGAGCGTGCCGTGGAATTCGGGCGGGTCCGCGTCCCAATCGGGCTCGCCGGGCGTGCGGCCCTCCTTGAGCGCGACCTCCTGTGGATCCATCCCGAATTTGACGAAGGACGCCTTCGTGCCATGCACGAGCCAGGTCGGTCCGACGGGCGGCCGGAGCATCGAGGCGCGCAAGACGGCGCGGATATGCGGGTAGAAAAGCGTCACGTCGAACGCGTCGTCGCTCCGGCCGCGATCCCGCTCGATCCGGATGTCCGCTCCGATCGCTTCGGGAATTCCAAACAGCAAGAGCGCCTGATCGAAGAGGTGTGGGCCGATGTCGAACCACACGCCGGACCCGGGCAGCGGCTCCTCGCGCCAGGCATTCGGCTTCGGCTCGGGACGGAATCGGTCGAAGTGTGATTCGAACAGGACAACACGGCCGAGCGTGCCCTCTCCGACGATGCTTTGCACGGTGACGAAATCGCCGGTGTAGCGGCGATCCTGGTACACGGTGACGATGCGCCGCTGCTGCCGTGCGATCTGAACGAGGTCGTTCGCCTCGGCGAACGTGGGCGCGAACGGCTTGTCGACCACGACGTGGCGCCCGGCGAGGAGCGACTGTTTCGCGATGGCGTGGTGCGAAGCGTTGGGTGTCGCGACGACGACGAGATCGATCTTGCGTGTCAGTAACTCGTCAAGGCTCCGGACGAATTCCACATCCGCATAGCGCTGGTCAGGGGGCCCGTGCCGCTGCACAATCGTGGTGAGGCGCAGGCCCTCGACGGCGCGAATGACGGGCGCGTGGAAGACCTTGCCCGCGAAACCAAAGCCCACGAGACCCACGTTGAGCATGGGACAGAGTTTCGCACTACCGGAGACGAAAGGGGAGGTCGGCCATGATACCGCTGCTGCTGCTCGCGTGCCTCGTTCAGGCGCCCGAGACACTCGATGTCACTGCAGTCGGCAAGGATCCGCGCTGGCAGGTGGCCGGCCGCACGACCGCCGTGGTCGATACCGACGGCAAGCGGGCGTTGCGGATGATCGAAGTCGCGCCGCTCATGGGGCTCGTCTGGCTGAAGGACTACGACTTCGCAAACGGCACTCTCGAAGTGGATCTGCTCGGCCGCACGCAGCCGCTGCAAGGCAGCTTCCTGGGCGTGGCCTTCCACGTCGCCGATGCCCAAACCTACGAGGTGGTGTACTTCCGGCCGTTCAATTTTCGGGCGACTGACTCAACGCGGCACAGTCACGCGGTGGAGTACGTCGCGCAGCCGGCGTTCCCCTGGCAGAAGCTCCGGTCGGAGCATCCCGGACAATATGAAGCAGCCGTTATCCCTGAGCCGGATGGCGATCAGTGGTTCCACGTGCGCGTCGTCGTGGAGCGGCCCAAGGTGAGCGTGTTCGTGAACGGCGCCGCGACACCGGCGCTCGTCGTGAACGAATTGAGCGATCGGACTCGTGGATCGGTTGGCTTGTGGGCCGGAGACGGCTCGGCGGGGATTTTCGCGAATCTACGCGTCACCCGCAAGCCGTAGGCCCTGGCTGCGGCCTCAGCGACTCAGCCAGTAACTCAACTTTACCAGCAACACGTTGGTGGGCCGGTCGCGTAACAGCTCCCGACTGAAATCCCGCTGCAGGTCGAATGCCGGATCATACGGCACGTACCCCGAACGGCTCTGCGTCCACACGACGAAGAGCGTGGAGCCCGGGCGGTATTCCCAGCGCAGCACCGTGTTGACTTTGACGGCGCGGGTGCGGAAGTCGGGGTCCGTGAACCGCAGGGTGTCGCCCGGCGCCGCGCCGTCGGGCTGGACGACGTACGTGTTGCCCGTGCGGCTGATGGTCGAGCCGTTGTCGCGTCCGTAGGTATTGAACGCGAACGTCTTGCGCGCCCGCAATTCCTTGAAGTCCGTGTAGTCGCCGGCGAACGCGAATGGCTGGGCGTAGAGCTGGAGGCTCAGCGTCGGAGAGAACGTCGCGTTGGCGCGCAGCGTCATGTACGCCTGGCGCTGCGACAGGGCCGCGAACACGTAGCGCGTACCGAGCGTCGCGGTGGCGGTGGAGTCGGTCGCTTTCGTGACGAACTGCGCCGCCGCCCGGCCCGTGAAATAGCCCGCCGTCGCGTTCAGCGACAGCGCCGCGCTGGGCCGCAGCGTGAGCTGAGGAATGAGGTTCACGGCCCAGCCGCCCGCCTCGTCGCCCTGCACCGACACGAACGCGTAAGCGCCGAGCACGCGCCGCGTGTCGGTGGTCAGATCCGCGCTCGTGAACCACCCTGCCGGCTTCATCGCGAGCGGCCCGCCGCGCGTGAGCCGGTCGTCGACCACGCGGGGCGTATACGAAACGGACCAATCGGTAAACCAGAAGTTGCGGAACTGCGCGTAGCCAAACGCCGAGATCTTGCGGTCGATCGGATCGCCGTCGTAGTTCCAGCTCGGCGAGACCTGGAGATAGGCGTTCGCCTGGCGGAACGTTCTGCCTGATTTGGTCCACTTGTAGCCCAGCACGCCGGCGGCGGAAATGCGGTCCACGCGATTCTGGAATCCGAGGTCGTTTACTTCGAACCCGGGAGAGGCGGTGCGCCCGCCCACGCCCCAGCGCCAGTTCCCCGCCACCTTATTCAGGTACAGGTCGGCGCTGACGCCGGCGAGCGACGTACGCGTGGGATCGTAGCGGAAACCCTGGGCGTCGGGGCGCTGGTAGTAGCGGTTGGACGACCGCTGCACCTGCTTCAGCGCGGCGGGTTCTCCCTGGAGGTAGGAACCGCCGACACTACCGGCCAGCGTGTAATGCTTGTCGCCCCAGCGCTGAAAGAAGTCGAGGCCGCCGGCGAACGCGTCGCGCGCCAGCATATCGAGCGCCGGCGTCGTGGGTCGCCGGTCCATCGCCGTGGCAAGGAACCCGATGCTCGTATTTCCGCCGTTCAGATCCCGCTTGACTCGCCCCGCGAAATAGTTGGTGGCCGGCTCGACCTCGTCGCGGTAGCGCGTCCCCGTCATGGTATCGAGCACGGTGGCACGCTCGCGGGCGGTGAGCGCGTCGAGCAGGCCCACCGACCAGCCGCCGGCCGAGCGCCCGGTGAGCTTCGCGGCGCCGAGGATCGTCGTGCTCTGCGGAACGTCCTTGTAGCCGCTCGACGACGGCTCTCCCTGCGGCGGCCGCCCAATCCGGCGCGAATACAAGTACAGCGGCTGATCGCTGAAGCGGATCACCCCCCCGCCGTTCCCTCCGAAATCGAAGATCTGTGTGCCCTCGCTGAAAAACGGCCGATGCTCATCGAGGAACTGCTCGAATTGCGTGAGGTTCACGAACGTCTCGTCGACCTCCACCTGCCCGAAGTCGGGGTTCACCGTCGCGTCGAGCGTCTGGCTGGAGCTCACCCCATACTTCAGGTCGGCACCGACGTTGTGCGCGTACGCGTTCGACGCGTCGAACGGATTGCGGATCACCGTCGGTTGGCGGTAGGTGCCGCTCCCGACAGCATAGGGCAGGACCTGGAGGTGCCTGCGAGTCTCGAGCCCCGAGAGCCCCACCAACTGGGCAAAGCGGGAGGCCATGCCGCTCTCGGTCCGGGCGACGAACGGATACATGGCCAGCTCGTTCTTGCGCTCGATCCAACGGACAAAGCGCACTCCCCACACCTGCGTCGCGGCCGGGGCGAAGCGCAGCTGCGTGAACGGGATCCGGATCTCAGCCGTCCAGCCGAGGGAGTCCACCGTCGTCGCGGCTTCCCACACGGGATCCCACGACTTGTCGGAGAAGCTGCCGTCGCCGCCGTAGAGCACGTCCGTGTGGACGCCCGCGGCGTTCACCGTGAACTCGAACGCCGTGCGGTAATCGTGATAGCTGTCGAGTAGCACCCGGAACTCGTCGCTGTGCGAGGATGCGTCGCGCCGTGCGAGTCGCCGCACGATCTTCCCGGGCTCGGCGTCGAACAGCCGGGCCCCGACGTAGAGGGCGTCCGCGTCGTACACGACCCGCACCTCCGTCGATTCGGACACGGGGCGCCCCTCGTCGGGCACGCTCTGGAGCAGGTCGCGAACCGGCGTCGCCTGGGACCAGGCGGCATCGTCAAGACGGCCGTCGAGCTGGGGCGCGCGATCTACGCGTACCGCGGTGACCGTCGGCGCCTGCAGAGCCAGCACGGCGAGCAGCGCGATCATGAAGCTGCCACCAGCGCGGCGCCGTGGCGCGCCCGCTC
Organism: Gemmatimonadales bacterium; assembly: GCA_035575675.1. Taxonomy (GTDB): domain Bacteria; phylum Gemmatimonadota; class Gemmatimonadetes; order Gemmatimonadales; family GWC2-71-9; genus 20CM-2-65-7. The sequence continues at coordinate 32,569 of DATLXS010000214.1, forward strand.
GGCGGTGGCGAGAATGTGCCGCGCGAGCCGCGCGGGGGCGTCCGGGACGCCCTTGTAGCCGGGAGCGCTGGCAACGTCCACCACGTACGGCCGCCCCTCGCTCTCGATGATGTCGATGCCGTACAGCTCCAGCCCAAAGGCTTGCCCGCAGCGCCGCGCAATGTCCGCGAGCTCGGCGCCGACGTCGAAGGGTTCGCCGAGCTTGTCGCCGTCCGTGCGGCGCGGAAAAATCTTCTTGACTCCGAAGAGCTCGGTGCCGATGGCGTAGATCTTCCGGTCGCGCCCCTCGGGCGGATGGTAGCGCTGCGCGAACACCGGCTCCCGCCGGTTGAGCGGCACGGCGGCCAGCTCGACGGCGGTCCGGACAATGTGGACATGATGTCCACCCGCGCCCAAGTAGGGTTTGACGATCAGCGGCCCGTCGTCGAGATGAGGCAGTAACTCGTGCGGATCGGACGCGACATAGGTGGCCGGCGCGGGGATCCCGGCCTCCTGGAGGACGCGGCTGGCAACGATCTTGTCGCGTACTGCGGCGGAGGCGGGATAGGGATTCAGAATCGCGGCGCCCAGCTCGTGCAACGCCCCGGCGAGGCTGAGTGCGAATCCGCTGAGCTTTCGCAGGACGTAGAGATCGTGGTTCACACCGAGGGTCGCGAGATCGAGAGCCCCGTGCGGCGGATGCACGACGTCTACGACGGCGCCCGCATCCGCGAGCGCCTGGGCCACGAGCGGCCAGTAACTGTGGCTTCGCGACGAATAGTGCGGCATCAGCAATCCGATGCGGACCATCACGGCAGCGCCTCCTGCAACAGGCCCGCCAGCACGCGCTTCGCATCGAAGTACTGGACCGCGATTTCACGTGCCGCCCGGCAATGACGCTCGTAGGCGGTGTTGATGGCATCGAGCGAGGCCGCCGCTTCGTCTACGGTCGTGAACCGAAACATCCCCTCGCCGTGCGGCAGATAGGCGCTCGGTCCCGTATGCTGGACGACCGCCGGCTTGCCGCTCGCGAGGTAACAGACAGTGCGGTCGCTGACCCACGCGTTCTGGAGCTTGACGAAGAAGGGCTTCGCGCAGCTCCACTCGCCGCGCGAGCACTGGATGTAGGACTGATATTGCTGCGGCGTGCTGGCCACCTCACGCGCGTGCCGCACGCGCCAGCGCCGCTGCTCGAGCAGGTGCCGGTCCTCACCGTCGCTTTCGGCAAGGTGCAGCGCCAGCTCGAGCGGCTGTGTGGTGCGGCCTGCCAGCTCGGCGAACTCGAGAAACGCGACGCGCTTGTTGTTGTCGATGCACACCTCTGTGCCATTATCGCGCAGCTTCACCCATTTCCCCGACCACCACCCTGCGACGGTGGTGAACGACTCGCAGCGTGCGTCGTGCACGTAAGGCCACAGCTCCAGGCACACGGGCGGGCGAATGTGCCGCCAGGCGAGACCGCAGTCGGGGAACGGCGCCGCCGCCGTGCCGACGGTTTCGCCGATCGTGAAGTACACGTCGTGATGGGGGACGCGGATCTGCCCAGAGCTCATCCAGATCTGCGTCAGGCCGGGATCGATGTCGACGAGCGCCGTGCGGCGCGCGCCTGCCAGAATGCGCGGGTCGATGCCGTAATGGAAGTTGAGCAGGAGATCGGCGCGCCGGAACACATCGCGGGCCGCCTGCTCGCACCCGTCGAGCCACTCGATGGGGGCATCGTCTCCGGCGTCCCGTTCGCCGTCGCCGCGCGTGTACAGCAGCGCGCGCCCTGCCATCCCGAAACCCGCCATCCGCGCGCGGAACGTGGCGAGCGCGGTGCCGTCCTTATGCTTGCGGCGCTGTACCTGCTCCAGCCAATACACGTCGCAGCCGAGGCGCCGCAGGCCTTGCACGTATTGCATGTACACCCAGAAATGCCCGGCTCCGTCGGGAAAACTGACGACGTCGAATGGCGCTACCACCACGGTCGTCATGGCTCGGGCAGGACGAGCTCCAGGGCGTCGAACCAGCGCTCGACTTCGGCGAGCTGGTCGAAGCCCCACGCCGCACGCTCCTCCAGTAAGGCGACGGCCGGCCAGATGATGCGATTCGCGTAGCGGGCATATTCGGCCGTCTCGCTCATCGCGTTGAAGTCCGGCACGGACGGCAACCGCCACCCCGCCCGGCGCAGGGCACGCGCGTATAGCTCGAGAATCCACGAGCGCTCCTGCTTCGGAAACCGGTACAAGAAGGTGGAGACGTCGTAGGTCACCGGGCCGACCGCGGCGTGATCCCAGTCGATCAGCCGCGCGACACGCGTCCCCCTTCCCCCTCCCCCTGCCTGAGCGGAGGACACGAGCGCATTCGCGGTCCAGAGGTCGCCGTGGAGCAACGTATCGGGCCCACCCCGCGCCTCGAGCAGCGCGGTGCGCGCCTCGATCTCACCGCGGAGCCGATAGAGGCGGTCGAGCAAACGCCCACGCAGCTCGCCTTGGGCCGGGGTCGGCTCGACCCGCGGCGGCGCCAGGGCTTCGAGAACGGCAATGGCGTCGCGTACATTGGCCGCGAAAAAGCCCGCGCCCAGGGAGCCGCAGAAATGCCGGCACTGCGGGACCACGGCGTGGCCGGCGGCGCGCGTGTGCAACGTCGCAATCAAGTCGACGACCGCCTCGACCTGCAGCGGATCGGGGTCCTGCGGATCGAGCGGGTCACCGGACAGGTCCTCGTACACGTGCCACACCCAGCCGCCCCCGCGCTCCACCGCCGTGGCAAGAAGCCCCGGAGCACGGTCGCTCAGATCGAGTGCGGGTAACCACCGCCGCAACACCAGCTCGTTGCGCCGCGCCAGCCACGGATCGTAGCGCTTCACGACGAGCGAGCGTGCAGTGCCGTTCTCTCCGGCCCGGAGGCGGTAGACGCGCGACTTCAAGCGGGCGAGTTCGATCGGCCGCCCGTCGGCGCTCGAGCCATTGAGGACGCCCGCCAAGGCATCGCACAGCTCGCGCCAGCCCGGCTCGGCAGTTCCGGGCACGAGGTTGCGCAACGAGGCGATGGTGTAGCTCATACCAGGCCGCGCAGCGGGCGCGCCGCGACGCCGAGTTGGCGGTGAAAAACGCGTAACCAGGACATGGGACGCACCAGGTAGAGAGGCGAGTCATACGAGAGCTGCGGGCTGACCCAGTTGATCGCCGCAAGCTCGAGAAAGATCCGACCGACAGCAGCGAGCCGCCGCAGCACCGCTGGCCGCGCATCCGGCCACGAGCGACGTACGACCGATCCGTAAGCCTTCAGGTCGATCTTGGTCAGATCGACCGCCGGGATGCCCCACCCCGCGGTCTCCCAGTCGATCGGAAACAGCTCGAGACCAGTCGCTCCGCTCCGCACGATGGCGTTCTTGGTGCGGAAGTCGCCGTGCGTCAGGGTCGCCGGCACACCCCAACAAGCCGCTTCGATCTGAGGCCAGGAGACATCGAGACGCTCCAGGCGCTCCAACAGCCGCTTCAGGAGTCGCACGTCGGCCGCGGTGAGGGCGGGATTCGCGAGCCGAGGACGGATCGTGTCGCACGCCGCGTGCAGGTGCTCGCGATAGCGATTGGGACCTGACTCGGGCAGCGTTCGCCCGGCCGCAATATTGCTCGCGCCGACGTGGAGCTCCGCGATCCACCGCCCGGCAAGAGCCAGATGCGCGGGATCGGTTTTCGAAGCTCGCTCGCTGCCCACGTCTTCGAAGAACAGCCACACGAACCCGTCGCCATCCTCTCGAAACCCGTGGTAGCGCGGGGCTGTGACGGGCACGTGCGGCAAGACCTGCTCGTGGATCGTGCGTTCGATCGCCGCCCGCGCGGCCGTGCAGCGTTGCGCGATGACGGTCTCACCGCGCGGGCCAGCGCCCGCCAGCCGATACGTGGCCGATTCCTTTCCACCGCGCAGCACTTCGATCGCGTCGGGGGCTCCGGCGTCTCGGCAGACGGCGCTCCAGGCCTCAGCGGCCGCGTGCCACCCGACGTTGCCCAACAGGACCGCCCCCCGGCTGAGGCCGCGGGAGGGAGTCGCTCGGGGGATCGGAGCGCTCGGGGGACTCGGGAGGCTCGGGGCGCTCGGGGCGCTCATGCTGTCGGTCATGCGATGGCCGTCGCGCTGGCGAGCAGGCGTCCACGCTCGAGCTGCAGGCGCAGATCACAGGTGGTGAGCGCGCGCTCGCGGTGAGTGATGAGGAACGCGGTGCGCCCTTCCATCAGGCGGTCCATCGCGTCGAGGATGGCGGCTTCGGTCCTGGCGTCGACCGCGCTGGTCGGCTCGTCCAGGATCAAGAGCGGCGCGTCCTTGAGGAACGCGCGCGCCAGGGCGACACGCTGCCGCTCTCCGCCGGAGAGCTGCAGCCCGCGCTCACCGACGGGGGTCTCGTACCCCTGCGGCAAGCGGGCGACGAAATCGTGCGCGCCGGCGGCCGCCGCCGCACGCTCGATCTGCGCGGTGGTCGCTCCGGGCCGCCCGTAGGCGATGTTCTCGCCGATGCTCGTCGAGAACAGCAGCGGCTCCTGGAGCACGATCGCGAACTGATTCCGCAGATCCGCAAGGCGATACTCGCGGAGATCGACACCGTCGAGCAGGATCGTGCCCTCGGTCGGGTCGTAGAAGCGCGTGAGCAGGTTCACGAGCGTCGTCTTCCCCGCGCCGGTCGCCCCCGCCACCGCGACGCGCGCCGCCGGCGGCAGCTCGAACGACACCTCGCGCAGTACGGGGCGCTCGCTGTCGTAACTGAAGGAGACGTTGCGGAAGGTCACGGCGCCGGTGGCGCGCGTCAACGGCCGGGCGCGCAGGCGCTCCGGGACGTCCGACGGCTCGTCGAGCAGCGCGAACACACGCTCGGCGCTTGCGAGATACGCCTGGATCCCCGCCGCTTTGCGGCTGATCGTCTTGAGGGGATCGTACAGCTGGGCCAAGTATCCCAGGACCAGCAGCAGCTGGCCCAAGGTGATGATGCCGGCCTGGACGTGCTGCACGCCGATGAACAGCACGGCGGCCGTTCCCGCCGCGGTGGTGAGACCGACGAACAGGCCGAACCGTCCCTCGAGCAGCGCGAACCGAATCCGCGCGATCATGCCCTCGCGCGAGCGCCCCACGAACCGCTCCGTCTCGCGCGCTTCCTGCCCGAATGCCTTCACCACGCGCAACGCGCCAAGCGTTTCGTGCGCCACGCCCAGCGCCGCCGCCTCCAGCTTCTTCACGTGACGCGACTGGCGCCGCATGCGCCCGCGGTAGACTCGCGACAGAACCAACAACATGGGGCACACGCCGAGCGCGACCAGCGCGAGGGGCCACTCGAGGCGCGCCGTGGCGACGATCATCGTGCCCAACGTGATCGTCGCCGTCACGAACGGAATGGCGCCGTCGACCAGGATGTTTTGGATCGCCGGCGCGTCGTACTGGATACGGTATAACGAATCGGCCGTGCCGCGGGAATCGTGATACTGCAGCGAAAGCCGTTGCATGCGATCGACCATCCGGGACCGGATGTCGAGCGCCAACCGCTCACCGACCCAGGTGCGCAGCAGTGTGCCCGCGAGCTGTTGCGCCTGATTGACGGCCGCCACGAGGAGCAGCAGGCACAAGGCCGCGACCAGGACCGCGGCGGGCGTGCGCACGGCCGCTGCGGGAAGGACGGCGCGCAGGAGCGGCGACAGCGGGTGCGTGCCGATGACGTTATCGACGACGATGCGGAGCGGCACCGGAGTGAGCAACGCGACCGGGCTTGCCAGCAACCCCACCGCAAATAGCGCGACGAAATGCGGGACGTATGGTCGCGCCTGTTGCAGCACCCGCCGGTACAGGACGACGTCACTCACCGGGCTTCGCCTCGGTCTCTCGCACGCGACGCAGGGCATTGAGCACCGACGCCATTGCGGCAACGGTCTCCTCGACGCCCTTCATGATGGGCAGCAGCGCGGCCAGCCCGATCACGACCCCCACACTCCAGGCGTGATCGTGCGCCGCCGCGCCCGCCGTCACGGCGAGGGCAAGGCTCATGATCGGGCCACGCACCGGGATCACGGGCCACGCTTTGACCCGCACCAGTTGGCAGCCCCCACCGTGCTCCTCGACCGCCATCAGCACGCGCGCGGCTCCGAGGAATCCGCCCCGAACCTCGAGATCCCACCGATCGTGGGGCCCACCATGCAGCACGCACGCGCCGACGGCGCGTAATGCGGCGGCGATCGTCTCCACGCGTGCGCTCGGCGCAAGCCAGCGCTCGCTCCACACGCTCGTCGTGATCGGCCACAGCGGGGCTAGGCCCCGGACGCCGCGGCTACGCCACGGCGTGAGCCCCTCCTTGAGCCGGCCGCGCAGCCGCGCGAGCGGCTGCAGCAGGTGCATCACACCCGTGAGCAAACGGCGCTGCAAGCGATGCCACCGATCGAGCGTGGTGGGGAACGATGCGCGCCTGGCGCTCACCACAGCCTGCGCCAAGGAGACCAGCACCCCAAAGCCGAGGAGCGGCATCACGAACCGCAACGGCGACCACGCGATTCCCAGAGCCGCGACGCCGCCAAGCATCACCAGCGCGAGATGCCAATCGGGCATCTGCGGGATGGCGCCCAGCAGGCCGGCCGCCGGCTCGTAGAGGGACTGGTAGGGCGCCACACCCCAGATGCCGTGATACACCCGGGCGCGGCGCCACGGCGGCGCCTCTGGCCGCCCCGGACCGTACAGACGACCCGCCCAGCGCACGTAGCCGGGCCCGTTGTACTTCTCGGGCCACTTCCGCTCCAGCATCGCCTCGGCGCGCCCGTAGCCGAGCTGCTGCCTCCAGTACGCGCGGATGGAGTTGCGGCGATGATGCCAGACCGTCGCGGTGGGGTGGAAGCCGATCGTCCAGCCGCGCTCCTGCAGGCGCCAGCAGACGTCCACGTCATCACCCGCCACTCGGAACTGCAGGTCGAAGCCGCCGATCGCCTCGAGGCACGCTTTGCGGAACGCCATGTTGCAGCCGGGGATGTGTTCGGCTTCGCGATCGGTGAGCAAGACGTGCACGGGACCGCCGGGTGAGCGCGCGACCGCGTCGGCGATCGCTCCGTCGCCAGGAGGCGCCAAGTTGGGGCCGCCCACCGCCGCGTGCGACGAGCCGAGGAACGTCGAAGCGAGATACGAGAGCCAGTGTGGATCGGGCCGAGCGTCATCGTCCAGATACGCGACGATCTCGCCGGTGGCGGCGGCCAGCCCGGTGTTCCGAGCGCTGGCGAGTCCACGGTTCGGGGTCCGAATGAGACGGCACTGGTACTGCCGCGCGATGGACGCCGTCTGGTCGGTCGATCCATCATCGACGACCACGACCTCATAGTCCGGGTACTCGAGCCGCGCGACACCGTGGAGGCAGTCGGCCAGGGTTCGCGACCCGTTGTACGAGCAGATCACGACCGACACGCGCGGCCACGGCAGCGTCGGGGCGAAGGGGACGTCGACAAACGCTTCACGCACGGCGCTGAGCGCCGGCTTGGGCCGGCGATCCCGGCGCGTGACGCCGAAGTCCCAGTCGCGCACATCTTCGCCGGACCGATACCACTCGTCGGTCCAGGCGTAGACGAACGCGCCCGCGCACCCGCCGGCGAACGCGCTGCGGACCTGCCAATCCAGGGTGCGCGCCTGCAAATGCTCACCGTTACGCCGGCTGTCCAGACCGAGCTCGCTCATCACGACCGGCCGCTCACCCGCCAGGGTGTGCAGCCGCCCGAGGTAGGCCTGGAGGCGCTCCTGCGACTCGAGGTACACGTTGAAGCAGAGGAAGTCCAGGAAATCGAGCTGCAGGTACTCGGTGGACGGGTAGTTGACGTAGGTGACGAGGCTGTCGGGCGCCTCCTCCTTGGCGACGCGATACAGCCGCTCCAGGAAGCGCTCGACCTTGCGGCGACCGAACCAGCGCGCGACCGGCGCGGGAATCTCGTTACCGATCGCGTAACACAGGACGGCGGGATGGTCGGCGCAGGCGCGGACGGCGACGCGAACGATTTCCGCAAGATCGGGCGCGTCTTTCCGCTTGTCGGCGAGGAACCCGATGTAGCGCTCCACGGGCACCCCGACCATCACGCGCAGGCCGTGACGCTGGGCGGCGTCAAGCAGCCACCGGGGCGGCACGGTGTAGACACGCAGCGCATTGAACCCGTGCGCCGCCATGGCCGCAAAGTCACGCTCGACGACGTCCGGCTCGGGCACTTCGCTGCCGTCCGCTCGCGGGCGAAACGTCCCGTAGGTCGTCCCGCGCAGATACAGTTTGTGATCGCCGACGAAGAAGAATTTTCCGCGGATGCTTGGCCGCCCCTCGAGAGGCGGCGAGGGAAAAGCCGGCGACGGGCGCGCGACATCGACGGGCAGTGCCGACGACGTCTCAAGCACGTCACGAGACATGACTGGGACCAACGGTCCAGGCTCGCGCTGCACAGTGCGCTCGTTTAGTTCAGTGAGGGTTCGAACAGAACTTTCGACAACGTCCAAAGCGGTGGCCGCAAAGCACATGCCAGCCCTCGGGTGTCATGCGCTTCACGAGGGCGGTGGGTATGTCCTTACAAACGACTCACTAGGGAATTCCCTGAAAAAGGTGTCCGTGGCGTGCAAGCATGGTGTGGACTGTGTGCAATAGCTGTCCTGCAACACACTGCCACTCGGCGTAACTCGCTTCAATCTGGTGCGTTACCTTCGCGCGTCGGCGTGCATCTCAGGTCCCAACGGTCTTCCAATCGCTGGTCATGATGAACAGCGGCGCGCCATCGAACTGATAGATCGGGCGGAGCCGCTCGGTGTTGTAGTACTTCGCAACGTCGACGACTTTCTTCTCGGACGTCACGCTCTGGAGCGGCACGCTATCGTAGAACCCGCGGTGAATGCTGACCAGCCGGCCGTACTCCTTCCGCACCACGAGGTCGAGCGCGAGGTTGCCGAACGCCATCGGCACGATCGAATCGAGCGCATCGGGATCGCCGGAGCGGACGAGGTAGCCGAGCCGCTGGTTGACGACGTCGATTTTCCGGCCCTTGTTGTGCTTCGGGGATGCCTCCTTTAGCGCCGCGCCGATGCGGTCACCGATGCCGCCCAGCTTGCGGTGCCCGAACATGTCCGTCTCCTCGCCCTCGAAGCTCATCCCCTCGTGGGACGTGAGTCGCGCGCCCTCGGAGATCAAGACGACCGAATAGCGGCTCGGATTCTTGTTGCGATCCTGCGTGAGCAGCTCGGCCAGGTGCTCGACCTCAACCGGGTATTCGGGGATGACGCAGCGATCGGCCGCTCCGGCCATCGTCGGCAACAGCGCCGTGAACCCCGCGTACCGCCCGAAGACTTCGATCACCAGAAACCGCTCGTGCGAGCCCGCCGACGTGCGCAGCCGGTGCGTCAGCTCGATCGTGCGCGTCACGCAGGTGCTGAAGCCAATGCAGTAGTCGGTGCCGTAGACGTCGTTGTCCATCGTCTTCGGGATTGCGACGACCTTCAACCCCTCATCGTGCAGCCGCTTGCCGTAGCTGAGCGTGTCGTCGCCGCCGATCGGAATCAGGACGTCGACGCCGATGTGCTCGAGGTTCTTGAGGAGATCGGGCGTGATGTCGTTGGTCTTGGCATCGTACCCGGTCAAATGCCGCGGCAACCGCTCGCGCGGTAAATGGCTGGGACGCGTGCGCGAGGTGTGGAGGAAGGTGCCGCCCGTTCGTCCGGCGCGGTTCACCTCCGCCTCCGTGAGGATCTGCACGTTCTCGCTGTTGTCCGCTTTGTCATCGCGCACGTAATCGACGAGACCCGCCCAAC
>DATLXS010000215.1:0-2819 GCA_035575675.1 Gemmatimonadales bacterium
CCACGACTCATGTGTTGCGAGCGTTGGCGTATCCGATTGCTACCTGGTGCACACCACACGACGGCTCGCATCAGAACCGCCGGGAATTTTCCCGATTCCCGGTCTCGGGCCGGTGCAAAGTGTTGCAATCCGGCGCTTCGATACCAGCGAGCTTTCCGTCATCAGCAGTGCGCCCTCGGCAGGCCTGATATCTATGAGGCCGATTGCCTCATGCGCGCTCGCGGTCCCGGCTACGCTCCAATGCGCCTGCCGTTCCTGCGTTGCACGTAAAGTGCACGGAGTCCAACCCCTTGGCCCGGGAGTCTCTTACAGTACAGTGGCTTGGCTCATGCACCGACGGATACGCAATCCGCTGGTCGAGGGTTCGATTTCCGGGAGAGGAACCTAACTCAGGCGATTTGGCGAATAGAGTCAGGCTGTTAGGAAATCAGGCGCGCCCGTTACCCCCTAAATTACCCCCTACCAGATACCTGCTTAAAACGATCTCCGGCCGCAATCGTAGCGGGTAACAACAACAAGCGCTTCCGCCGCAGTTCGCTCGCGTGCGTTCCCGGCCGCATGGATCAGCGGAGAGGAACCTAACCCCGTCGAACACTGACACACTGACCGCAGATGGCCCGATCGGCGACGCCTCGACCCGTTACAAGAAAGGCTCTGGCTAACAGCTCATGGACGAGCGGCCCATTATCGCGCCGTTCCAGGCACGTTCTTACGGAATCGATCTGTCGAAGTTCCTTCCGAGCAACCTCCTGCGCACGTGGCACTTGCAATCGGCGATCTTCTGGATCGCAACCTCATTTGTCGCCGGTGCCCTGTTCGTGGCGGAGCCTGCTGGGTCGCACGAGCCCGCGCGGCCAGCGGCTCGGCATCGATCTGCTCTCCGGAGCGGTCGTGGTCGTCGGCAGCATGCTAGGAGAATGGGCTGGCCTACTACAACCCGGTGCGCCCGACAAGTCAGTGCAATCAAGAATCAGCTCTGTGCAGAGTCGTCCAGGGACCAGGTGCAGACGATTGTCCTGCCTCCCGCGACATCGCGGACGCAATCCGAGCTGCCGCCTGAGAGCGCCACGCGAGCTTGAATGGCATCTAAAGGGTTGAGCGCAGTTGTCGCAGGGCTCGGCTGCTGTGGCGACAGCTGTGGGGATTGGTGGACGTCCACCGTTGCATCGATCGAGAGCCGCAGTGTTTGGTCGGCGCGTTCGAGTACCCAAGCTAGGCGGCACGCCAAGGGACTTTGCTCTGCGAGGTCCACTGCCATCTGAGCAATCCGCAGGATGACGGGCTTCAGGCCTTCCGGGATGTCTCCCTCTTCGAGCAGGTCGCGCGGCTTGATCACCAGGGCAGAGTTAAGTGCTCGGGAATCGACCCACAGCGAGTGCAGCGTGGCGAGCAGGCCGGCTTCCTGCATTCTCGGTGGCCGCAACTGCAACGCAACCGCGCGAGCATCTTGGATGACCGCCTGCAACGAAGGGATAACCGGTTCCGGGACACCACCGGCCGCGACGGGCTGCGCGCTCTTCAGGAAATACATGATGCCAGTGAGCGACTGGCAAACGCCATCGTGCAGGCGTACGAACGCCTTTGCCTTTTTGTCCTCGTCCCACTCGATCATTTGGTTTGACAGTTGCCGTAACGATTGCGTCGTTTCGCCCGAACGCCTGCCAAGACGTACGAGAGACGGGAAAGTCACATACAGCAGCAACGACGCCAGGGCGGTATAAACCGTCAGCCAGAAGGCTTGGCCGAGGGGCATGCGCCATCCGGTGTGTCGGCTTGAAGAGCGGGTCACAAGCCCACTGAGTCCCGCCGCGACTGGGCGATCTGCGCCTTTCACTACGGTGTCGATCTCCTGAATGGTGGCGTGTCGGCCCTGCATGTCGCGCACCTCGTAGAGGGCCGAGCGATACACAGAGAGCGCTTGCCGGAGCGCTGCAAGCACCTTCGTCTCATCGGGCTGCTGCGGACTCTGTGCGCCATACTGTGACAGGGTCCGGTCGACAGCCTGGATATGTCGATCAAAATCTTCGCAATAGAAAGTATCGTCACGCAGGAGGCAGTCTTTGAAGTCCTGCACCGCGTGCCCTAACTCGACCTCGCCGAGAAGCGCGAGCTGGCGATTTTGGGTCTCGGCCTGCTGTAGGTTCTTCTGGCGATTGAAATCGCGGGCGACGTCGATGCCGGTGCCTACGGCGAGCGCGAGAAAGAGGGTGGCGATGCCGGCGGTCGCTCCCCGAGGAAGCGGCAGACGAGACTTAAACGAGGTCGCTTCCGCTGCGGGGCGGTCGGAGAGCCTTCCAAATTTTAGACGGGGGCTGTTCATGAGAAGGTGACCTGATGCTCGATCGCATAGCGCACCAGTTCGGCAATGGTGCGCATATTGAGCTTACGAAGGACGTTGAGTTTGTGGGCGCTGACTGTCTTAGCACTGAGCGTCAGGCGCTGTGCAATATCGTTAATTGTCTGGCCGTCGGCGAGCATGCCGAAAACCGCCAGTTCGCGCCGTGACAATCGTTTGTGCAGGGGCGCGATGTCATCCTGCAGCGCCACGCGCAGCGCGAGGCTCTCCGCGATATTCGGGCTGAGAAAGAGCGCGCCGTTGACAACTCGTCGGATGGCGTTGATCAGGAGTTCAGGGGTGACGTCCTTGGTTACGTAGCCGTGCGCGCCGGCTTTGAGAGCTCGCGCCGCGTATTCGTTTTCCGTATGCATGGTCAACACGACCGTGCGGGCATGCGGCTGAGCCGTGCGCACGTGCGCGATCAGGTCGAGGCTGTCGCGTCCCGGCCCCGGGACCGGCATCGCAATATCGAAAATCACCA
>DATLXS010000216.1:0-31696 GCA_035575675.1 Gemmatimonadales bacterium
GCCTGCGCCGGCTCATGGGCCCCGCTGTGTCACAGTGAAGATGCCGCCGTCGCTTCGCCCCTGCACGGCCGGGTTGTACATCTCTTCCGCGTGTGCCGGCGGCCGTATGAATGTGCCCGGCGTGGTCGCGCGCGCAATGTAGGTCGCGGTGTAGCGACCGCTCCAGAGGACGGTGGCGACGTACACCACACGGTCGTCGCGCAGCTCTTTGTGGTCGAACGGGGACCACCAGCCGGCGTCCCAGCTGCCGTAGTACCAGCCCCATGGGTAGTAGCCTTCGTCCGCCTCACCCTCTTCTGTGGATTCACGCTCGGGCGCCGCGGCTCCTGGACCGGGGAGCTGACCGGTCGTGCGCAGGCTCAAATCCACTGCCTCGAGCCCCGCCGGCAGCGGGTCGGTCAGCGCCACGAACTGCCGGTCGGCCGGCACCGTGATGCGGAGCCGCACCCGCACCAGCGAGCCCTCGGTCACGCTGACAATCGGCTTCCCGGTCTCGTAGTCCTCGTACCAGCGTTCGACCTGAATCCCCTGCTGATCGGGTGTAACCGGCCGTTGGCGCGGGGCTTCGTGCACCGTGGCGTAGAAAAACAGCGGCGGGGCGCCGGTGCGGGCGCCTCCTCGATCAGTCGTTCGGACGGTGATAGTGACGCGCTGGCCGCCTCCGCCACCGGCGGCGTTGAGGACCCCTCCGGTCAGTGGCACGCTCAGTTCACGCAGCGGTTCGCCGTTGGAGCGATAGATGACCTGATTCCCCGCCCGCACTTCGTAGCCGCGCTGCGAGGCGCGCGCCTGCCGCGCGGTGAAGTCGGCGAGCGCCGCGGCCGCGGTCCCGTAGTCCTGCGTATTCCAGTAACCCCAACCCGTGGCGCTACGACCCTGCTCGACCAGCGTTTCGACGAGCGGCCCAATCAGCGCGTTCGTGGAATCGACGACAAGCGTCGCGGACAGCAGACGCGCAATCGGCCGCTGCCGCGACCAAAAATAGAACCAGTGGCCGACCAGCGCCGAATCGGGCAGTACGGCCCGGCGGCCTTCGATCTTCACAGACGCCCACATCGGTGCAATGAGCTGGCGTGCCGCGTTGCCGGCGCCGCGCCGGGCCATCATCTGCGACAGCCGGAGCCGGTCTTCCCAGGAGAGCTGCGCGGCCTCGCGGAACAGCTCGTTCTCGGTCGGCAAATCCGGCCGGCCCAGCCGGCTCAGGAAGTCGGCTGCGGCCACCTGCTCGGCCAGGACGACCTTGAGGTCGGAATACCAGGTCGCGACGGGAGCCATGATCGCGCCGCGCTCGTGCGCGCTGCGATACAGGTAATTGCCGAGCCGCACCAGGACGGAATCGCGTATCGGAATCCCGGCATCGCGTGCCGCCAGCAGCGCCTCGCCCGCGTACGAGCTCAGCCACGGCGTCGTCCAATCCTCTGCCGACCAGAGACCGATGCCGCCGTCGGGCCGCTGGCGCCCGCTCAGCACCGCCACACCCTTCTCGATATCGGCACGGGCGCGCTCTGGGGGGAGCCCGGGCAGCGGCGCACCGCGCACGGTGCCCGCGCGGTAGAGCGCGATCAGGGGAAGCATTTCGCTCGAGATCTGCTCGGAGCAATCGAACGGATAGACCGACAACCACCGATAACTGCCCGCCAGCACGGCGAGCGGTGTGGTGCCGATGCCGAGGTCCAGGCGCGAGCGGTCGGGGTCGACCGGCTCCGGGAGATCGATAACGACGGTTGCCGTGTCGACGACGCTACCCGTCGCCGTAAACGCCCGTGGCGTAAAGACCGGCCGGCCGGCGAGGCGCACGAGGACCGCGTCGGAATCACTCTGCGACGCGACGTCGAAGCGGAACGACGTCGAGTCGGCGGTCGTGTCACGGAACGAGAAACGGACCTCGCTCCCTCGACCCGGAGCGAGCGTGACCGTGCGCGTCGCCGCGCCGGCGCGAACCACTCCCTGGGCGTTGGAGCGCACGGTGACGGTCGGTGTGCCGCCGGCGCGCTGGTTTACCACGACGCCGGCGGTGAACTGATCGCCAGAGCGCAGGAAGCGCGGCAGCGCGGGACGCGCGAGCAGGGGTCGGGTGACGAGCAGCGGCGATTCTCCGTGCCCGTAGCGGTCGCCTGCCGTGACGGCGACGGCCATGACGCGGAACGTCGTCAGATTGTCGGGCAGCTTCGCCGTGGCGACGGCGGCGCCGCTCGAGTCTGTGGTGACTTCCCCGAGGAAGAACGCGGTGGCGGCAAAGCGGGAGCGCAGGATGTCCCCGCCGCCGAGCCCGCCTCCACCACCCGGCTCCTGTTCGCCCTTGATCGATACTCCCTCGAGCTCCAGCACCTGCGGCGCGATCGCGATGAGATTGCTGGCGAGCCGCAGACTGACGCCGCGTGGCTGGTACAGCAGGTCCAGCGGATCCGGTGTCTTGTAGCCTGTCAACGACAAGACGCCTTCGTCCACGGCCCACAGCGTCACCTCACTGCGGCGGCCGCCGCCGCCGGCATCCCGGACCCGGATCTGGACGCGCGCGCTGTCGCCGGGACGGTACTCGGCTGCCAGCGGCTTCACGTCGACGGCGAGTCGCTTCACTTCCGGCGTGACGCGCAGCTCGGTATAGCCGACGCGGAGCGTCGGGCGGCCCGGATCGGCGATCCCACCCGGTGGCGCGCTGCGGCCGCGCACCAGCACCATCGAGACGAAGACGTTGGGCGCGTACGCCTCGGTGATTTTGAACTTGAGCGATGTAGCGCCGGCGGTGAGGCGCATGCGCCGCTGCTCGATCAAGCCCTCGCGCTCGACCGTGATCCAGGCTTCAGCGTCGGTAAACGGCGCCGCGACCAGGATCGTGGCGGTGTCCCCGACGGCGTAACGCGTCTTGTCGGGGATCAGGTCCATCTTGAACTGGCTCTCGTCGTTCCAGGGAATCCAGTCCTTGCCGGTCGCCCAGCGATAGAAACTCGTCGAAGCCGCCCGGCCGGCTTCGTCCGTCGCGCGGAACGACACGATGTACGTCCCGCCGGCGCCGGGCGTGAAGCCGCAATTCACGGGATCTTCGGCACTCACGAGATCGCAATGGCCCACCGTGTCGGCCACCCATTCGCCGATCTGTTCTTCGACCCCCTCGCGCGCGCGCTGCACGCGATGCCACTCGCGGCGCACGACCGTGCCGCGGATTTTCACTCCGGTGGCATGACGCCCGTCGGGTCGCGCCGCAAGCACGGCGACCTGTTGTGGCGTGCCGGCTTTCCAGAAGTAGTCGTTCCCGAGCGGCCGGGCGGCGATGTAAAAGGACGCCGGATGGACCAGCACGCTCGCCGAAGCCGACACCGTTTGGCGGTTGACGTCGGTGACGGTCGCCTGCAGGCGGGTGTCCGCCGGACGGCCTTCGAACGCGCTGAGCGGGATGCGCAGCGTGAGCCGGCCGGCGGCGTCGAGTGTATCGACGCCACTCGATGTCGAGCGCGTCTGGGTGCGCGTGGCGCTCCCCTCCCCCTCCCACTCTTCCCACCACCAGCCGTTCTCGCCGAGGTAGTAGCGGTCGAGGCCGGGGATATTCAGGCGCCCGACCCATCCGGGCGTGACGTTCAGCGTCCAGGTGACGGCGGCATGCCCCATCGGCGCGCCGAAGAGATAGCGCGCTTCGACGTTGCCGTGCAGCGAGTCGCCCGTGAAGCGCGGCACCGAGTCCGCAGTCACCGTCACAAGGAATTCCGGCGGCCGGTACTCGGCGACACGGTAGGTCGTGTTGGCGACGTCCTGCCACGCGCCGCGCTTGACCTGGAGCGTGACATTGTATGTGCCGAGCGGCAGGTCGGGCCCGAGCTTCAGCGTCTGCGCCGCCGTGCCGAATGAGGAGAGGCGCACGATGGAGTCGCGCATCACACCGCCTTCACGATCGTGGAACACCCAGCGCAGCGAGTCGCCTGCAGCAGGCACGCGCAGCGCGCCGAGGGCGCCGCTGCGGACGATCGCCTTGACGTAAACCGGCTCGCCGGGCCGATAGATACCACGCTCGGTGAACACCGCGGCAGCGACCGGCAGCCGGTCGCGCCCCCAGGCCGAACCCACATTGAATTGCCAGGGCGAGAGCTCGCCCGACCAGGTGTTGATCGCGGCGACCGCCCGATCGAGCGCCAGCCGGGCCGACACGTAGCCCATGAAGCCGCGTCCGGTCTCTTCATCGGTCGAGTTGGTGTCGCGCAGGCCCGCCAGCCGAACGAGGCCTTGCGCGTTGGTCGTCCCGCGCGCCCGCACGCGCCCATTGGGATCGCGCAGCTCGACGGCGACGCTGGACTTCGGCACGCCGTCCTGCACGCCGGTCACCCAGACGACCGCTTCCTCATCTCCGACGCGCGCCGTGATACCGAGGTCTGTCGTCTGGAGCAGCGCAACGGGTGCGGACCGGCCGGACCGCGATTTCAGGCTGTCTCTTGGGTACGTGATTCGCACCGCGCTCAGCGTCGGCTCGCCGGGACGGGCCGCGTACACGGGTGCGCGAACCACGCTCACGAGCGGCACATCGCGCCGCGATTCGACGGCCAGCGACCGCTGGGTCGCCAGGGGCGCCAGTCGAGTCCAGACGTCGCCCAGGTTCCAGGGCGGCGCGCGGAGAACCAGCGCCTCCAGACTGTCGGGAACGGGCGCGGTGGTGACGATGACGGTGTCGACGTTCACATGCCGGATGGGGAAGGTGCGGTAGCCGTTCCGCTCGACCAGCATCATGCCGTAGTCGTAGGTCACCGCGGGGTCGTACCCAGTCGTCCCGAACGCCCTTACGGGATTGCCGACCAGCCGCTGTCCGAAGATGTCGTGCAGGACCAGCGTGTCGACGATGACGGCGTAGCCGGTGCGAGGCTTGAGCGACGCATCGAGCGACCAGACGGCCGATTCCTCGTTCGTGTCCGAAACCGCGATCGGAATGCGCGGCAGGAGGTGAATCCCGCGCAGCAGCTCGGCACCGCGCACGGGCGTCGAGAACTCGATCCGCGGTGGGCCGGTGGGACACGTCGCCCACTTCCAGCCACAGCTTGCCGACATCAGCTGAAAGGGTCCGTACGTCGCGAAGCGCCAGCGCTGGTAGGGGCTCGTGCCTTCGGGATCGAGCTCGGAGGGGACGACCAGGGCGCCACGGCATCCCCTGGGCAACGGGACGATGGGCGTGAGCTTCACGACTCGCCGGAGTGCGTCCCCGGCCTTGTCGCGCTGCCAGCCACCGGCCTCCTTGTAGCGCCACGAATCGGTGTCGGTGATCGGCCGCTGTGATACGGCCCGCACGCGCACGAGCAGCACGGGGCAATCGGTGTCGAACTGGAGATAGACGCGTTTGGTCACATCGCCGAGCTCGACCGGCGTGCTCCAGACGACCTCGAACTGTGCATCGGGTTTGAGAAACTGCGCCGCCTCGTTGGGACCGGTGGGGGCGCCGGCGAGCGGGATGGTGCCGTGGACGCGGAAGGTGAAGCTGTACGGCTTCTCGAGCCGGCTCCCGTCCATCGCGGCAAATTCGTTGCTCACCGTCACGGTGTAGGTCGTGGCCGGGTTGAGCGGGGCGGCCGGAGTGAGCCGCAGGGTGATTGGATCGCGCCACTCCACACGACCGGTGACCGCGGGCGTAATGCTGAAGATGCGTTTCGGATCGACCGTGGCATCCAGCGATCCGGCGACCGGCCGGTCGAATGTCACGGAGACTACCGTGGTGGCGGCTGCCTGGTCGGCCGGTGTGACCCGCAGGACACGCAGCGGTGTCGGAGAGGACACGACGAAACTGCTGATGGCGAGCGTAGCGACGGCGGAGAGCGCGCGCATACAGTCCTTATCGAGGGGTTCATAATAGCAAAAAGCAAAAAGGGGACCAACCAGTGTCGGTGGTCCCCTTGTGTCATCTCTCGGATCAGAGCGGGCGACGGGATTCGAACCCGTGACGTCCAGCTTGGGAAGCTGGCATTCTACCCCTGAATTACGCCCGCAGACTGGGCGGAATGTGTTCGAACATCCCGCCCACTGTCAACGTCACTCCTTGCGATAGCGCCATGCCGCGATCGTCGCGCCCGCCGGCTTGAGGGCGAATTGCTGGCTCTGCCCCGGCTGGATCGGGTCCACCTTCACCGTGTCGGTCGTGACCACGTGTCCCTGCAGGTCGACGAACTCGAATATCAGCTTGTAGGGCGCATTCGGCTTTTCGCGCGGATTCGTGATCAGCCCCTTCACGTCCCGGCCCGTATCCGTCGAATCGAACTGGCTCACCGCCACGTCGCCGAGCAGGGTGGAGTCACTCAGCCGGTAGTAGTACAGCGCCGAATCGACGTTGCCGTTCTGGGACTGCGCATACGCCATGATCTTGATGCCCGTCCGGTTCATCGGATCGATGGCGAGCAGCCGCCGCGACATCGCCAGCGCGGTCACCGAATCGCGCATCCCGAGCGCCGTGTTGGCGCGGAAAATCAGGGTCTCCCGATAGTAGGGATTGATCTTGAGACTCGCATCGAGCGCCTGCGCGGCGAGCGAAAACGCCTCGTGCGAACTCTTGAAGAAGGACCGAGCGATCCCCTTGCTCACCGAATCGCAGCTCGCGCGGATCCGCGCCGGCGTCCAGGGTGGCCGCTTGGCCCGCGCCGCCGACCGGCAGCTGCTCCCGGAGACCGACGTGTCGGGGTCCTCAGGCACACTCTGCGAGATCTCGGCGCCGACCTTGTAGAGCTGGTAGTACCCCATCGAGTCGCCCTTGCTGATGATCTGGCGGTAAATCGTGAACGCACTGTCGCGGGCGCTACTGTCCCTGGTCGCGTTCTGCATGTAGGCGCCGCCGAGCGCCGCCATGATCTCCGGATCGTTCGGATACAGAGCGAGATACTCCCGATAGGTTGCCATCGCCTCCGGCAGTTTCTGCAGGCTCTGCTGAATGCGACCCAGGTTGAACAGCGCGTCCTTGCGGTCCTGCGCGAACTTGGGGTCCTTCGCGGCGACATCCGCCGCACGGCGGAAGAACATGACGGCCGAGTCGGCTTTGCCGAGGTTGTAGTACAGCGTGGCAACGTACTTGATGCCCGTCGGCTCGTTCGGCAGAATCGCGCTGGCGCGCCGGAACGCCACGACCGCGGAGTCGAGGTTGTTGGCCTGCCAGGCGGCGATGCCGGCGTTGAACGTGGGCACCCAGACGAAGCGCCGCCAGATTTCGATGTCGCCGCCACAGTCGGGCTTCAGTGCCTCGGCGCGCGTGAACGCGGAATCGATGCCCCACACGTCATTGGCGATGATGTAGTAGCGAGCCAGGTAGTACCACGCGGCCGGGTTCTTCTCCTGCCCGCCGGTCGTGAGCGCCTGCGTCAACACGCGCTGGGCGTCATTCAAATCCTTCTTCTTCTGATCCTCAAGGTGCCCGGTCGTCGCGCTCTTCAGGAACAACATGCCCTGGTTGACCAGGACATTGTTGGGTTTCAAGTCGCACTTGGGTTCCGCCCATCGGGCCTGCGCCGGCTGTCCCGCCCCCGCTCCCCGCTGTTGCTGCGCGGCCAGCGGGATCGTCACGGTCGTGACCACGAGGACCGCTAGACTGCGAACTGTTCGCACGTTCACTCCTTGGCTTTCGCGATAAGAGCCTCGGCGTCGCGCTCGACGGCGCGCGCCACCTCGAGCGGCGGTCGCCCTAACGCCTGCGCCGCCGCCAGGACATCATCGTATTCTGGCTTCACCCGCACACTCCCGCCATCCAGCACCTTGACCCGCACCGCCACACCGTCCAGCCGTACGGTGAGCTGGTGGCGCGGCAGCGTGGCCCGCTCCGCGACCCAGCGTCGCACGCCGGCCGTCGTGCTGTGCCGGAACAGTTCGGCCGTGACCGCCTCTGCAAGTGCCTCCGGCGCCATCACCTCAACGCGGAATCCCTGCCGACCCTTTTTCATCTGTACGGGCCAGGTCTGCACGTCGAGCGCCCCGGCCTGAACGAGCGCGTGCCGGAGCGGCTCCACATACTCGGGACTCATGTCGTCTACGTCAGTGGCGAGCAACACCACCCGAGCGGCCTCGCCGGCTGCCTCGGCAACGAGGATGCGCAGCGCGTTCGGATAGTGTTTGGGATCGCGCTGCCCCGCGCCCCAACCGCTGCCGGCCATGCGCCAGCGATCGGGCGGCGCGCCGGCCGACAGCACGCGCAGCAGCGCGGCGCCCGTGGGCGTCGTCGCCTCGCCCTCGACTGGCCCCCCCCCACCGGCGGCGATCTCGAGGCCCTCGAGCAGAATTGCCGTCGCCGGCGCAGGTACGGGCAGCTTGCCATGCGCGGCGTCGACCCACCCCTGCCCCACCGCGACCGGGAAGTTGTGCACGGCCTCAACGCCAAGCCGCTCGAAGCCTTCGATTGCGCCCACGATGTCGAGCACCGCATCGACGGCACCGACTTCGTGCAGATGCACCTTCTCGGGCGCGACACCGTGCACGCGCCCCTCGGCATCGCCCACGAGCCGGAACGCCCGCACCGCGCGCTCTTTCACCCAGTCCGAGACCGGCGCCCGCTCGACGAGCGTGATCAGCTCACCAACGTGACGGCCGTGCGGCTGCTCGGGGATTGCGAAGTCGATCTGCTTACACGTGATCCCGGCGCGGCGCACGTCGCGAACCGTAACGCGCACATCACCCACGCCGAGCCGTCGGGGCAACTCCTCGAGCCATGAGACCGGCAGGCCCAACGAAAGCAGGGCCCCCAACGTCATGTCGCCGCTGATGCCAGCGGCCGGATCCAGGATGGCTATGCGCATGGAGCGAAGTGACGAAATATAAACGGCTTAGGCCCTGTAGAGCCACCCAGCACCCGTATTGAAGAGCACGATGCGCTGTTCGGGACGCAGCACGCCGCGGTTCTTGAGCGCGACGGCACCCGACAGGGCCGCTCCACCCTCCGGCGATGCGTCGATCCCTTCGGCGACCTGCAGCTCGTGCGCGGCCGCCGCGAGCGCTTCGTCGCTCACGGCGACAGCACCGCCCCCGCTTTCCCGCAGCGCCCGCAGCATGAGCCGATCGCCGAGCGGCGCAGGCACACGCAAACCAGCCGCCCGGGTTTGGGGATCGGGCCACGCCTCGCATCGCTCGGCGCCCGATTCGAATGCCTGGACCACCGGCGCGCAGCCGTTCGCTTGCACCGTGAACATCCGGGGTAGCGGCCCACGCAGCCAGCCACTTTGGCGCAGCTCCTGGAACGCCTTCCACATCCCGATCAGCCCCGTCCCGCCGCCCGTCGGATAGATGATCGCGTCGGGCAGCGTCCACCCCATCTGCTCGGCCAACTCGAGGCCGAGCGTCTTCTTGCCCTCGATGCGATACGGCTCGCGCAGCGTGGAGACGTCGATGGCTCCCGTTTCAGCGGCGTGCAGCCGAGCGGCGATCCCGCAGTCGCCAATATGACCATCGAGCAGTATCAGATCTCCGCCAAAGGCGCGGATCTGATCCAGGATCGTGCGAGGCGTAGTGGCGGGCGCGTACACGCGCGCCGACGCTCCGGCGCGCGTCGCGTAGGCCGCGAGCGCGATGCCCGCATTGCCGGCGGTAGGTACCACGAACTCTTTGGCGCCCGCGAGCGCCGCACGCGTGACCGCGGCGGCCAGTCCTCGCGCTTTGAACGATCCGGTGGGGTTCGTGGCCTCGTCCTTGACCCAGAGCTGCTCGAAGCCTTGGCGCGCCGCGATTCGGTCCACCTTGAGGAGCGGCGTGCCGCCCTCACCCAGCGTAACAGGCCGTTCACCGTCGCCCAGCGGCAGCCAGCCGTCATAACGCCACATCGTCCAACGCCGGCCGCGCAGTTGCGTCTTGGCTTCAGGCGGGGGGAGTGTCTCGTAGCGAACCAGGTAGGGCGACCCGCACACCTCGCAGACGCCGGGAAGACCGTCGGCCTCACGCGTGCGCACGGGATCGCATGCCGAACATTCCAACGTCCAGTTCGTCACGCGCGTTGGGAAGGGTGCAGCCGGTCGAGGATCCGGTCGGCGAGCTTGGAGGAGAACCCCGGCAACGCGGCAATCTCGGCAGGGGTCGCGGTCCGCACCCCGGCGAGGGATCCAAATCGCTCGAGCAACAACCGCCGCCGCGCCGGCCCGATCCCGGGAATTCGCAGCAGCTCGGAAGTCAGGGTGCGCTGTGCGCGACGCTTCCGGCTGTAGGTGACGGCAAAGCGATGGGCTTCGTCGCGCGCCCGCTGGAGCAGTTTGAGCGACGGGCTGCGGCGCGACAGGCGCAGCGGCTCGCCACTCGTCGCGAGGAAGACCTCTTCGTCCCGTTTTGCCAAACTCACGATCGGCAGGCGCTCCTGACCCTGGGCGCGCGCCGCTTCGACTGCTGCCGCCAATTGACCCTTCCCGCCGTCGATGACGACCAGATCCGGAATCTGCTTGTGCTCGGCAACCCGCCGAATGAGGAATCGCGAGACCACTTCCTTCATGGCCGCAAAATCATCGATTCCTACTACCCCCTTGATCCGATATCGCCGGTACTCTGCTTTGCGCGGCCGGCCGCCCTCGAACCACACCAGCGAGCCCACGGTGTCGCGGCCTTGATTGTGCGAGATGTCGATGCATACCATGGCGCGCGGCACGACCGGCAGGCCGAGGTCCCGTCCCAACGCGAAGACCGGATCGGCGGACCGCTCGTCGATGTCGAACGCATCGATCTTGAAGCTGTCGAGCAGGTGCCGGGCATTCTGATCGGCCAGCTCGACGAGCTTGGCGGCGGATCCGCGCTGTGGGACGGCAAACTCCACGCCGGGTGCCAGCTCCCGCAGTGCGTCGAGGTCGGCCGGGACAAAGGGCAGCACGACCCGTTGGGCGCGCTGCTCGAGCGGCAGGTAGTACCCCACGAGGAGGGTCCGGAGCACCTCGCCTTCGGGAGCGTGCTCGACGTGCTCCAGGAAACGGTGCTCGCGCGCGACCAGCTTGCCGTCACGAATCCGCAGAATGACGCCGACGGCATCGTCGCCGTCGCGGGCCAGGCTGATCGCGTCGGCGTCGCCGCCGCCCACGACCTCCACCGTCTGCGGCTGCTCGAGCTGGTCCAGCCATTTCAGCGCGTCCCGCAGCTGCGCGGCGCGCTCGTAATCCTGGGCGTTGCTGGCCTCGTGCATCCGCTGCCGCAACCCGGTACGCACCTCGAGCGTCTTTCCCGACAGGAACAGCAGCACATCGTCGATCATGCGGCGGTAGTCTTCCCGGCTCTGCGAGCCGACGCACGGCGCCCTGCAGCGCGCGATATGAAAGTCGAGACAGGGCCGGTCGGGTGCGTCGTCGGGCAGATTCCAGGAGCAGGACCGCACGGTGAAGATGCGGCGGATGATTTTCAACGTCTGCCGCAGCGTCGCGACGTCGGTGTACGGCCCGAAATAGCGTGCGCCGGGGATGGCGATGCGCCGGACCACCAGCACGCGCGGAAACGGCTCGGCCAGCGTGACCGCGATCTGCGGATAACTCTTATCGTCGCGCAGCCGGATGTTGAACTTCGGCTGGTGTTCCTTGATGAGCGTGTTTTCGAGCAGCAGCGCCTGCGCCTCGGTCGGGACAATGATCGTTTCGAGATCGACGATCTGCCCCTGGAGCGCCTCCCGCTCCGGACTGCCCTGGTCATCGGCGAAGTACTGGGGGACGCGCGAGCGAAGGTTCGCCGCCTTTCCGACATACACGATCTCCCCGGCCGCGTCTTTCCAGAGATAGACGCCGGGGCGAGCGGGAAGTGCCGCTAGTTGGCGGGCGAGCCGGTCAGAGATTGCCATGCGCGTATCGCGTCGGGGTGACGGAACGCCAGCGTAAGCGCCCCGTATGCCACACCAAAGATAGCCAGCACGGCAATGCCCCGAGAGATAGGTCGCCAGGCGGCCGCCAGATATCCCGTACCGACCGCGAGCCCGGCGGCGATGAGGGACGCGATAACTACGAGCCCGATGATCCGCCAATCGGCGCGTTGCAGGATCGTCCCAATGCGTTTGTCGAGATCGTAGAGATGCATCACGGTATTGAACGTGCCGCCGATCGACGAGCCGAGGGCGATCCCCGCCGCGCCGAAGCGACGCATGAAGAGCCACGACAGGAGCGCAGAAATGACGAGCGACGTGATCGCGATCCGCACCGGCGTGCGGGTGTCCCGCATCGCGTAGAAACCGGAGGCAAAGAGCTTCACGGTCGACTGCCCGAGGAGCCCGATGCCGTAGGCCGCGAGGACGCCGCCGACGAGCACGGTGTCGTCGGCATCGAACCGGCCGGTCTGGAACAACGCGCCGATGATCTGCGGTCCCAGCGCGGCGAACGCGAACGCCGCTGGAATCACGAAGAACGCGATCCGGCGGAAGCCGACGGCGATCCGAGCCCGGAGCTGTGCGTCTGCCGCCTCGCCGATTGCGTCCCGCGCGAGATCGGGCAGGGCGACCGCGGTCACCGCCACCCCGAACAGACTGATCGGCAACACCTGCACCAGTTGGGCGTAGCCAAGGCTGGCGAGCCCTCCTTCCCCGGTGAATGAGCCGAGGAACGTATCGACGAGACCGGACAACTGCGCCACGCCGGCGCCCACGAGCAGCGGCAGCCACGCGGTGATCACCTGCCCCACGCCCTCGGGAGCCAGGCTGACGCGCAGCGGGATCCC
This sequence comes from Gemmatimonadales bacterium, assembly GCA_035575675.1. Lineage (GTDB taxonomy): Bacteria > Gemmatimonadota > Gemmatimonadetes > Gemmatimonadales > GWC2-71-9 > 20CM-2-65-7. The sequence goes on from DATLXS010000216.1 coordinate 12,595, forward strand.
CTGCAGCAACCGCCAGCAGGTGGGGAGCTGGATCGCGATCTGCAGCACGCTGCCGGCGACCGTGCCCCAGGCGAGCGCGAGCGAGAAGCCGTACAGGTCCCCGCCCTTCAGCCAGGCCGCTGCTCCGACCATCGCCGCGATGCCCGCGACGTTCCACAAGGCCGGCGCGGCATAGGGGAGAAAGAAGCGGCGGTGCGTATTGAGGATCCCCAGACACCAGGCGGACACGACCATGAGCCCGGTCATCGGGAAGAGGATGCGGACCAGCACCGTCGTCAGCTCGCGGCGGGGACCATCGAACCCCTGCGCCACGAAAGCCGTGATTGCCGGCGCGAACACGATGCCGATGACCGCGAGCACGCCGCTCGCGAGGAGCAGCAGCCCGAGAATCGCGCCGGCTAACGCGCGTGCCGCATCTTTTTTCTGTTCATTGAGCGCGGCATATACCGGGATGAACGACGCCGACAGCGTGCCTTCCCCGAGCAGATTGCGCAGCGCGTTGGGGATGCGCAGTGCCGCCCGGAAGGCGTCGGCCGCGGCGCCGTTGCCGAAGTAGTGCGCGAATACGCGCTCGCGCACATACCCGAGCACGCGGGTGACGAGGATGCCGGCCGCCACGCGCGCCGCGTGACGCCCTCCCCCGCCCCTGCTGCCAGATTTCAAGACGTGGGTTTCTTGCGGCGGGGATCTTCCAGCAGGCGCTGCATGAATTGGAGCTCTTCCCGCATGCCGGCGACCGAGCGGTTCAGCTCCTCCACCTCGGCTTCCATGATCTCGACTTTACGCTGCAGGTCGCCGCCATCCACGCGTCCCTCCATGCGTCGCGCCACCGACTTGCCGAGCGGCGAGTCGACCAGAATCGCGGCGACCGGGATGAGCAACGCGACGATGAGAATTACCGCGAGCACCCACATGGACCGGATTCTATAAACTCGCGGCCCAGCGCGCCACCTCGACATCGATCTCGTCCAACACCGCGCCGTCGTAACGGGCGAGGAACGACGCGACGGTCAGCACACGCTCCTGCGGCTTGCCGCCGGGGGCGAGCGCGGCACGGGCGCGCGCGAGCTGGCTGAGCAGCGTGCCCTGCGTCCGCTTCACACTCGCGACGAGCTTCTTCTCGATGTCGTTCGTCCCGGCGAGCGCCGCGTTGCGCGCGGACTGCACCGTGCGCTCCAGCGTGGGGTCGAGCTGCGCCACCTCGCCGCTGATGCGCGCGAACCGCGCTTCGACGTCGTTGCGCAGCTCCTGCAGCGCCGCGGCGAGCGCCGGCGGAAGATCCGCCTGCGCGAACCGCGCCTCGAGGACGCCTGGCGGGCTCGCGAAGTCCGCCGGCGTGAGACCGTGCTTCTGCAACACCTTGTCGATGCGGGCTTCGATGATCAGTCCGGACCAACGCGGCACGTGCGCCTGCGGCGCGACACCGAACGCCGTAAACAACGGCGCGGCTTCGGGGAGGTACTCCATCTCCCCGGGACCGCCGACATACGCGACCGTAGGAAACAGCGCTGCCTCGATCACGGGGCGCAGCAGCACGTTGGGCGACAAGCGCTCCGGTGTTTCGGTCGCGATCTGCTCCAGCTGGGCCCTCGTGAATCGCTCGCCGCTCCGGCGTGTGACGTACTCGCCCCCCTCCCGCCGCAACCGATCCCGGCCGAGCCGTCCTTCCACCATGACGGGCGTGAGCCCGTCGGCCAGCGTCTCGTCCAGCGCGCGCAATATCCACGGCGCCGCCGCGCGCTTGGCGCTCCGGTCGTGCGCCCGAAACACCGCGAGACCCGACCCCCGCGCGCCGAGCAGCTGCTGCAGCGCGTTGGCACCGGCGTCCGCCAGATTCGTATCCGGCCGGTAGATGGACTCGAGCCACTGTCGTACGCCCGGCTTGCACTCCGAATCGGGGAAGGCCGTGTCGAGGGCGTCGAGCGCGCCGCGGATGTCCGGGCCCAACGACTCGCGGAACAACGGCAGCTGCGGCGCCTCGTGGGGGCGCTCGCGCAACACGATTTTCACCGGCTCATTGTCGCGCCCGAGCACCCAGGCATGATTCGCCTCGGCGAAATCGTGATCGTCGCCGGCGACCCAGAAGACCGGCACGACCGGTACGCCGCGTTCGTGTTCGAGCCGGCGCGCCAGCGCGATCGCCGAGAGCGCCTTGTGCACGGTGTACAGAGGCCCGGTGAACAGGCCGGGCTGTTGTCCCGTGGTCACCGCCAGGACGTCTCCAGCCGCAAGGCGATCGCGGCCCGGTCCCGGCAGGACGGCCGCCAGCACGTCCGGGGAGACAGGGCGACGTTTGCCCGCGGGAATCTTCTCCGGCGGCGCCGCAATGGGCGTGGACAGAATGCGCGCGATCATGACCGGGCGGCTACGAGGATCACCCGTGGTGTCGCGGGCCCTGCGGCGGCACCGTCATAGTTGCCGAACCGCGCCGTCACCCGGAGACCCGCATCCGTCAGGAGCTCCACGAGCTCATCGGCCCCGTACAGTCGCACGCGCTCCTGAAACCGTCGTCCTTCGGCACGCAGCTCGATCTCCTTGATCACAAAACGGTTCGCGCTGTCGATGCGACGCGTGACGAGGACATCGTCGCTGGTGGTCTGCTCGATGACGTTGAGGGTGCGGCGCACATACTCGGCATTGAGATAGTCCAGCACGAAATGACCGCCGGGTGCCAGGGTTGCCGCCACCTGTTGGACCACGCCCCGGTGTTCGTCATCGTCCAGAAAGTAACCAAATGACGTGAAGAGATTCACGGCGAGCGCGAAACTGCCGGCGTGAAACGGCAGTGCCCGCATGTCGCCACGCACCAGCCCGGCGGTCCCGCCCGTGCGCTCGTGCGCGCGCCGCAACATGGCGCGCGACAGATCGAACCCGATCACCCGCCCTCCCCCGCGCGCCAACTCGGCCGCGTGACGGCCGGGTCCGCATGCCAGATCCAGAATGCGGTCGCCGTTTCTCCAGGTGACGGCACTGCGGATCAGCGCGACCGCGCGACGGGCATCCTCGTCGTCGCGATGTGGATAGAGGTCATGATACTCTTCGCCGAACCAGTGCTTGAACCATTCGGTCATTCGACGAAGACGTCCGCTGTGAACGTGAAGACGTGGGTATCGGGTTCCCGCCAGCTGCCCGGGGCGAGACCCGCTTTGTGGCAGACCGCGTTCAGGAACGCCTCGGGCCCGAATCCCTGCTCGACCGCGACCTGCGGCAGCAGCACGGCCTGGGCGCGCCCGCGGCGCACGAGCAGGCCGTCCCGCCCGATCACGAGGTGCGGGAGCTCGGACGGCGCGACGCGCACCGGCGGCGTGAGAACGGAAATCTCGATCCGCAGCGCGCCGAGCTCGGCGAGCGGCACCGGCGCGAAGCGCGGATCGGAGCGCGCGGCGGACACGGCCACTTGCCGCACGACCTCACCGAGTGGCCGGTCGTCCATGATGTGCCCGATGCAGCCGCGCAGATCGTGTCCTTCCTTTTCTTCCAGCGTCACGAACGCGCCGCGGCGGAGGGCCGCGCCGGGCACAGCGGGCAGTGCGGGAGGGGAGCGGCCGGCGAGCGCCGCCGCGATGGCGCCACGCGCCAGCGCGAGCAGCGCGGCGCGATCGGCAGCCGTCAGCTCAGGATCCGCGATGGTACGGCTCCCCGCGCCGGATCGTGTGCGCCCGGTAGAGTTGCTCGCAGACGACGACGCGCGCCAATTCATGCGGCAGCGTGAGCCGGCCGAGACTCCACAGACGCTCGGCCTTGCGCAGGACGTCGTCCGGCAGGGTCTCCGAGCCGCCGATCGCAAACGTGACGTCCCGCCCATCCATTTCCCACCGCCCCGCCCATTCCGCGAGCTGACCAGACGTCCATTCCTCGCCGCGGCGGGTCAACGCCACGAGGCGCGTACCCTCGGGCACCGCCCCGAGAACACGCGCCGCGTCTTTGACTTCCCGTTCTTCCACCTTGGTGTAATGCCGCAGCCGATCGATATAGTCGTCACACGCTGCACGGAGCGCCGCGTTCTTCATGCGCCCCACCGCAACGAGCCGATAGCGCATCAGGCATACATGCCGCGCAACCGGTGCATCGCCGCCACGCGATCCACGGCCACGATGTAGGACGCGATCCGGTTGGCGACCTTGTGCTTCGACGCCATCGCCATCACTTCGCCGAACGAACGCACCAGAATCGCCTCGAGCCGGCGATTCACCGTCTCCTCGTCCCAAAAATAGCCGCCCCGGTCCTGCACCCATTCGAAGTAACTCACGGTGACGCCGCCCGCATTCGCGAGGATGTCGGGAATCACGAACACGCCTTTATCCTCGAGAATCTTGTCCGCTGCCGCGCTCGTGGGACCGTTCGCGCCTTCGCAGATGATCTTGGCCTTGATGTGGGGAGCGTTCTTGCGGGTGATCACATTCTCGGTAGCGGCGGGGATCAACACGTCGCAGTCGACGGTCAAGACTTGCTCGTGCGTGATCGTTTCGGCCCTCGTGTACCCCGCGAGCTGGCGGTGCTCCTTCACCCACTTGATCAAGTCCTGGACGTCCAAACCTTTGGGGTTGTGGAGCGCGGTGGACTTGTCCGAGACGGCGACGATGACCGCCCCTTCCTTCGCCATGAGGTCGGCGGCCACGGAGCCCACGTTGCCGAAGCCCTGCACCGCGACGCGTGTACCCTTGAGGCTCATCCCCAACTTCGCCAGCGCTTCGCGCGTCACGATCATACAGCCGCGCCCCGTCGCCTCCCGCCGCCCGAGCGACCCGCCCATCTCCACGGGTTTGCCGGTGACGACCGCGGTCACGGTGTGGCGCTTGTGCATGGAGTAGGTGTCCATGATCCACGCCATCACCCGCTCGTTGGTATTGACGTCGGGCGCGGGAACGTCGGAGTCGGGCCCCAGGACCTCGATGATGCTGGAGGTGTAGCGGCGCGTCACTCTTTCCAGCTCCACCATCGACATCGTCGTCGGATCGCACACGACGCCGCCCTTCGAGCCGCCGAACGGGATGTTTACGAGGGCGCACTTCCACGTCATCCACGCGGCCAGCGCTTTGACCTCTTCGAGCGTGACGTTGAGATCGAAGCGGATGCCCCCCTTGGCGGGACCTCGCGAGGTGTTGTAGAGCACGCGATAGCCGGTGTACACCTCGACTTCGCCGTTGTCGCGAAAAATCGGGACCGACACGATGATTTGTTTTTCGGGATTGCGGAGCACCTTGTACAAGCCGCGATCGAGATTGAGCAGCTTCGCGGCGTGGTCAAACCGCTCCATCATCGCCTCGAAGGGATTCTCCTCGGCGAGAAAGGTTTGTTTGTCGGGACGAATAATCGCTGGTTCGCTCATACGACCGTTTTCAGGACCCCTTCCAGGACTCGTTCGACGGCGGCGCCATTGAGCTCCCATCGCAGCGCGAGCTCGGCCACGAGGGGCTCCGGCGCATCGGCAGGCCAGCGGCTGCGCAGCTTCACGGCGTCCTTCTCCGTGACTACAAGATAATCGGCGTCTGTTGCGGCCCGCGCGAGCCGGGCGACATCGGACGGCGGATAGGCGTGATGATCTTGATATGCCATGAGTTGCACACTCGCGCCCAAGGCACGGATTTGCGCGGCGAAGCTCACGGGATCGGCGATCCCGGCGGCGACGACGACGCGGGAGTGGGCGAGCGCCGCCAACTCCACCCGCCGGCCGGTGCGGAGCCCGGCCAAACCGTCGAGCGCGAGCTGGACACTCGCGACCACCGCCTCCGGCCAGCGGGCCGCGATCCGGCCCGCGAGTGCGCGTGACTCGGCCACGGCCGCCCGCCGGCGCGTCACGACGATGACGTCTGCCCGGCCCAGGGCGCCCCAGTCCTCGCGCCAGGGACCCGCCGGCAGTGGCCAGGCGACGTGGCGCGGCGGCGAGCTCTCCGTGCTCACGACCGCAACGTTGACGTCGCGCTCGACATTGAGCCGCTGATAGGCATCGTCGAGGACAAGGACGCGCGCGCCTTGCGCGCGGGCTTTCTCGGCGCCCGCCACCCGATCGGCATCGGGCACGACGATCGCCCCGGGCACCAGGCGTTGATGCACGGCCTGCTCGTCGCCGCGATAGCCCCGCAGCAGGATTCCCGGCTTGACGCCGCGCCGAGCGAAGAACGCCGCCGTCCAGGCCGCGAGCGGCGTCTTTCCGGCTCCGCCAACGGCCAGATTGCCAATGGCGACCGCCGGCAGCGGCAGGGGCCGCTGACGCAGCCAGCCGCGGGCGTAGGCCTTCGCCCGCGCGCTCATGATCGTGCGATACACGAACGCAAACGGCAGCAACATGCCGCGTGCCGCGCGCGCGGGGGCCGCGCCGCTCCACCAGATCCAGTGCGCGATACGCTGCGCGCTCACCCGGTCCCCGTGACATCGTGCAGGCTGCGTTCGACCACCGCGATGCCCTGCCGCAGACCGTCTTTTCCAGGCCCGATCCGAATCGGCGCGCTATAGCGCACATCGACCGCGGCGAACGGTTTCGGAAGGCACATGCGATCCCAGGAGCCGAGATACCACGCGGACGCGGCGCGCGCACCGGTCGCGATGAGCGGCACGCCGGCGTGCTGCGCGGCGGCGATCGCGCCCGGCTGCACTCGCTCGCGCGGTCCCCGGGGACCGTCGGGCGTCATTGCCACCACCGCGCCTCCCTGCAGCGCGCGGACGATGCCCAGCAGCCCGACCTCGCCGCCGCGCTGCGTGGATCCGCGGACCGAGCGGTAGCCCCACCCCTGCGCGAGATCGGCGAGATATTCTCCGTCGCGATGCCGGCTGATCAGCAGCACCACCCCTTCACGCTTGTGGAGCGCCAACAACGGCAGGATCCGCGAGTGCCAGAGCACAAAGATGAAGGGAGGTTTCCACTGCGCGAGCCCGCTTTCCCGAAAGCGCCACGTGGCCGCGAGGGCTTTGAGCGCGGGCGGCCCCAGCGTCTGCGCGATCGGCTCCGCCCAGCGCAGCTTCACCGGATCAAGCGAGCGGCCAGCTCGGCGACGCGATCCGCGGCGCCCGGCGCTCCCAGGCGGTCGCGGACCAGCTGCAGCCCTTCCCGCTGGCGCCGTGTCGCGGGGTTGGTGGCATCGAGCAGCGGCAACACAGCGCCCGCGAGCGCATCGGCGGTCGCGCGCCGCTGCAGCAACTCGGGGGCGACCTCGTAGCCCGCCACGAGGTTGACCAGACCGACCCAAGGCACCTGGAGTAGCCGGAACGCAATGAAGGAAGAGATCGGATGGACGCGATAGGTGATGACCATCGGCAGGTCGGCGATGGCCGCCTCGAGGGTCGTGGTGCCCGACTTGCAGATCCCCGCGTCCGCCGCCGCAAACACGAGCAAGGGGTCGCCCAGATGCACCGTGATCGCGCCCGGGTCGGGATACTGCGCGTCCCGGGTGCCCGCGGCGACGATCTGGATATCGGGGCGCGCGGCCGCGACGCGCGCCGCGGCCGCGCGGAAGATGGGCCAGTGACGCTGGACCTCTTGGCGCCGGCTTCCCGGGAACAGGCCCAGCGTTGGCCGGCCCGGATCGAGGCCGATGGCGCGGCGCGCATCCGGGCGCGCCGGCGGGGCCGGCCGGTCTTTGAGCGGATGTCCCACGAACGTCGCGGCGACTCCCCGCTCGCGAAAAAACGCTTCTTCGAACGGCAGAATGACCGCGAGCTGATTCACGGGCGCAAGCTTGCGGACGCGCTTCGGCCCCCACGCCCACATCTGCGGCGCGATGTAATACAAAACGGGAATACCGGCGGCAGAGGCGGCGGCAGCGGCACGGAGGTGATAACCGGGGTAATCGACGAGGATCACGAGATCGTAGCGCTTGGCCGCGAACGACTGCTTGATCCGGTTGAGCAAGCGGTAGTGCGCCGGAATCTTGGCGATGGCCTCGACAAACCCGACGACGGAGTACGATTCCATCCGGTCGAGCAGGCGGGCACCCGCGCGCTCGAGCAGTGGCCCGCCCAGGGCCTCGAGCTCGAGGCCGGGCAGGCGCCGCCGCAAGGCGCTGGCGACCGCGGCGGCGTGTGCGTCCGCCGATGGCTCCCCTGCCGAGATGTAGATCCTGGTCACGACCGCGCCGCGGCGAGCGGCGAGGCGCTGATGGCGTCGGCGACGCGATAGGCGAGGTTCAACGCCTGCAGCCCCGCGGCCCCGGTGACCACGACGTCGCCGTCGCCGCGGACCGCGCGCAGGAAACTCTCCAGCTCGAGCTTGAGCGGCTCCGCCTCGGGGGCCTCGAGCTTCACATGCTCCACGATGTCTTCCATCCGCGTGGCGTGGGCCTCCTGCCATCCCGATTTCAGCCGGTAGAAATGGCCGTCCCCCTGCGCGAGGTCCAGGGAGAAGTATCCCGTCGGCTGGAAAATCCGCAGCTTGCGCGTCCGCTCGCGCGACACGCGGCTCGCCGTGATGATCGCGACGGCGCCGTTGGCGAACTCGACGCGCGCGTTGGCGATGTCGACGTGCGGCGACAGAATCGGCACGCCGGTGGCCCGCACCTCGCCGACTTCCGATCGTACCAGCTCCAGCACCAGATCGAGATCGTGAATCATCAGGTCCAGGATCACGGCGACATCGGTGCCGCGCGGCTGAAACGGCGCCAAGCGCTCGGTCTGGAGAAAGCGCGGCTCGTCGAGATAGGGTGTCGCGGCACGCACCGCGCGGTTGAATCGCTCCACGTGCCCTACCTGGAGACACGCCCCGCGCTCCCGCGCGAGCTGCACCAGCTGCTCGGCGCCGGGCACGGTGTCCGCGAGCGGCTTTTCGATCAGCGCGTGCAGGCCGCGCTCGAGCACCGCCTGCCCCACGTCCACGTGCGCCGGGGTCGGCACAACGACGGTGATCGCCTCGACCCGCTCCAGCAGCGCCTCGAGTGAGGGGAAGGCGGTGGTCTCGAGGTCCTTGGCCACCTGCGCCGCACGGGGCGAATTGTGGTCGTAGAAGCCGACGACGTCGGCGCCATCGATCTTTTTCAGCAGCCGGATGTGGTGGAAACCGAGCGCGCCTGCGCCGACCACGCCCACTTTCACCCGCCGGACGCGCGGCGTCACACCATGACCCCGCGCTGCGAGACCTCGATGAACTGCAGGAACGTTTCGACTTCCGCGACCTGCGGCAGCTCGGTGCGGGCGCGGGCGATTCCCTGGCTCACCGTGAGATCGGAGTTGAACACGAGGCGATAGGCGCGTTTCAGCGCCAGCTTCAATTCCGGCGAGAAGCCGGCGCGCTGCAGGCCCACCGAATTCAGCCCGTAGAGGTGGACCGGATTCCCGGCCGCTTTGGTGTACGGCGGCACGTCCTGATTGACGCGCGACCCCCCGCCCACGAACGAATAGGTGCCGATGCGGACGAATTGATGGATCGGCACGAGGCCGCTGATGATCGCGCGCTCGTGGACGGTGACGTGACCGGCCATCTGCACCGCGTTGGCGATGATGACGTCGTTGCCGATGACGCAATCGTGGGCGATGTGCACGTAGGTCATCAGGAAACACCGCTCGCCCACCGTCGTCTTGCCCGTCGCCGTGCTCCCGCGGTTGACCGTCGAGTACTCGCGGATGATCGTGCCGCTCCCGATTTCCACCCAGGTTTCTTCGCCCTTGTACTTGAGGTCTTGCGGGTCGTTGCCGATGACGGCGCCGTAGCCGATTTTCACGCCGTCGCCCATGCGCGTGTTGCGCTCGAGCACCGCGTGCGCCGCGATGCTGCAGCGCTCCCCCACGGTCACCTTGGGACCAATCACGCAGTAGGGGCCGACGGAGACGTCGCCGCCCAGCTCGGCCGTCGGATCGATCAGCGCCGTGCGATGGATCACTTATCGACCACCATGGCCATCATCTCCGCTTCGGCGACGATCTGCCCGTCCACGAATCCGGCGCCCTTCATGCGGCACGTCTTGCCCCGGAACTGCAGCATCTCGAGCTCGAAGCGGATCTGGTCGCCCGGGACGACCGGACGGCGGAACTTCACGTTGTCGAGTGACATGAAGTACACCACTTTGTTCGCCGTATCCTGCCCCTCGAAGTGGCTCATCAACAGCATCCCACCGACCTGCGCCATCGCTTCGATGATGAGCACGCCCGGCATGATGGGATGGCCCGGGAAGTGTCCCTGAAAGAACGGCTCGTTGATCGTGACGTTCTTGATCCCGACGATCCGCTTGTTGCCCTCCACTTCGAGGATCCGGTCCACCAGCAGGAACGGGTAGCGGTGGGGCAGATAGTCCATGATTTTCGCGATATCCATCGCCGGCATTCCGGTGCGCCTCCCTGCGCGAGCGAGCGCCCGGGCCAGGGCGATGTTGCCGCCGTGGCTGGGCCGCGTCGCGACCACATGAGCCTGAATCCGGGCGCCGGTGAGCGCCAGGTCCCCCACGATGTCCGCGGCTTTGTGCCGCACGAACTCGTCGGGCCAGCGCAGTTTGCCGCCGTTCACCACGCCCCGCTCGTCCAATACGATCGCGTTCGTCTCGGACGCGCCTTTGATGAGCCCGCGCGCCTGCAGCTCGGCGACTTCGTGCGTGAAGCCGAATGTCCGCGCCGGCGCGAGCTCCGCGGCGAAACTCTCCGGCGTCACGTCATAGGTGCCCGCCTGCCGCCCGATCAACGGATGCGGCCACTCGATCGACACCGTCAGACGCAACGCCTTCGCCGGCGCCACCACGTACGACGCGTCCTTGTCGGTCACGGTGAAGGGTGCCGTGACCGTGAGCACCGAGGCCTCGCCACCCACGGCGGCCGGCCCCGCTTGCGCGAGCGCGTCGAAATACGGCAGCACGCTGCCGTCGAGGATCGGCGGCTCGGGGCCCGTGAGCTCGATCGTGAGATCGTCGATCACATGGGCGGCCACGGCCGCCAGCACATGCTCGACCGTGTGAATCGTCGCCGCGCCGTGCCCGATCGCCGTGCGTCGCTCGACCGCCTCGACCTCCGTCAGCCGCGCCGGGACCTCGGGCCTCCCCGCGAGATCGATCCGCCGGAACAGGATCCCCTGGCCGGCCGGCGCCGGGAGGAATGTCGCTTCCGTCGCGGCGCCGGTATGCAACCCCGTGCCGCGAACGCTCGCGGGCCGCGTGACGGAGCGCCTAGCGCTCGGTGGCGGCAGGGGGAGGCTCGGGTTTGGATTGCACGAGGGCTTCGAGCTCGTCGACGATCTTTGCGAGGCGGTACATCGCGGCCTGGGCGCGCAGCAGCTCACGGTGCGGGCGCGCGGGATACCCGGAGACGGTGACCCCGGCGGGCACGTCGGCGATGATGCCCGACTGCACGAGCAGCCGCGCGCCACGCCCAATCGTGATGTGGTCCCCAATGCCGGTCTGCCCCGCGATGATCACGTCGTCCTCCACCTGGCAGCTGCCCGCGATCCCCGCCTCCGCCATGATGAGGCAGCGCGCGCCGATCCGCACGTTATGGGCGATGTGGACGAGATTGTCGATCTTCGTGCCGGAGCCGATCACCGTGTCGTCCACGCTGCCCCGGTCGATGCACGTGTTCGCGCCGATCTCGATGTCGTCTCCGATGAGGCACCGCCCGACGTGCGGGATCTTGCGGTGCGCCTCACCATCCTTGCCGGGGATGTACCCGAACCCGTCGCTGCCAAGCACGGCGCCGGCATGCACGATCACGCGTTTGCCGAGTGCGGTCCCCGAGTAGAGTGTGACGCCCGGAAAGAGCTGGGTGTCGTCGCCGACGGCCACGCCGTCGCCGAGCACGCACCCCGCGCCAATGCGCACGTTCTTGCCGAGCTGCACCGCTGGGCCGAGCACCGCATGCGGGCCGATGGCGACCGGCTCCTGCCATGTGGCGCCGCGGCCCACGACCGCGGTGGGATGAATGCCCGCTTCCCAGACGGCTTGCGGATAGAGCACGGGAAGCACGACCAGCAGCGCGGCGTACGGATCGGGCACGATGATGCGCGTCTCCGGCCCCACGCGGGCTCCGCCCTCCCCGCTCCCGGCGGACTCGAACGCCGGCGCGACGAGCACGACCGAGGCGCTGGTGCGCTCAAAGTAGGGGACGTAGCGGGGCGAGGCAAGAAAAGAGAGGTCGCCGGGGCCTGCGCGTTCGAGCGGCGCGACCCCGGCGACCGTGGTAGTTCCTGGACCCACCAGCTTGCCGCCGGTGAGCGCAGCAATCTCACTCGCGGAGAGTGTACGCGTGGTGCGTTACTGCGCCTGGGTAAGGCGCTGCAGCACCCGGGGCGTGATGTTCAGCGCCGGATCCGCCGCGGCCACGAATCCGCCGGCGGCGTCGGCATCGAGAATCAGCGCGTAGTTCATCTCCGCGCGGATCCCTTGAATCACCGACGTGATCCGCGCGCGGAGCGGGCCGAGCAGCTCCTGCTCCCGCTGCTGCAGGTGGTCCTGCAGCTCGCTGGAGCGCTGTTCCATGTGCTGCTGCATCGTCTGCAGGTCTTTCTGCTTGGCCTGGCGCGCGGCGGGCGACAGCGCGATCGACTGCTGGTCGAAGACCTGGACCGACGAATCGAGCTGGTGCTGCAACTTCTGGACCTCGACCTGCGAGGCCTGGAATTCACGCCGGTAGGTGGACTCTGCCACGGCGTAGCCCGGTGTCGCTCTCAGGATCTCCTGCGAGCTGATGAACGCGATCTTGAGGGGCGCCGGAGCCGGCGGCGGGCCCCCCCCCTGTCCGAGCAAGGCGGTCGGTGCCGTGGCGAACACGGCGATGGCGGCGAGCGAAACGAGCGCGAGACGCTGCATAAAGCGGAAACTCCCAGAGTAGGACGTGGGTGTGGCTTAGAAGAAATTGCCGAGCTTGAAGTGCAGCTTCCAACCTGGCGCGGGCCGACCGAACGCATCGAGCTTATCGAATCCGTACGCGTAGTCGATCCCGAGCGGTCCGAGTGGCGAGATGACCGCGGCGCCGATCCCAGCGCCCCGGAACAGCCGCGTGGGGTTGAACTGGGCGGGCCGCGACCAGACGTTGCCGGCGTCGAAGAACGTCGAGAGATAGAGCATCTGCGACAGCCGGATCCCGAACTCGCCGGTCATCGTGTAGAACGCCTTGCCGAACGCGTTGGGGCTCGCGCCGTTGGCGCTGGCGTGGAAGTCGTAGCCGAACGGCGTGATGGAGGCCTCGTCATAGCCCCGCAACGGAATGAAGAACTGCGTGCCGCCGAGCGTAAACAGCTGCTCGAAGAATGGCGAGTCGCCGAACACAAAGCCCGATCGGGTCGAGAATCCGAGCACGAACTTGGCGTTCGACGCTCCATTGCCGAGCGTGCCGATCGGCGCGTAGAAATGTCCCTCGATATCGGCGCGCTGGAAGTTGCCCGATCCGCCGAGCAGGCCGCCGCTCTGCGACAGGCCGAACTGGACCATCGTTCCCGCGGTCGGGAACGGCAGGTCGACCCGCGTATCGCGCATCAGCGACAGCCCGAGGGTCGAGCGCACGCAATCGTTGCAGCGGAACGCGCTGGAGAACGCAAGGTTGGTGGACGAACCGGTGAAGCTCTGCTGATCGATCCCGTAGGAGGCGAACAGCCGCGTATAGTTGTCGCCGAACACCGGAAAGCCCAGCTGCAGGCTGGCGCCGCGCCGCCGCAGGCGGCCGACGTCGGCGATGACGTAGCGGACGCGCGTATTGTGCACGCCGACCGTCGCCGAGATGCGCGATTCGCGCACCGCCGGATCGGTAAAGGAGACGTCGAAGTCGTTGATGTTCTTGCCGAACTGCCACTGGAACCGGCCCCGCTTCCCCTGCCCGAACAGATTGGGCTCGTCGAGGCCGAGGAAGCCGCCAACCCCCGTCCCCTGCCCCACCGACGCGCCGAAGTTGATGTTGCCGGTGCGCTTCTCGGAGACGCGGAACACCACGTCGATGTCGCCCTGCTCGTTGGCCGGCTTGGTGTCCGGAAACGGCATCGGTTGATTGAAGAAGCCGAGGTTCGACACGCGCTGATAGGAGGCGATGAGCGCGTCCTGCCGGAACACGTCGCCCGGGACCATGACGATCGCCTCGCGGATCACGCGGTCGTGCGTGACGTCGTTGCCGCGGATCTCCACGTGGCTGACGATCGCCGGCTGGCCTTCTGTGATCACCCAGCGGAGGTCGACGACGGGCTTGCCGTCGGGCCCGCTCCGCCGCAGCACGTCGTTGCGCACAGTGACGTAGATGTAGCCGTTGTTGTAGTACAGCGTCTGCAGCTTGCGCGTGGCGTCCTGCCAGAGCTCGTCATCGAAATTCACGATGTGGCGCCTGCCGCCGAGGCCCAGCATGCCGGTGCGCTGCTCGCCGGTGAAGGGATAGAACGCCTGCAGCTCTTCGGTCGAGAACCGGCGGTTGCCGACGATCTCGAACGAGCCGATGCGGTACGGCTCGCCCTCGCTGACGGTCACGACCAGCGTCGCCTTGCCCGTCCCTTCGTGGACGATGAGGGTGTCGTCGAGCACCTGGAAGTCGACGAAGCCCTGTTTTCCGTAGAACGACGGCAGCGTCTGGTGCAGATCCTCGCCGATCTTGTCGTCGTTGTATTCGCCCGAGCGGAACCACCAGAACCCCTCGGAACGCGAATGCATCTGGGCCGCGAGCTGCTCGTCGCTGAAATGCGTATTCCCCTGGAAATCGACGCGGGCGATCGCGACGCGGCGCCCTTCGTCGATGTCGAAGATCACGCGGACACTCGACGAATCGCGCTCATACACAAAGACCGGCTTGGTGCGCGCGAGATAGTATCCCTTGGCGTGATACAGCGAATCGATGCGGGCGCGCGCGCGCGCGACGTTCGCCAGATCGAGCGGGCGGCCCTCGGCGAGCGCCACCTTGTCGCGCACGCTGTGCTCGGGGACGCGCGCCACGCCCCGGATCGCCCACTTGACCAGCAGGGGCCGCTCGTGCACGTGAATCACGAGCACGTTCTTGCCCGCCGCCGTCGTCTGCGTCACCGCCACCGCGTCGAACTGCCCGCTCGTGTAGAGCGCCTGAATGGCGCGCTGCACGTCGCGATAGTTGATGGCGCGGCCCGGCACCAGGCCGCTGATCTGGATGATGCTGATGGTGCTATTGCGCCGGGAGCCGAGCACCGCGATCGAATCGGGGACGGGCGTCTGCGTGGTGACGGGCGCGGCACCCGCCCCTGTCGCCCCGCCGGCCTGTGCAGCGCACAGACCCGGGGCGACAGCGGCGAGACTGAAGCAGAATGGCAGGGTGAACCGGCGGATCACGCCTTCGAGCCGGAGAGTGCCCGAAACGCCAGGCGCTCCTTGTCGGGGGCGACGTCCACCTCGATCTCGTCGCCCTTGGCGAAATCTCCGACGAGGATCTTCTCCGACAGCGGGTCCTCGACGTATTTCTGGATCGCGCGCTTGAGCGGCCGCGCACCGAAGTGTTCATCGTACCCGTGATCGACGAGGAAGTCGGTCGCGCCCTGCGTCAGCCGCAGGGTCAGCTCTTCTTCCCCCAACCGCTTCTGCACGTCGCGCCCCAGAATCGCCACGATCAGCGCAATATGCTCCCGAGTGAGCGAGTGGAAGACGATCACGTCGTCCAGCCGGTTCAGGAACTCGGGATTGAAGACCTTGTTGACCTCTTCCTTGACCTTCTCGGACATCCGGTCGAAGTCGCTCTTCGCATCCTGCTGGGCGAAGCCGAGGGTCTTCCCCTTCACGACGTCGCGCGCGCCGACGTTCGAGGTCATAATCACGACGGTGTTCTTGAAGTCGATCACCCGGCCGTAATTGTCCGTCAGGTGGCCCTCGTCGAGCACCTGCAGCAGGATATTGAACACGTCGGGATGCGCCTTCTCGATCTCGTCGAGCAGCACGACCGAGTACGGCTTGCGCCGCACGGCCTTGGTGAGCGTGCCGGAATCTTCATAGCCGACGTATCCCGGCGGCGCGCCGATCAGCCGGCTCACCGAGAACTTCTCCATGTACTCCGACATGTCGACGCGAATCAGCGCCTGGGCATCCGCGAACAGGAACCGCGCGAGCGACCGGGCCAATTCGGTTTTACCGACGCCCGTGGGGCCGCTGAAGATGAAGGAGCCGATGGGACGCTTGGGATCCTTGAGGCCCGCCCGGCTGCGGCGGATGGCCCGCGAGATGACCTGGATCGCTTCGTTCTGACCGACCACGCTCTCGTGCAGCTCGTCTTCCATGCGCAGGAGGCGCGCGGTCTCCGCTTCCTGGAGGCGCGTGACGGGAATCCCCGTCCAGCGCGACACGATGAACGCGACGCCTTCTTCGCTGATCGTCGGCCGGCGCGTCTGGCGCTCGCGCTCCCACTCTTCCTGTTTGCGCCGGATGTCGGCCTGGAGCTCGCGCTCCGAATCGCGGAGCGAGGCGGCGCGCTCGAAGTTCTGGTCGCGCACCGCGGCTTCCTTGTCGCCGCTCAAGGCTTCGAGCTTGTCCTTCAGCTCGGCCACCTCGGGTGGCGGCACCTGCGCGGCCAGCCGGGCGCGGGCGCCCGCCTCGTCGATCACGTCGATCGCCTTGTCGGGCAGGAACCGGTCGGTGATGTAGCGCTCCGACAGCTTCGCGGCCTCGATCAGCGTCTCGTCGGGAATAATGACGCGGTGATGATCCTCGTAGCGCTTCCGCAGCCCCTTGAGGATCTCGATCGTCTCGTCGACGGTCGGCGGATCGACGATCACCGTCTGGAAGCGTCGCTCGAGGGCGCCGTCCTTCTCGATGTATTTGCGATACTCGTTCAACGTGGACGCGCCCACGCACTGCAGCTCGCCGCGCGCCAGCGCCGGCTTGAGCATGTTGGACGCGTCGACCGCGCCTTCGGCGGCGCCGGCGCCCACCAGCGTGTGCAGCTCGTCGATGAACAGAATGATGTTCTTGTTCTGCGCGATCTCGTTGATCACGGCCTTGAGGCGCTCTTCGAACTGGCCGCGATACTTGGTGCCGGCGATGACGGCGGCCATATCGAGCGACAGCACCCGGTGATCCTTGAGCGCGTCGGGGCACTGCCCGCCGGCGATCAGCTGGGCCAGCCCCTCGACGATCGCCGTCTTGCCCACCCCGGGCTCACCGATCAGCACCGGGTTGTTCTTCTTGCGGCGTGACAGAATCTCCATCACGCGCTCGATTTCTTTCTGACGGCCGATCGTCGGATCGAGCGCGCCCTCGGCGGCGAGCTGCGTGAGATCGCGGCAGAAGTGGTCGAGTGCGGGCGTCTTCGATTTCTTCTCGCTCTTGGGAGGCGTCGGCTGCGCGCCGGTCCCGCCGCCGGCCGGCGTCGACGGCATTTCGCTGCCGAGCAACCGCAGCGTCTCCGCGCGGGCCTGCTCGAGGTTCACGCCGGCGTCCGTCAGGACCTGGGCGGCGATCCCCTTCTCTTCGCGCAGCAGGCCGAGCAACAGGTGCTCGGTGCCGACGTAGGAGTGATTCAACTCGCGCGCCTCGCTCATCGCCAGCTCGAGCACTTTCTTGGCGCGCGACGTATAGGGCAGATCGGGGCCCGCCGCGGCGGCGGCTTTCCCTTTTTTGACGGTCTCTTCGATCTTCTGCTGGATCTCTTCGAGATCGACGTTGAGATTGGTCAGGACCGCGGCGGCAACGCCCTCGCCTTCGCGGATCAAGCCGAGCAGAATGTGCTCGGTGCCGACGTACTCGTGATGCAGACGCGCCGCTTCTTCCCGCGCCATCTGCAGAACTTTCCGGACTCGATCCGTGAAGTTGTAGCCGTTCATCGCAGTTCCGAACTCACCTTTCGCCGTTCAGCTGGATTCCGCTTCGAGCAGGCGCCGCACAAACGCAGCGCGCACCGTCGGCAGTTCCCGGTCGCCGGTCGACCGGCCATCCATAGCCGCCAGGTGCGCAGGTTGAGTGTAAATCAGCAGCTTGTTGAGCGTATATACCCCCGGCCCGGGAAGCAGATTCAGACCGACACCCAACCGCACTCCGCTCAACAGATTCATCGTCTCTTCAAACGTCAGCCGGCGCGCGTGCTTCAGCAGTCCATACGCCCGCCAAGTCTTGTCTTCCACTTCCTCAGGCGCCGTGCGCAGCAACACATCCCGCGCCTGCTCCTCGTATTCGACGACTTGCCGCACGATTTTCCCGAGGTGGTCGATCAGCTCGTCTTCAGTCTTCCCTAAGGTTGTTTGGTTGGACAACTGGAAGAAATTGCCGACGACATCGCTGCCTTCCCCGTACAAGCCCCGAAAGGTTAATCCTACCTGCGACAGCCCTTGAAGAACTTTGGTGATTTCCTTGGTCAAAACAAGGCCCGGCAAATGGATAAGGACGCTGGCCCGCAGCCCCGTCCCGGCATTCGTCGGACAGGACGTAAGATAGCCAAATTCAGGGTGAAAGGCGAAAGGAACGAGCCGGCCCATCTCGGCGTCGACGGCTTCGACAGCGGCATACGCGCCTTCCACATCGAATCCGGACCACATGCCGTGCAGCCGGAGATGGTCCTCTTCATTCACCATCACCCCAACCTGGTCCTGGACCAGCAACGCGGCACCCGGCCTGGGGCGCGCCTCCCGGTCCAGACCCGCCAGCTCCTTGCTGACGAGATGACGTTCGTGCAGAAGCTGCCGTTCTGGCCGTTCCATCTGGTCGAGGTGGAATGCCACGGCGGACGAGAGGTGATCGGACGAGGCCGCCGCCTCACTGACGCGCGCGAGCACCGCAGTCCGGTCGGCGTCCTTCGCGCGCTGGCTGAACGGCACGCCCTGCACGTTCCGCGCGAGCCGGATCCTGGTCGACAGCACGATGGTCGATTTCGGACCGGAGGCGTCGAGCCAGCGCATCCCGCCGTCGGGCAGCAGTGAGAGATCCATTATTCCAGCACCCGGATGCGGTCGCGCAGCTCAGCCGCGAGCTCGAAATTCTCGCCCTCGACGGCACGCCGCAGCTGCGCCTTCAGCTCGAGGAGCTCGCTGCGGGGATCGCCGGCCCCTCCGGCGGCGCCCGGCATGTCGTAGCGCTCGCCGACGTGCTGGCTGGAGCCGTGCAGGCGCCGCAGCAGGTCCCGCAGGTGCGTGTCGAACGACGAGTAGCACTGGTCGCAACCCAGGCGGCCGGTGTCGCGGAAATCGCGTAACGTGCTGCCACACGCCGGACAGCGCAGCCCCTCACCGCCCGCGGGGACGAGCGCGCCGGACCCGCCGCCCTTCACGACGGCTCCCAGGAAG
>DATLXS010000217.1:0-8896 GCA_035575675.1 Gemmatimonadales bacterium
CCAGGCAGTCCCGGCGACGCTGACCCGGGTCAGCGGCGACAGCCAGACGGCCACGCCGGCGGCACCCTTGCCCATACCGCTGCGGGTCCGTGTGCTCGGGAGTGACGGGCTTGGCGTGCGGGTGCCCGTGCTGTTCCGCGCGCTCGCGACCGGCGCCGCGGTGAGTGCCGATACGGTGCTCAGCGACTCCCTCGGCTACGCCGAGGTGACCGGCACGCTCGGGCCCGCCATCGGCCTGCAGACCTTCGATGCCACCGTGACTGGGGTTGCGGGCGCCGTCGTGTTCCGGGAGTTCGCGGTGAGCGGCTCGGTCGCGTCCGTCACGCTCGACCGCACGGTCGACACGATCGCGCGCGGCGCGAGCCTGCAATACACCGCAACCGCCCGCGACCCGCTCGGCAACCCGGTCAGCGTGACCATCGGCTGGACGTCGACGGTGCCGTCGGTCGCTACCGTCGACGCCGCCGGCCTCGCGCAGGCGCTCGCCGTCGACTCGACCAAGATCATCGCGTCAGCGGCAGGACACGCCGATACGGCGCGGCTGTATGTCCGCGCGCTCGACAGCGTCGCCGTCGCTCCGGCGGACACCGTGATCACGGCCATCGGTGACTCGTTCGACTTGCGCGCGACGGCGTACGACAACTTCGGTGCGGTCTTGAGCACCGGTTTCGTGCGGAAGTTCATCTCCGCCTCGCCGACGGTCGTGACCGTGAATCAGGCAAGCGGCCGGGCGCAGAGCGTGGGAGCCGGCAACGGCGTCGTCATCGTGCGCGACTCGGTGGACGCGACGCTCAAGGTGCAGGCCGCCGCCACGGTGCGGGTCAATCAAGTGACGGCGTCGATTCGCAACACACCGGCGCTCCCGGACAGTCTCCAGGTGGGTGTCGGCGGCCGCCGAGCCATCATCGCGCAGGCGCTCGATCGCAACAACCACGCGATCCCGAACAAGACGTTCGGCTTCCGCAGCGCCGATCCTGCCGTCGCGACGGTGGACGCCGCGGGCATCGTGACCGGCATGCAGCTGAACGGCGTCACGTTCGTCGTCGACTCGGTGGACGGATTCAAGGACTCGGTGAAGGTGGCGGTGGTGTCGGCGCCCCCGTCGCTGCTGCAATGGGGGTTCGACTCGCTCGCGGTGGGAAACGGCGGCAGTGTGTCGGTGCCGCTGACGTTGAGCCGCACCGACCCCTCGACGGTGCGCGTGCTCCTCTCCGTCATTCCTGCAACGGATACGCTCGTCGCGCGCCCGGCACTCGGCTGCCCCGGCGGCGTGTTGAGCAAGCTCTCGATCGCGCCACCGTCGTCCGGGACGTCAGTATTGTTCTGCGGACTCAAGGCGGGTCGCGTGACCGTCGTGGCCGCCGATTCGGCCGGCGTGTTCTCGCCCGATACGATGGTCGTCACCGTCGTCTCGACGATCGAATTCCGCGAAATCGGATCGTTCTCGCAGCAGCCGTACTTCTACGCCAACCAGAACGAGACCTACCGCGCGCAGGTCTTTCTTTCCGATCCGGCGCCCGCGGGCGGCCTGGGCGTGACGTTCGTGTACGGGAAACCGGGGACGTCCGCGATCAGCCCGGCGCCGGCGATCATTCCGGCGGGACAGCTCGCTGCCGACGTGGTGATTCAGGGATTGGCGCCGGGGACCGACAGCGTCATCCCCACCTCGGGCGGATTCGTGGGCAAGTTCTCCCGCGTGTATGTGGCGCCGAACAATCTGACGCTGAACATCCCGTATCCCTACACCCGCACGCTCGGCGTCGGCCAGACGTTCCAGCCGTACGTCGGGATCACGTACGCGATGGATCACATCCTCATCGTCAGCGCAAGCTTGTCGAGTGGGATCGGCACCGTTCAGTCGCCCGACACGATCAAGAAAACATCGACAGGCGCGTCCGTGACGGTCGCCGCAACGGCGCCGGGGAAAACCGGGATGACCGTCACGGCGCCGGGCTGGGTGTCCGCGACCGATACGCTCATCTTCACGACGCCCCGCTTGACCGTGTCCGGTCAGAGCAGCTTGATCGCCGGAGATCCGACGCTGGGCTATTGGAGTGCGTCCCCGGCCGACTCGCTGCGCTATGCGCACGCGACCAGGGACACGCTGGTGGTTACCGCGGTGTCGCGGGCGCCGAGCGTGGTCTCGGTCGATTCCGCGACGTTGAAGCTGCCGCCGGGTTCCTCGGGCAGCTCGCGCTACGCGCTGAGCGCCCAGCCGGCCGCGGGTGGCGACTCCGCCTGGATCGTCGTTTCCGCGCCGGGTTACGTGCCCGACTCGTTCCTCGTGCACGTCACCAAGCCGACGATGTTGCTGCAGGTGTCGTATCCGTACACGGGGCGCATTGGGCTGGGGACGCTGTGGAAGAATGCCGGCTACGTGCAGCTTCCCTACGTCCGGCCCGACACCTTCACCGTGTCGCTGGCCCATACGCGCGCCGGCCCGGTGCGGGGACCAGCCAGCATCCGAGTCCCCGCCGGACAGATCTACGGTTACATCGATCTCGTCGCTGACTCGATCGGACTGGACACGTTACGGGTCGACACCACGCTCACGCCGGGATATGTGATCAGCGGTGCGCCCGCGGTCTACCGGGTCGATTCGCTGCACGTCCGGCCGTTCCAGTACCCCGGCACGACGAACTACACGATCGGAACACCATACCCCGTGACGGCGGCGGTCTACGATTCCGCGGACGGGCAATCTCGCCCGTTGATTGCACCGCTGCGGGTCAATCTCGTTTCGACCAATACCGCGACATTCACGCTCGACTCGGGCGCGGTGACGATCGATTCCGGGCAGTATTACAGCGTCAACCACCCCGACACGTTGCGGTTCAGGGGTGTCGACAGCGCTGGGGCGAGAATCTTGGCGTCAGCGCCAAGCGCGCTGCCCGACTCGTCCAATTTGATCAAGGTGTTCCCGACGCCGCTCGCTATTCAACTCGGGTATCCGTACACGGTCGGGCGCGGGCTGAAACTCAAGAACAACTATGTCTACGTCGTCGGCGGATTGGTGCCCGACACGGTGAAGATTGCCCTGCGGCGCTTTGACCACACGCTCGACACGCTCACGGCTGATACCGTCGTGATCAACAAAGGCCAGAGCTCGAGCGGGTACTTCGAGGTGTGGGCGCTGGATTCGAGCCGCACCGATTCGATCGTCGCGACAGCGGCCGGCTACGTGCGCAGCAAGGTGTCGGTGACGTCGGAGGCGGCGAGCCTGCTGCAGGGTGGCCTGCCGGCGACGCGGCTCACCACGGATCTGCCGTATCTGACGTACGTCTACACCGGCACACGGTCGCGCTACCAGCTCAATCCGTTTGCGCCGATCAGTATCAACGTCGTCTCGACCGATCCGAACGTCATGGTGATCGATTCCGCGTTCAGTATCAATGGGCTGGGCGACACCGCCATCGCCGTTGTGGACACGAGTCGAAACCTGGCACAGTTCCGCGTCCGCTTCGTCGGCAGCGGGACCGCGCGGCTACGCTACTCCGCACCCGGCTTCGCGCCCGACTCCACGCCATTGGTCTCGGTGACCGGTCCGACACTGCATCTCACCACCGGCAATCAGACCGTCGGCCTGGGCCAGATCCTGCCGAATCAGTACGTGTACGTCGACAACCCCGTCACCGGCACGCCGCTCGTGGTGCACCTGTTCCGCAGCGACAGCACGCAGCCGCCGGCCGGCCAGGTGTTCCAGTTGTCCGTGGATTCTGTGACGATCCCGCTGGGGCAAACGAGCAGCAACACGTTCGAGATCATCGGGAATTTCGCGAACAGCGCCGTCCTGACCGCCCGCGCGACCGCCTACAGTCAGAGCACGGCCACGATCTCGGTCGGAGCGCCGCAGCTCGTCGCGCCAACGACCGTGAGCCTGTCGGTCGGTCAGGCGCCGCCGAGCTATAACATCTACACGGCCGATCAGAATGGTCAGCAGCGGATCATCGCCGCCGCGCTCGTCGTCTCGGCAAGCTCAAGCGACAACGCGGTCGCGTCGGTCGACTCGGCCACGATCACGATCCCTGCCAGGGCCGCGAACGCGTTCTTCCCGATCCGTCCGCGTGCCAAGGGCAGCGTCAACGTGGTGTTCGCGGCGCAGGGGGGGGGCTACAAATCAGATACCACGGTCGTTGCGGTCGATACCGGGCAACTGTCATTCGGCCAGGTGCCGACCACGCTCGGGCCGAACCAGACCGCCCAGATGTACGTCACCCTGCCGTTCACGAATGACTCGGCGGTGACCGTCGCGCTTGGATCGACCAATCAGGGGGTGCTGACCGTTCCGTCAAGCGTTGTCATCCCCGCCCGGTCCGGGTCGGTGTTCTTCACCGTGACGGGCGTGGGCGCGGGGAGCGCTGCCGTTACGGCATCGGCCGCGATCGCCAGGTCCGCTACCTCGTCGACCATCGTTATCGGCAAGCCGCGGCTGTTCATCTCGACGGCGACGAGCGCGAATGCGGGACAGCGGTTGGGATTCACGGTGTACGCGGAAGACTCATTGGGGACGATCCGCCCGGTCACGACGCCCCTCGACATCACGCTGAGCTCCAACGTTCCCGCGCATAGCGTGTTCGACGCCACACTCGTGACAGTTCCCGCGAACAGCTCGAACGTTGGCGCCGGCGTCGTATTCGATACCGCCGGCACGTACATCATCACCGCGACGGCGGCGGCGTATGCTCCTGGCACGGCGACGATCACGACGAGTGGCGCTCTGCTCATAACCGCCGACTTTTCGTTCACGCCGCAGATCGTGACGATCCAACAGGGCCAGTACGTCAGCTGGAAGAACACGGGCAGCGTCGCGCACACGTCCACGTCCGACACGCCACAGTGGAACACGAACCAGATTCAGCCTGGGCAAACCTCAGGCCCCGTGTACTTCGGCACTGCCGGATCGTTCACCTACCACTGCGCGATTCATCCGACCATGACGGGGACGGTGACCGTGAACCCGTAGGGCGTCTGAGTTCGCTTCTGCCGTTCAATAGATAGAGGAAGAGGAAGATGACGGTGGTGGCGCTCACGCCGTACTTCCACCCCGCGGCGACGTCCGATGTCGATAACAAACCCTCGATGGTCCCCGCAATCGCGAGCAGCGTCACCACCGCACCGATCATCCGCGCCGCGATGCGCCCCTCGACGACCAACGCATCTCTCCGCGTCCGGTCCTCCGGCGCGATCATCGCCTTCGCCAACCGGAAGCCCGCCCCCGCCGAGATGAAGATCGCGGTCAATTCGAGCACGCCGTGGCCGAGGACGAAGGTCAGCAGGTACGGCAGCGCGTGGTAGTTCTGGAACAGCCCCATCCCGAGTCCCAACATCATGCCGTTGGTGAACAGGAGCCAGGCCGTGAGCAGACCGCCGCTGATGCCCCCGACGAATGTTCCGAACGAGACCGAGATGTTGTTCGAGATGATGAGCGCGGCAACCTGGGGGCGGTATTCCTTTTCCGTCTCCGCGTAGCCGCGACCCTCTGCCTGGTTCTCGGCTGCCGCCTCGGCGCGCGTCACCATGACGGGCGACAACATCTCGTCGCCCAATGCCGGCTGCTCGCGAATCATGACGTAGCCGACCACCGCGGGAACGGCAAACAAGAGGAACGCGAGTAGCACGTACCTCCACGACTGCACCACCGCGGCAGGGAAGTCGCGCAGGATGTAATGCAGGACGGGTGTCCGCTCCGTGCCGCGCGCGCGATACAACGCGTTGTGCCCGGCGGTCACGACGCGCTCGAGGTACGTGATGACGCGCGGATCGACCTGGTAGGTCCGCGCGCGCGCCAGATCGGCGGCCACCTCGCGGTACTGGGCGGCGAACGCCGGGATCTCCCCAGGCGCCAAACCACCGATACCGGAGCGCTCCATGAACATCGCCGTGGCGCGAAATTTCTCCCATGCCTCGCGCTTCTTCTGGACAAAGCGCTCGGCGGGGACGGTGATGCGGCCCGCGGCGCCGGCCTTCGCGCGCGGCGCGAAGCGGCTGCGGCGCTTGCGTTGTTCGTCGGCGAACACGTTCACCAGGTAGGCCTGGTTGTCCGCGGTCCGCCGCGGGATGCGCTGCTCGAACCGGCGCACCAGGTCCGTGGTGATCCGCACTTGCACGTCCGGCGTCAGGTCGTTGAGCCGCCCCAGGAAGCGATCGAGTAACCGGAACTCGTCTTCGGACAGGTCCGGTGGCCCGGTCTCGATCGGTTCCGTGAGCTCGTCTGCGGGCGCCGGCGCTCCCAGCGTCCAGTCCGTGGGGTGATCGCGGACGACGATGGTTCCGGCCGCCATGTCGCCCGGACGCTTGTTGCTGGGGTGCAAGAACATCGACAGCACCGCGGGCGCGAACAGGGCCGGGACGTAGCTATCGACGAACCGGACGAGATTCCGGATCAGCGCCGCCGCGGGGGTGATCGGGCGTCCGGTGTCCATCACGACCCGTATGCCGAGGGCCTGCTTCCCGGGCGTCCGCCCGCCGTTGAGCGCCTCGAACAGCGTGAAATAGCCCCACAGGAAGCAGAACGTCAGCAGAATCATCACAGCGGCGAACCAGCTTTGCGCCATCCCACGCGGGGAGAACAACCCGGCAACCAGGGCATTGCCGCCGACAAGGAGCGCGAAGAATCCGAGCAATAGCAGCATCAAATCGAGCAACCCCGCGGCCACGCGCGACCCCACGCCGGCCAGCTCGAACTGGACGTCGACGTGCTCCGGCGTTTCGACGCCATGATGCTGGCGGAGATCGAGGTCTCGCGCGGAAGGCGGCATGTCCTCATCTTACCGCGTGTCCTCGCGTGGAGCGACCCATTAATTCCAACATCAGACCGATGCGGCTGGGCGAGATCCTCGACGGCAGCTTCAACATCTACCGGCGTCATTTCGGCCTGTTCATGCGGCTGAGCCTGATCCTCGTCTGGCTGCCTATGGCTGCCGGGATTTATCTGAACCTGCGGTTCGCCAAGAATCCGTTCGAAGCCCTCAGCACGGTCCAGGAGCACATGAGCGCGTCGATCGGCATCGTCTTGCTCTTTCTCGTCGTCGCAATCTTCTGCGGCTTGCTGCTCAAGGCCGGGACGATCCGCGTCATATCTGACTCGTATCTGGGCCAGGAGCCAGAGCTGGGGTCGTCATTGCGGTTCGCCGTCGACAAGATCCTGCCGTTGCTGCTGGTAGCATTCAGCAAGGGCCTGCTGATCGTCCTGCTGCTTCTGCTCAGCGGAGCCGGGGTGGGCCTGTTGTATTTCATGGGGAGGCTCGCCGGGCCGGGCATGGCCGGGTTGATGATCTTCATCGGCCTTGTCGCGGCGACCTGGTTCGTGGTCTGGGTCCTCTGTGCCTACGCGACGACCACCGCGATCATCGTGCTCGAAGATCTTCCCAGTGCCTTCGACGCGTTCGGCCGCTCGTGGGAGCTGACGCGCGCCGCGCGCCTCAAGGTCTTCGGCACCGCGGCCGTCGCGTGGCTGATTGCGCAATTCCTGCCGCAGATGGTCGTCAACGGCATCAACGGGCTAGTGGGCATCGCGGGCAACGATTCGCTCCAGCCCGTCTTCGTGGTCGTCGCGTCGCTGATGGGCATCGTGCTGGCGCCGATTCTCCCGTGCGCGCTCACCTTGCTGTACTACGACCTGCGGGTGCGGCGCGAGGCGTTCGACCTCCAGGTCCTGAGCGAGCAGCTGGGCACGGGGATGACGGAGACTCACTAATCGATCCGGACTCGATTCGGCGCGTAATCGGCCAGGTGTTCGCACGCCCGGAGTTTCAGTGGGTCGAGCGCCGACCCCTCCTCGCGTGGCTGGCGCGCCAGTGGCAGAATCTGGTCGACTGGCTCAATCGGATGGCGGGGCAGCATCCGCTCGGCTTCGACATCGGCATGGCCCTCGTCGTGGTCGCGCTCGTCGCGCTTCTGGTGCACATGGGGTACGTCATGTGGCGGATCGTCCGCCCCGGCGTACGGACCGGCGAGGCCAAGGCAGCCGGCGCGGCCCTAATCATGGACGCCGCCGCCCATCTCGCGATGGCGGACGAACTGGCGCGCGCCGGCCGCTACGCCGAAGCGCTCGGCCAGCGCTTCCTGGCGCTGGTCCTCGAGCTGGACCGCCGGAAGGCGCTACGCTTTCACGCCTCGAAGACCCCGGCGGAGTACGTCGGGGAAGCGCGTCTGACCGACCGGGGTCGCGCGTCCCTGGCCGGCCTCGTGGCGCAGCTCTACCGCCACCTCTTCGCGGCCGTCCCCTGCGATGCCGACGGCTACGCGACGTTCGGCGCGGGCGCTACGGAGCTCGTCCGGGGGCACTACGTCGCACCGGCTTGAGATCCTTGCGGCGCTACTTCTGGCGGCGGCCATCGGCCTGGCAGTGTGGGCGGCAAATCGCAAGCCGCCGCAAGACGAGTTCGATTTTCGGACCTCGACGTATCTCAGCGGCCCGACCGGGAGCAAAGCGCTGCATGAAATCCTCGTGGGTCTGGGCCGGCTGTCTGAGCGGCGTCGCACGTCACTCGCGGCGCTTGCCACCGCGCGCGCCCATCGTCCCGCCGTGCTGGTCCTGCTCGATCCCTTCATTCCTCTCGAGGACAACGAGATGGAACAGGTCGTGCGCTACGTGCGGGCGGGAGGCGCCGTGGTGGCGTCGGGCGATGGCGCCGGCGTCACAGCGTGCGCGGGGTGGCGCACGCGGCCGGGAGGACTGGGGTTTCAGGACTCCATCGGGGTCCGGGCGCGGGAGACGGAGGTGCGGCTGCCCACCACGCGGCGCGTTCTGACGGCCGACGTCCCGCAGACCGATACCACCGCGACCGAGGGAGGGCGACTCGAGCGGCTGAGAAAAAGCGTCGACGAAGACGACTCCCGCCCCGGCATCTGCAGCACGCTGGTGCCGTTCGAAGTCGACACGGTTGTGGTGGCG
>DATLXS010000218.1:0-5787 GCA_035575675.1 Gemmatimonadales bacterium
TAGCTCAAACCATCATTCATCGGTGCTCTGTGAAGTCGAACTGATGCTCATGTTCGCTGAGACCGGGCGACATGCGCAAGCACGGACCCAAAGTCCCGATAAGTCGGAAGTTATCGGTTCGTCGGTCGGATTAGTACCGTCAAACGCCCATGCTGTTAGAGGTGTCAGTCCCTCGAAGGCGACTCTTGTGGACCTATTCGAAGCCGCGCGGAAGATTGTTTGTATTCCAGGCGATGAATCCGAGCGGCACGACTCATCGTTTTCGAGGCCAACGGTGCGGACCGGATCGCGTGGATATGATCGTTGGGTCGTGACAACAAGCCGCTCGGTCTACGGTGACGGTCGCCACAACCGCGGGCTGATCGCACTGTTCGTGGTGATTATCCACTGTTGCTCGGCTGCACGTGGGAGGCGCAGTCTGTGCACGCGCCGGTTCTGTGGCAGAATGCGGTCGTGCTCCAAAAACTGACCGAGCGCAAAGAATGGAAGTTCTTCGGCGTCCTACCGAAGGCGGACCCCGGCCTCGCCGTCGCTTGGTGGACGGTCCTCCTGCTGAGAGGGATACTGCCGGCGGCTTTCGCGATCGCGATGGGCGTGCTAGTTGGCGCCGTGCAGCGCGGCAATCCTCTCGCCGGTCCATTGGCGTTTACCGGCGCGATCTTCGTGCTGCTTCAAGTTCTCAGTCCGATTCATCAGGCGCTCAGCGCCAACCTGGGCGACCGCACTGCCGCATGGCTCTACGACCGACTCACCGAGGCCTGCGTGCGCCCGCCGGGCATGGGGCACCTCGAGGATCCGAAGCTCACGAATGACCTCACAGTGGCGCGCGACTTCGACCTCGGAATGACCGGCCCGCCGCTATCGATCTCCATGGATTTCATCGCCAGCGGAATGGTTGAGATGATCGGCGGCGTGGCGTGCGCAGTGATCCTCGCGAGATACGCGTGGTGGGCACCGATCGTGCTTGCGGGCGCGTGGCTGGCAACGCACTGGCTGCTGCGCGAGAGCGCGATCTGGCATGACCGCAACACGGAGGAGGTGCGCGCCGCGCAACGCGATGCCGACTATTCCTACCGGCTGGCGGTGGACCCGCCCGCGAGCAAGGAGCTGCGACTGTTCGGCCTCTCCGGTTGGACGATCGACCGCTTCGTCGCCAGGCGCACTCTTCTGCACGAGCTGCAATACGCCGCCACACGATTGCGCGAACGACCTGTTATCTGGAGCATGCTTCTGGTCACGTCTGCGAACGTGCTGGTGATTTGGTTACTGGCGAATGCCGTCGACACTGGCCGCATCAGCCTCGGGGAAGCCGTCGTCTACGTGCAGAGCGCGGTGGGAGTGTCGATGATTGCGTTCGGCGGATTCAGTTGGGCGCTTGACGGAGCCGCTGCTCCCGTCGCTGCGGTGTTGCGACTGGAGCCGGCGATGCGTCCGGCCGGCGAGGTGCGCTCGGGCAATCGCCGCGCGGACGCGACACCTGCGCGTGAAATTCGCCTCCGCGATGTCACGTTCGCCTACCCTGCGGGCGCGCCCGTGCTGGAGCATTTCGATCTCACCATTCCCGCCGGCTCCTCGCTGGCCATCGTGGGACAGAACGGCGCTGGCAAGACGACGATCGCAAAGCTATTGTGCCGGTTGTACGATCCGCAATCCGGTGCGATCGAGATAGACGGCATCGACCTTCGCGAGTTCGATCTCGCGTCGTGGCGCTCGCGCGCTGCAGCCGTGTTCCAAGACTTTATCCGCCTGGAACTGCCGCTGCGCGACAACGTGGCCCCGGCAGGCGCGCCAGACGACATCGTGCGCGCGGCTCTGGAGGCGGCGGGCGCGATGAAGTTAGCCACCCTGGACACCGTGCTTGCCCGCGGGTATGACGGCGGCACCGACCTTTCGGGCGGTCAATGGCAGCGCATCGCACTCGCCCGAGCGCTGGCGGCCGTCACCATGGGCGCCAGCGTAGTGTTGCTGGACGAGCCGACCGCGCAGCTCGACGTGCGCGGCGAAGCGGAGATTTTCGATCGTTTGCTCACCGTGACGAGGCATTGCACGACCATCTTGATCTCGCATCGCTTTTCTACGGTCCGCCATGCCGATCGCATCTGCGTGCTCGAGCACGGCCGGGTCATCGAGCTCGGCACGCACGACGAGCTGATGGCGCTTGCGGGGCGGTATCGGACGATGTTCGATCTGCAGGCGCAGCGCTTCAGCGCCCCGGGCGAGGAGGAGGGCATGACGTATGACGTCCTCTCCTGATCGAGATCGCGCGATCGAACCGCTGCCTCCGGCGCTGTCGTCCATGTGGCGGCTGTGCCAACTGGGGTATCGCCACGAACCGCGCTTGATGGCCGTGGCGTTCGTGCTGTCGCAGCTGGCCGCGTTGCCCGATGCGCTCCTTGCTTTGTGGCTGATGTTGCTCGGCAAAGGCGTCCTCGAACACAGACCCGGCATGGTGGAAGGCGCGGCGATCGGGCTGGGTTTGTCGACTGCCGCGACGTGGTTTCTCCGCACCGTCAGCACGCGCGTGCAGCGCCGCTTCCGCGACAGGGTGACCATCGCGCTGGAGTCGCATGTCGCGCAACTGCAAGCATCGGTAGCAACCATCGCGCATCAGGAACGCCCGGAGTACCTCGATCGGCTGTCCATGCTGCGCAATCAGGTGTTCGTGCTCGACCACATGTACATGTCGCTGTTTTCCACACTGGGGTGGATCCTGCGGCTGGGCGTGACGATGGCGCTGCTGGCGTCGATCCACCCGGCGCTTATGCTGCTCGCGGTGTTCGCGGCCCCGACCGTGTTGACCTCGACGTGGCGGCCCGCGGTCGAACGATACGCGCAGGAGAGCGGAGCACAGAGCAATCGCCTGGCGCGCCATCTGTTCACCATCGCCACGACAGCGCCGCCCGGGAAGGAAGTGCGGGTCACCGGCATCGGGGAGCGCCTGATTACCGACCGCCGATGGGCGTGGGAGTGCTGGTACCGACCGGTGGCCGCGGCGCGATGGGGCTCGGCAATGTGGCATGCGCTGGCGTGGACGATATTTGGTTTGGCATATGTCGGCGCGATCGTGTTCGTGTCGTCCGGGCTTGGCGCGTCGGCCAGCGCGGTGCTGCTGGTGCTGGCCGCAGGTGCGCGGCTGTCGGCGTACATCGGTGCCACCGTGGGGGAGATTGGATTCCTGCGTGGATTTTGGATGGATGGCTCGCGGCGGCTCGCATGGCTCGAGGACTACGCCGCCTCCGTCGCGGCGTCGGGCGATTTGCCGGTGCCCGCCGCAGTGCGCCGCGGGATTCGGCTTGAAAACGTGTCGTTTGCCTATCCTGGCACGTCACGCGTGGTGCTGGACAACGTGTCGGTAACTCTGCCGGCGGGAGCGGTCGTGGCGATCGTCGGCGAGAATGGCGCCGGCAAGACGACGCTGGTCAAGCTGCTCGCGAAGATGTACGAGCCGACGTCTGGTTCGATTCTCGTAGACGACACGCCGCTGGCGCGCGTGCAGGCTGGCGAGTGGCGGGAGTGTCTCGCGGGAGCGTTCCAGGATTTTTTTCGCTTCGAATTTCGCGCGGGGCACACGGTCGGTTTGGGCGACGTCCCCCGGCTGGACGACGAGCCCGCGGTGCTCGCGGCTGTCGATCGCGCAGGCGCAGGCGACGTCGTTGCCCGTCTAACGTCTGGACTCAACACGCAGCTCGGTCCAACGTGGCCATCTGGAGTCGAGCTATCGTTTGGCCAGTGGCAGAAGCTCGCGCTGGCGCGTGGCTTCATGCGCGATCAGCCGCTGCTGCTGGTCCTCGACGAACCGACCGCCGCGCTGGACGCGGAGACGGAACATGCGCTGTTCGAGCGCTACTCCGCGGCCGCACGCGGCACGAGCGAGAGCGGGCGCATCACCATCCTGGTCTCACACCGTTTCTCGACGGTCCGCATGGCCGACCTCATTGTCGTTCTTGATGGCGCCCGGCTCGTGGAGGTGGGCACGCACGATGAGCTGATGGCCAAGAAAGGCAAATACTCGGAGCTGTACAGTATCCAGGCCGCCGCCTACCGCTGACCACCTGGTAGTGGTCGTGAGTCGTCTGAAGCCCACCGAGTTCCGAACGCGCGCGCGTTCTGTTTTGGACGATCGCGTCCAGAGATCCGTCCTAAAAGATCCTGACAAACGCGCCAGCAGTGACCGACCAATTACGTCCTTCGCCAGGCGAGTAGGCCTGAATTCCCATTGAGTCAAATTGCCCGCTGGAGCCAGCGACCACGAGAATGCTTTGTCCTAGGTGGATTGCGGCGGGCAATGAAGATAAGAAACTGCTTGACATCTGGAGTAGTGTTATAGTTAGCTATAACAGTATAGCGCGAGGTGTTCGTTGAGGCTGATCGATCGCAAGTGACTGGCCAGCGAATAACCCCGACCCGAGATCAGGAAGAAATGAATCTCTTAAGGAGGATGAAACATGAAATCCCTTCGTTTTGTGTGGTCCGTTGTTCTGATGTCGCTCGCCACCGTGGCTTTCGCGCAATCCGACGCGCACAAGATGGCTGAGCCCAAGGCTCCCGCGCCGAAATCCGAGGCGCAGACTTCCTTCGATGCAATGAAAACCCTCGCGGGGGATTGGGAAGGCCCCGTAAAGACCGACATGCCGGTAGAAGCGAAAGTGGACATTAAGCCGCTGCACGTCTCGATGCGCGTGACGTCGCGCGGAAACGTCCTCGTGCACGAGTTCCAGGAAGCCGGAACACCCTTGGACCCGGCAAAGTACGACCATCCGGTCACGATGCTGTACGTCGACGCGGACCGGCTCACGCTAGTCCATTATTGCGACGCGGGGAACCGGCCGCGCATGACCGGAAAAATATCGCCAGACGGAAAGACTCTGGAATTCGAGTTTGCCGATCTTTCCGGGAGCAATACGTACGGACACATGTACCACGCGGTGTTCACCATCATCGACTCCAACCATCACACCGAAGACTGGACTTACATGATGCCTGGGGACAAGCCGGTCCACGCGCATGTCGACCTGCAGCGGGCAAAATAACGCAGGCGTGTCTCCCGTAAGGGGTAACAGGAAACCCTGATGGACCGTGAGTGGAATGACAGTCAGCCGATTTACCGCCAGCTTCGCGATCGTGTGGTCGCGATGATCCTCGACCGCGTGCTCAAGGAAGGTGATCCGCTGCCCTCGGTGCGCAATGTCGCGGCCGAATACCGAGTCAATCCGCTCACGGTCCTGAAGGGCTATCAACAATTAGTGGATGAGGGACTGGTAGAGAGCAAGCGAGGCCTCGGGATGTTCATCAATACCGGCGCCCGCAATCTGTTGCTGCAGGGCGAACGGCAGAGGTTTCTTGCCGAAGAATGGCCCCGGGTCCACGCAACCATTCAGCGGCTCGGCCTGACATCGGAAGAACTAGATGCTGCCGCAAAACGCAGGTCGAAAACCGCGGAGTCGAAGCCCCGCAAAGAGGAGCGCTAAAGCCATGGCATGCATAGAAGCACGTGGTCTCCGGAAGGCATTCGGAACAACGGTCGCGCTGGACGGTATCGATGTGCGTGTCGAAGAGGGCCACATCCTCGGACTTATTGGGCCCAACGGGGCGGGCAAGACCACAGCGCTCAATGCGCTTTTAGGCCTCACCTCATATCAGGGTGAGCTGAGGGTGCTCGGACGAGACCCCTGGACGGAGCGCGAAAAGCTCATGCGCGATGCCTGTTTCATTGCCGATGTCGCCGTGCTGCCGCGCTGGATGAGGGTTTGGCAGGCTCTCGACTACTTCGCGGGCGTGCATCCGCGA
>DATLXS010000219.1:0-11995 GCA_035575675.1 Gemmatimonadales bacterium
ACGAGGCGAGCCAGGCGCGGACCGCACGCACGTCGGGCAGGCGCCAGCGCGCCGCCGTGCGGCCGGGGCCGACCTTGATCGAGTGACCGCTCAAGCGGTTCACCGTGGCGAAGCCGAATTCGTCGGTCGCGTCATCGCCGACGAAGACCGCCGTCCGCCCCCGGAAGGGGTCCTCGTTCAGAAAATCGAGGATGGCCGCTCCTTTGTCTTTGCCGGCGGGACGCACTTCCACCAGGTACTTGCCGCGCTGAATGCAGAACTCGCGCCCCGCGATGGGAAGCATCGAGCGGGCGAGCCGGTGCGCGTATGCGGCGAGGCGGGGCGCGCGGCGGTAATGCAGCGCCAGCGACACGCCCTTGTTCTCCAGCAGCAAGCCGGCCTTCCCGCTCACCGCATCGGCCAGGCGGAGCCGGACGCGCTCGAACCGTTGCGCCGGTACGGGGTGCAGCGTGACGATCCCGAGGGCGCTCCGGCGCTCCGCGCCATGCTGGCCGGCGACCGGCATGCGCGCGTGCGGAAACAGGCGGTCGATGTCCGCGATCGCGCGCCCGCTGATCAACGCGACCGCGCCTCCCGTGTCGCGATACAGCCGCTCGAGCAGCAGACGCAGCTCCTCACCCACGCGCACGGCTGCCGGCGCGTCGGTGAAGTCGATGAGCGTGCCGTCGAGGTCGAAGAAAAAGGCCCACTCGGTGCGGGGGCGTGGCGGCACTCGCCGGCTCAAACGGGCGCCCGTTGGCGGCGTTCGCTCACTCGGCCCACGATGTCGGACAGGCGGCCGCGGCGGCGCAGCGCGGCGGCATCCATCAGCATGCGCCCCGCCCAGCGAAATACGTTGAAATCCTGCAGCAGTCCTCGCATCAATCGCATCCGCGTCCGTTGCTCGGCGCGTGTCATCGTGAGCCCGAGCTGCAGGGCGGCCGCGCATTGATCGGTGTCGTAGGGATTCACGATCAGGGCTTCGGGCAGCTCGCGGGCGGCACCGGTGAAGAGCGAGAGAATCAGGACGCCCCGCTCGTCGTCGCGGGCGGACACGAATTCCTTCGCGACGAGATTCATCCCGTCGTGCAAGCTCGTCACCATGCACAGGTCGGCGCCACGGTAGTACTCGAAGATCTCGTCGGGCTGATGGTGCTCGATCTTCAGGATGATCGGGGGATGGGTCGCGGCGGGAAAGCGCGCGTTGATGCGCGCCGCAAGATCGCGCACACGCGTTTCGTAGGCGCGGTATTCCTCGATCTGGACGCGCGAAGGTGCCGCGATCTGGATGAAAGAGAACTTGCCGATCCACTGGGGCTCGATCTCGAGCAGGCGCTCGACCGCGTGCAGCCGCTCTTCGATGCCCTTCGTATAGTCCAGGCGCTCGACGCCGATGCCCACGGCATGCTCGGGCGGCAGGCCGTGGCGCCGCCGGATGTCGGTGCGGCACTGCTCGACCGGAATGGCGAGCAGATCGGACGCGGGCGGCCATTCGACGGAGATCGGATAGCGCCGGACCGAGGTCTGTTTGCCGAGATAGGTGACGGAGAACTCCTCGCGGTCGACGCGCGCCTCGAGCATCCGGTCGACCGTATCCACGAAGTTGTTGACATGGAACTGGGTGTGGAATCCGAGGATCGTGCTGCCGAGCAGCCCGTCGAGCAGCTCCTCGCGCCAGGGGCAGATCGCGAATGCTTCGGGATTGGGCCAGGGAATGTGCCAGAAAGAAATGATCGTCGCCGAGAGCAGCACTTCCTTGATCATGCGCGGCAGGAGCGCGAGGTGATAATCCTGGACCAGTACGATCGGGTCCGCGGATTGGGCGACTTCGATCACCGTCTGGGCGAACTTGCGGTTCACCGCGACGTACTGCTCCCAGTCCGCGCGCCGGAAGACGGGCCGCACGTGCGCGATGTGGCACAGCGGCCAGATGCCCTCGTTCGCAAACCCGTAGTAGTAGCCGGCCTCCTCCTCGCCAGAGAGCCAGACGCGCCGCAGCTCGTAGGCGGCGGTTTCGGGCGGCGGCGGCACGGCGACGCGGTCGCGCGCGTCCACGGTTTCGCGATCGGCGTCACCGCCGCCGTGCGCGATCCAGGTGCCCGAGCAGGCCCGCATGATCGGCTCGAGCGCCGTCACGAGTCCGCTGGCCGGCCGCCATACCTCGATGTCGTCGCCGCGCCGCACGTGGATGTAGGGTTCGCGGTTCGACACCACGATCACTTCCTTGCCCCGCAGCTCGCGGCGCAGGATCTGGCGCAAGGTGACCGGCGTCCAGACGAGCTGCTCGTCGTCGCGCGAGCGGTGATCGGCTTCCAGCTCGTCGATCAGGGCCCGCAGATCCTTGGCGATGGGCCTCAGCTCCGGCGGCGGTCCGCTGAAGCCGCGCGCGCCCGACCGGCCGGGGATCGCCACCAGCCCCTCGCCGCGCAGCAGCCCCCGCAGCCCCTGTACCCACCCGCGCCAGGACAGCTGCGCGATGACGACCGTGATAAACGCGACGGTAAGGCCGAGGCCGACAAAGAACAGGAAGAAATACTGCCGTGTCTCGCGGCTGCGGCGCGCGAACCAGCTCATGTCGTGCACCAGGACGAGCTGGCCGCCGGGCAGCTCCCGCACCGACACGAATACCGGACCCGTCCCCGTCTGCAGCAGCTCGCCCGCGGGCGTCGCGAACCGGCCCAGGTTGGAGCATTGCACTTCCGCCGGAAGCATCGGGGTCGCGACCGGCTCGCTGGTGTCGGCGGGGCAAAACGCCAGCGCCAGCAGGCGCTCGTCCTGCGTGATGCGGGTGAAGAACTCGAGGACGCGGCTCCGATTGCCCGATCGAAGCAGGGTCTGCAGTGGATCATCGACCGTATTGGCGATCAGCGACGCGCGCACCTCGAGGTCGCGGCCGAACCAGCGGAGCATGAGCTTGTCCACCAGCGGCAGCGCCGCGTAGGCGAAGATGGCCAGCGCGGCGAGCAGGGGAATCACGAACCGCAGCGAGAGACGCATCGCGTTTTACATACCCAAGCTCTGCCATGGGTTCCATTGAGCGACGGGATGTCCTTACTTCCCCGGCCGGTACAGGATCACGTTCGCTTTCTCCAGGGTGATCAGTCCGCCGCCAATCATCTCGCTGAGATCCGGCAGGATGCCCTGAATCGCCTCGTGAGTTTCGACCACCTCGATGATCAACGGCAGATCGACTGAGAGCCGGAGTACTTTGTCGGTGTGCATCTTGCTGGACGCTCCGAATCCCGCCACGCCCCGCAGCACGGTCGCTCCGGCCAGTCCTTTGCCGCGGAACCGCTCGAGTAATGCCTCATACAACGGCTTGCCATGGTACTTGTCGCTCTCGCCGATGAAGACGCGCATGAGCGTGCGTTCGCCGCGGAATTGTTCGGTCATCAGGGCCTCACAGGAGTTTGTTGCCGAGCGCCGTTCCCAGCAGCACGGCGACGATGCAACCCACGATCGTCGCGCCCATGTAGAGGGCGGCACGCAGGTAGTCGCCGTCATTCAGGAGCGCGACGCTTTCGTAGCTGAACGTACTCATCGTCGTGAAGGCACCGCAGAATCCTATGGTCAGGCCGGCCCGCACATCCGGCGTGATGAATGTGGCGCCAGTCGCCAGTCGCAGGATAAAGCCGAGCAGCAGGGAGCCGGCGAGATTCACGGTGAGTGTGCCGAGCGGGAAGCCGCTCGCGGAACGGCCTTGTATCCAGCCTTCGAGCCCGTAGCGCGAGAGGGTGCCGGCGACTCCGCCCAGTGCGATGTAGAGGATGGTCAAAAGAAAACTCCCCCTGGTTGGTGGTTCAGGTAGGAGTCATCAGCCCCGAACGAGGGCGGTTGAAGGCGAACTCCATCGCCTGCCTGAAACCTAACGTATCTTTCCAGCCATGCACGTTCGAATTGCGCTGTCGCAATTTCGCCCCACCAAGGGCGAGTACCAGGACAACGTCGCGCGCATCGGCGCCGTCATCACGCAGGCCGCGCAGCTCGACCCCAAGCCCCACCTCGTCGTCTTTCCCGAGACCGCGACGTCGGGCTATTTCGTCGAAGGGGGCGTGAAGGAGCTGGCCGTCACCGCCGGCACGCTGGCGCGCGATCTCGTGGCGGCGTATTCAGGGCCCACGCTCGACGTCGTCGTCGGATTCTACGAACGGTTCCAGAATCACATCTACAACTCCGCCCTGTACGTCACACTCGGCAAGAAGCAACCCGAGGTGCGTCACGTCCATCGTAAGGTGTTTCTGCCGACCTACGGCGTGTTTGACGAGGAGCGGTTCGTAGACCGCGGTCAGGACGGCGTGCGGTCGTTCGAGACAGGCTGGGAGGGGGGAGGCAAGGCGGCAATCCTGATTTGCGAGGACGCGTGGCACTCGCTCGCCGCGACCGTCGCCGCGCTCGAGGGCGCGCAGCTCGTCATCGTGCCGAGCGCATCACCGGCGCGCGGGCTCGGCGAGCCGGAGGACGAGGCGTGCGAAGGCGAGACGCTGCCGGCGTCGGTGGTCCGCTGGGAGCGCATCGTGCGTGGTATTGCCGAGGAGCACGGCGTGTTCGTGGCGCTCGCGAACCTTGTCGGGTTCGAGGGCGGCAAGGGATTCCCCGGCGCATCCGCGGTGATCGATCCGACCGGCCGCGTGATCGCGCGCGGCCCCCTGTTCGAAGAAGCGCTGCTGACCGCCGACCTCGACCTCGATTCGCTGACGACGGCACGGTCGGATTCGCCGTTGCTCGCCGACTTACAAAGCGCGTTGCCGGTGCTGACAAAAGGCTTGAAAGCGGGAGAAGGGAGAGGGGAGAAGTACGCGCCGGTGAAGTTCGACCCGGCGACGAATGGTACATCTCCCCTCTCCCATCTCCCTCCAGAACGGAGTCGTGTCATTGGGACGGGGTTCGCGGATCCCGACCCCCTCGCCATCGATCCCGAGCTCACCCGGAAGTGGCTGGTCAGCTTCTTGAAGGATGAAGTGGTGCGCCGCCGCGGCTTCAAGAAAGGCCTGGTCGGGCTCTCCGGCGGCGTGGACTCGGCGCTGACCGCCTTCCTCGCCGCCGAGGCGCTCGGAAAAGACAACGTGATCGGTGTGCGCATGCCGTATCGCACGTCCAGCCCCGACAGTCTCGCCCACGCCCAGCTCGTCATCGATAAGCTCGGCATTCAATCGCTCACCGTCGACATTTCGGACGCGGTCGATGGCCTGCTGAAGCAGATGGGGAATCAGGATCCGCACCGGATCGGCAATATCATGGCTCGCCAGCGGATGATCGTCCTCTTCGATCTCTCCGCCAAGCACCAGGCCTTGCCGCTCGGCACGAGTAACAAGTCGGAGCGGCTGCTCGGCTACTTCACCTGGCACGGCGACGATGCCCCACCCGTCAATCCGCTCGGCGATCTGTTCAAGACGCAGGTGTGGGCACTGGCCCGGCACGTGGGCGTGCCCGAGGAAATCGTGTCCAAACCCGCCACGGCGGACCTGATCAAGGGCCAGACAGATGAAGGAGACCTCGGCGTCTCGTACCTGAACGCCGACCGCATCCTCTACCACCTGATCCGGGGCGAGGAGCCAGCAGCCTTTACTAAGGAAGAGGTGGAGATCGTCCGGAAGCGCCTCGACTCGACGCACTGGAAGCGCCGGCTGCCCACGGTGGCCGTGGTGTCGCAGACTGCAATCGGCGAATTCTACTTGCGGCCGGTGGACTACTGATGGCCGACAAGAAGGGCCGGCATCCCCGCGAATCGGAGACGGTGTTCACGGAGCTCATGATGCCGCATCATGCGAACATCATGGGCAACGTGTTCGGCGGCCACATCCTCGCGCTCGTGGACCGCGTCGCCGCTGTGGCCGCCATCCGTCACGCGCACCGCGAGTGTGTGACCGTCTCGGTCGACAAAGTCGATTTCCGCGAGCCGATTCACGTCGGCGACGTGGTGACCGCCATGGCACGGGTCAACTTCGCGGGCCGGACGTCGATGGAGGTCGGGGTCAAAGTGCTCGCCGAGGACATCTTGCGGGGAGAGAAGCGTCATACGAATTCGTGTTACGTGACCTACGTCGCGCTCGATGAAAACGGCCGGCCCACCGCAGTCGATCCGATCGTTCCGGAGACTGCGGACGAAAAGCGACGCTACGACCGGGCTGCCAAACGGCGAGCCAACCGAGTGATGGAACGCCGTTACGACCAGGGCCGGGGTGAGTAAGGTCGTACTGGTCCTGTCGGGCGGCGGAGCCAAAGCGCTCGCTCACGCCGGTGCATTCCGGGCCCTGGAGCAAGCCAATCTCATCCCCAGCCACATCGTTGCGACGTCGATGGGCGCCGTGGTCGGCGCGGCGCTCGGCGCCGGCACGCCGTTCGATCAGGTGCGACGCCGCGCGATGGGGATCCGGCGCAAAGACGTCGCTCCGTTCGACCCCCTGGCACTGATCATGGGTCTCTTTGCCCGGAGCCTGTTTCCCGCTGCCGCGCTGCGGCGCGCCATCGCGACGCTGGTCCCCAGGACGAGCTTCCAGTTTCTGAAGATCCCCCTGACGGTGACGGCCACCGACCTCGATAGCGGCGAGCTGCTTCTGCTGGGCCCGGGCGGACGGCAGGACATCGAGCTGGCGGATGCGCTCTATGCCTCGTGCGCGCTGCCGCTCTACTTCCCGCCCCTCGAAACGAACGGCCGGCGCCTCGGCGA
The DNA here is from genome assembly GCA_035575675.1 of Gemmatimonadales bacterium. Classification (GTDB taxonomy): domain Bacteria; phylum Gemmatimonadota; class Gemmatimonadetes; order Gemmatimonadales; family GWC2-71-9; genus 20CM-2-65-7. Next base: position 6,647 of record DATLXS010000219.1, read on the forward strand.
CGGCGGCCTTAGGGCGGTTTTGCCGCTCGCTCCCGCCTTGCAGCTCGTGACGGACGCGGATCTGTTCGTCGCGGTGGACGTGGGGCCGGGCTTCGATGAACGGGGGGCGGTTCCCGCGCGGCTCCCCCCCGTGGTGCGAACGCACGGCGAAGCGATGCGCATCATGATGGCGGAGCAGACGGCGCGGGTACTCGCGGACTGGCCGAAAGACGCGCCCCGGCTCGTCTACGTGCGGGCGGTCGCCGAGCGTGAAGCGACGTTCGCGGTGGATCGAATCCAGGACTATGTCGAGATGGGTTACCAGTCGACGAAAAAGGCTTTAGGATAAGCCCATGCGCGCATCTGAAGTCATGATTGCCGATCCTGTCGTGGCCGCTGCGGGAGCGACCTCGTCGGAGGTTGCCGCGCTGATGCGAGTGAAGAACATCTCGGTCGTTCCCGTCGTCGATAACCCCAAGGACCGGCATTATCTCGGGACCATATCCGATCGTGACATCGTCGCCCGGTGCGTGGGCGCCGGCCACGACCCGACCGACTGTTCAGCAGCCGATCACGCCCGGACGGACACGCCCGTCGTGAAGCCCGACACCGAGATGAAGGGTTTCAAGCTCGCCAGGCAGCTCGATTCAAACGACCATCACGTGCGCTCGACAATCGTTGTGCTGAACGGCGACAAGAAGGTGGTCGGGTTCATACCGCATCCGGAAGACGTTCAGGGAGTTGTGGTGGGGTAGAGACGTGGCCTACAAGTTTTTCACTCTCGCGGAAGCCAATCGCACTTTGCCTCTGGTGAAGCGCATCGTCGAAGACGTGCTCTCGATCTACCCTCACTGGAAGGATCTCGTCGATCGCTACGGTCTCATCGCCGCGCAGGCCCGTCCCGAGTGGGGCGAGTCGCAGGAGCAGCTCAACCTGAAGGCCGAGATCGACGCGGCGGCCGGGAAGATCAACGGCTATCTGGGCGAGCTCGAGCAGATCGGCTGCGAGTTCAAGGGCTTCGACCAGGGGCTCGTCGATTTCCACGGCCGCCTGGGCGAGCGCGAGATCCTGTGGTGCTGGAAGCTGGGCGAGGACCGGATCACGCACTGGCACGAGCTCGAGGCGGGCTTCGAAGGCCGGCAGCCGTTGCCGGAGGTGCTGAGCCGTACGTGAGAGGCTTCTGGCTCTTCCTTCATGTCATGGGGTTCGTCGCGTGGCTGGGCGGCGGGCTCGCCGTCATGCTCAGCGGCATCACGGCCAAGTACTTCCCGCCCGATCAGCGGCTGGCGGTCTACCGCGTCATGAGCGTCGTGTCGCGTAACCTGATCGGCCCCGGGGCCGTGCTCGTGGTTGTGAGCGGCATCGTCCTCTCGGTGCCCTACTTCAAGAGCGAGACCGTTCCAGGCTGGCTCATGGCCATGCAGGCCCTGGGACTGCTCGGCGCGATCGTGGCCATCGGGGTCGTCATGCCCACGGCGGCCCGGCTTGGCCGGCTGGAGCTCGACCCCCGCGGCGAGCTCCCGGAGAGCTTTGCCGGACTGCGGCGCCGCCAGGCCATCTTTGCAACCATGGCAGGCGTTTTTGCACTTCTGGCCCTCCTTTCAGCTACGCTCCTTCGGTAAATGGTGCCCGCCACCGTTTCGGGCTGTGACCACCCCCGGCATTTGAGGGTCGTTGTCGGAGTGCGAGGATTGGTTCTCTTCGACTTCGGCGGGACTCTGGACGCGGACGGCTCCCGTTGGAGCGTTCGCTTTCACGCCGCGTACCGCGCGGCCGGTGGCAAACAGTCGTTCGCGGCGTTCGACCGGGCATTTCGTGAGTCGGACCGGGCACTCGAGCGGCTCTCGGGCATAGAGAGGCTGGGATTCCGCGCGATGGTGGACGCTCAAACCGCGTTGCTGTTACCCCGTCTCTCCGATGGCGCCACGCTGCCTGCGCGCGCCATCGCCGATCAGTTCCATTCCTCGACCTGCGCCGTCGTGCGGCGGAACGAAGCGCTGCTGGCGCGGCTGCATAAGAACTATCACCTCGGTGTCGTTTCGAATTTCACCGGCAACCTCGAGCGCTGCCTCCAGGAGCTCGGCGTGATGCAATACTTCTCCGTCGTCGCCGATTCGGGGCGCGTCGGGATCACCAAACCGGACCCGCGGCTGTTCCAGCACGCGCTCACCTCGCCGGGACTCGTCTCCCAACCCGCGTGGATGGTGGGGGACAACTTCGAATCGGACATCCGGCCCGCCGCCGCATTGGGACTGTCCACCGCCTGGCTCGCCCCCGCGACGGAAAAGTCGCGCGACAAGGGCCTGCCGACCGTTCGGTTGACCACGCTGCCGGACCTCGCCCAGGTGCTCGACTCATGATGCAGGGACTGATCCTCGCGGGCGGGCGCGGCTCCCGGCTCGCCGCCGACGGCGTCGAGGCGCCCAAGCCGCTGGTCGAGGTCGGCGGCCGGCCGCAGATCGTCAATCTGATCGAGACGCTCGTCGAGCTCGGTTGCGAATCGATCACCTGCATGGTGCGCGAGGGCATCACGGTCGAAACGCCGGGACCCGCCATCGTGCTCACCTGCCGCACCCCGTCATCCCTGCATACTCTGGTGGCCGGCCTCGCGGCGGTGCCCCCTGGCCCTGTATTCTGCACCATGGTCGATACGGTCATGCCGCCGGCCGACTGGCGCCGGTTGTATCAGGGCGTGACTGAGCGGCTCGCCGGCGGGGCACTTGCCGTGCTTGCGGTCACTCCATACGTGGACGACGAACTGCCGCTCTACGTCACCCGCAGCGCGGCGGGTCTCGCGACCGGGATCTTCGATACGCCGCCTCCCCCGGGCGCACCGATGCTCGTTACGGGCGGGGTGTACGGCCTGAGTCCGGAAGCGCGCCGCCTCGCCGGCGTTGCGGTCGCGTCGCTACATCGGATGCGCGCGTTCCTGCGGCTGCTCGTCGAGCTGCGGGCACCGGTCGCCACAGTCGAAGTGCCACGGATCATCGATCTCGATCACAAACGCGATCTCGATGCCGCCGAGCGTTGGCTCACGGCGCGCGCCGGAGATGAGCAATGAAGCGTCTGGTTGCCCTGTATCGCAGTCCCACGTACTCGCCGGCGCAGCACCGCAGCAACGACACGGCGATCCTCGACGACACGATCACCGCCTTGGAGCAGCGCGGCTGGCAGGTGACGCGCAGCGGTGAAGCCGATGTGGCGGCTGGCCGGCTTCCTGCCGCCGACCTCTACGTGAACATGTGCCAGGGCCCGGCAGCCTCGGAGCGCCTGCTCGACCTGGTGCCGGCGGAAGCGCTCGCCGTGAATCCGCCCGAGAGCGTGCTCAACTGCCACCGGCACCGGCTGGTCGGTCACATGGCCGCTGCCGGCCTGCCGTTCCCCCGCACGCTCATTGTCCCGACGGCCGATCCGGCTGCGCTGCTGCCGCTCGTGCACCAGCTGAACGGCGACGGCCGGCCCGTCTGGGTCAAGCGCGGCGACGTGCACGCCGAGACGAGCGCCGACGTCGTGGCGGCGAAAGAAGCGGGCGTGACAGACGCGATCGCCACGTTCGCGCGCCGCGGCGTCACGCGCGTCGCGCTCCAGGCGCATGTCGGCGGCCCGATCGTGAAGTTCTACGCCCTCGCCGACGGCCGCTTCTTCTCATGGTATGCCGCCGATCCCGGCCGGGTCGACATCTCCGAGGAAAAGCTGAAGGAGCTGGTCTTCGCGGCGGCACGCGCCGTCGGGCTCGAAGTGTTCGGCGGGGATGTGGCATTTCCCGAGCCGGACGCCCCGGTGCTCATCGACCTCAACGACTGGCCGTCCTTTGCCCCCGTGCGCGCGGCCGCCGCGGCCGCGATCGCCGCCTACATCGACGAGAAAGCCGCCATCGGAAGACAGGCATGACTGATCTCGCCACACAATCGGCATCGCAGCGCGTCTTCGACCTCGAGGCGCAGCACCTGGCCCCCGGCACGCAGAGCGTCGCGCTCTTCAGCAAGCTCTGTATGGACCGGGGCGAAGGCGCGGTGCTGTGGGACATAGACGGCAACCGCTACGTGGACCTGCTCGCCGGCGTCGGCGTCGCGAGCCTTGGCTACGCCCATCCGCGCTACGTCGCCGAAATGACGCGGCAGCTGGAGCGCGTGCACGTGGGAAGCTTCACGTCCGAGCACCGCGCGGCGCTGGTGAAGCTGATCGCCGAGCTTGCCCCGGGCGACTTGAATCGCACGCAGCTGTACTCGAGCGGCGCCGAGGCCGTCGAGGCGGCGGTGCGGCTCGCGCGGGCGGCGACGGGCCGGCACGAAGTGATGGGATTCTGGGGCGGGTTCCACGGCAAGACCGGCGGCGTGTTGCCGCTGTTGTCGGGCAGCTTCAAACACGGCCTCGGCCCGCTGGCGCCCGGCATGTACTCGAGCCCCTATGCGTCGTGCGAGCGCTGTCCCTTCGGGAAAACGTTCCCCGAGTGCAAGTGGCACTGCGTCGATTTCCTGCGCGCCAAGATCGCGGCCGAGACGACGAACGACATCGCCGCGATCATTGTCGAGCCGATACAGGGCACGGCCGGCAACATCATCCCGCCGCCCGGATATCTGCGCGAGCTGCGGGCCCTTGCCACGGAAATCGGCGCCCTGCTCATCTGCGACGAGATGATCACGGGCTTTGGGCGGACGGGAAAGATGTTCGCCGTCCAGCACGACAACATCGTTCCCGACGTGCTGCTCGTGGGCAAGGGGTTCGGCGGTGGATTCCCGGTCAGCGGTATCGTGATTCGCGAACCCATCGCGTTCTCAAAGCCGTGGGCCAATCCGAGCGGCAGCTCGTCGAGCTACGGCGGCAATCCACTGGCGGCCGCCGCCGCGCACACCACGATCCGCACGATCGTGGAGGAAGAGCTGGTCGAGCACAGCCGCCGCCTGGGCGCCATGATGCTCGCCGAGATGCGAAGGTGGGAGGATGAGATCCCCATCGTCAGCGACGTGCGCGGCCGCGGGCTCATGCTCGGCATGGATCTCGTGGTGCCCGGCACGCGCACGCTGCTCGACAAGAAGATCACGCGGTGGGTATTCGACACGCTGCTCGCCCGCGGCGTGATTGCGATGATCTACAACCCCGAAGTCCGGATCAACCCGCCGCTCGTCATCACCGACGAACAGGCGATGGAAGCGCTCGCGACGATGAAGGCGGTGCTCGAAGAGGCCGGCGCGCGTGTACGCCAGTAAAGGGCCCGTCGTAGAAGAATGGGCCGATCGGTGGTTCTTCCGGCCGCTGGGTTGGCGGCTGGCAACCGCCCTGCTGCCCACGCGCATTTCCGCCGACGCCGTGACCTTCGCGAGTCTGGTGCTGGGCGTGCTCGCGGGTCACCTGTTCTGGTACCGCAGCGCG
>DATLXS010000220.1:0-2599 GCA_035575675.1 Gemmatimonadales bacterium
CGACACGCCCCGAAATTCGATGTCGCCTCGCACCGAGGTCGCCTCGATGGCGTCCGGGCGGTCCTGAATCTCCGGCTCCGTGTCGAGCACCTCGGAGATGCGGTCCGCACTCGCCATGGCTTTGGAGAAATCGGTCGAGAGCTTGGCCAGGCTGCGCATCGGCTTGTACATGTTGGTCAGGTAGCCGACCACCACGACGAGCTCGCCCGGCAGCATCTTGTGCCGCAGCACCAGCAGCGCGCCGAACGACACCGCCGCCGCCGTCCCCACTGCGGTGATGATCTCCGAGGATCGAGTGGCCGCGGCCTCGAGGCGCGCGACCCGGATGCTTTCCCGCACCGTCTCCGCTGTCACCGCGTCGAACTGTTCTTCCTCATACTTTTCTCGGGCAAACGCCTGCACTAACGGGATCGCCGAGAGCACTTCGCTCATCCGCGAGGCGACCTTCCCTTCCTGCCGGCGCTGCGTCTTGACCGACGCCTTCGTCTTGCGATAGAGATGAAACAGGCTGTACGACAGAAATGGCATCGTGGCCAGTGCGATCAGGCCGATCCGCCAGTTGAGGGCGAACATGACGGCGAACATCCCGGCGACCGTCAAGACGTAGGTCGTGAATTTGAGAATCGAGTCCGCAAAGATGTCCTTCAGGGTGTTGGTATCCCCGGCGATCTTCGTCAACAGATCGCCCGACCGCGAGTGGTTGTGGAAGGACAAGGACAGCGTCTGCAGATGGGAGAATAGCTCCCGCCGCAGGGCGTACACCATGCGGTAGCCGATGGACGAGGTGATGAAGATCTGGGCGTACGAGAACAGTCCGCTCCCCAACGCGATCGCCAGAATCCCGCTCGACGCCGCCACCAGCAGCCTGACTTTGTCGTCGGCGACGGCGTGCGGCAGCAGGCGCAGGGCGCGCGACAGAGGATTGTCGTAAATGACGTGATCGAGGATGATCTTGAGCGGCCACGGCTTCAGCAGCTCCATCGCGGTAGCTCCCAGCGTGCAGAGCGCCGCGATGGCCAGGCGGCCTTTGACCTGACGCAGATGCGTCAGGAAGATCTGACGGAATCGCGTCCGTTTACCAGGCATCGCAGCAACTCGACCGCTTCGACCTGTCGCCGCCGCCGCGCGTCGGCCTCGCGGTGGCGCGTCAGATCGAAAGCCTGAACGTGAATCTTCCCCACCAAAGTCGCTTGCTCGTACCAGGCGACCCGCCGGCTCAACGCCGGGTCGGGCGGAGTCCAGCGCTGGTACGCCTCGAGAATCGCGCTCGAGAGCGACGCGAACTCCGGCAGCTTGCCCGGCTTGCGCAGCGTCACCCGACGTAGCTGTGTCAACAGATAGCCCAGGTCCAACGCCGGGTCGCCCCGCGTACAGCGGTCGAAATCCAACACGACGAGGCGACCGGGCCGCCACAGCAGGTTCGCCGTGCCGAAGTCGCCGTGCAGGAATGACGGCGCGGCGGGCGCGGACGGGGCGGCGTGCTCGAGCCGGAAGAGCGTATCGCGCAGCACATCCGCCTCGCCGGGGAACCGGGCGCAGAGCTCGGTGACGCGGGGCCGGAGATCGTTCAACACGTCGGCGGGACATGTGATCGCCTCCAGAGACACCGGGGTCCCGTGCAACGCCGCCAGCGCGCGCCCGATCACCGGTACCACCGGCCCGCGCTGATGCGCGATCGCGGAGACGACCGATTCCCCTGCTTCGTACGTCAGCAGCAGCAGCCGGCGCGGGGCGTCGTAGCCGAGCACGCGCGGCACCTCCATCTCCCCGCGCGCCCCACAGTCGCTGGCGGCCAGCTCTCGCAGCACCGCGGCGACTCGCCGCGCGGCGCCGTCGTCCTCGTAGAACTTGCCCACCCACTGGAGGGAGAGCAGCTCACCGCCGTGCGCCGCCCGGGCGTGCAGGTCGTAGCGAACCACACGCTGCTTTCCGTGCCTCGCGAGCGGCTGCGCCGACCAATCCTCGAGCGCCACGTCCGGGCCGCGAACCTGGCGCAGCGCGGCGCTCAGGATGCCCTGCTCGTCCTCTCGGGTCGGCGAGACCAGCGCCGGGTTCATTGGCGTCGCACGTCCTCCAGCGCGGCGCGCGCGCAGGCGGCCAGCCGCACCGCCTGTTGCGGACCCTCGGCCGGCTGACGCCGGCATACGGTGTACGTCTTCTGCAGCAGTGTCAGGGCGCGATAGAACGACACGTTGCGCGGCGAGACCTGCGGCATGGCGGCGAGATACGCATCCCGAAAACAGCCCGGCCAGCGACCGGCCTCCGGCGGGAGCGTGCGATCGAGCGTGCAGCGTCGCTCCAGCTGCGCCACGAAATGGCCGGCATCGTACGCCGGGTCGGCATAGCCGAACATGTCCCAGTCCAGCAGCACCAGCCGGTCGCCGGTCCACAAGAACTGCCCGGCCGCCATGTCGCCGTGGATCGGCGCGGGGTCGGTCGAATCGAGATGGGGCACCGCCGCCTGCAGCTCCGCCAGGAGGGGCTCGACCAGATCCGCAGTCCCCGGCCAGACGGGACGCAAGTTGTCGCACCGCGCCCGCGTTTCAGCGACGAGCATCTGCGCGGTCGTCGGTCGCTCCGGAACGAGCGGCGCGCGATG
>DATLXS010000221.1:0-27511 GCA_035575675.1 Gemmatimonadales bacterium
CACGATCGACCAGGCGAGCTACGACAGCACGAATCTGACGTCGGTCGATATGAGTTTCGAGCAGCATTGCAACGGAGCCGCCGCCGCGCTGCACGGCACGATCCACTGGCGATCCGATGACAAATCCCACTCTCCCGGACCGGTCAACCCGCCCCCGACCCTCCTGTGGCTCCCACCAGACAGCGCTACGCCCGTAGGCATGAACTACGTCTATCTGCAGAGCGATACGGGAGATTACATCGGTCAAGGTCGGACCTATGTGTTTACACCTGGGACCGCGACCATCCGGGTGAGCGCCGCCGGTAACCAGCTGTCCATCAGCGTCGCGGCAGCGGAGTCGTGGGACGGCGGGTTCAAAGCGATGAACTGGCTCACGAAACTCGAACCTGGCTACTACGGCGGGCTCGGCAGCAACCCGACAAAAGGCGCGCTCGGCTGGTCCCACGGCAACCGCGGCTGCAGCGTGGTGAGCGGCTGGTTCGCGATCGATCACCTGACGTTCTCCGCCGATACCGTCACCGCCGTGGACGTTCGCTTCGAGCAGCATTGTGAGGCTGGCCCGACGGCGCTGCACGGCGCAATTCATTGGGCGCGCTGAGCAAGGCACGCATGCGCTCGCTCACCCTCCGTCTCGGGCTCACCGCAACGGCGCTCGTCACCGCTCGACTCAACGCGCAGGACGAGGGCTGCGGCGACACGATGTACCCCACGCCGCTTCCCAGACCCTCGGCGCTGGTCGATTCCACCCAGGCGGTGGCTGGCCTCGTGGTGTTCGCTGTGGCCAAGCCGCGGTTCTTTAGTCTCGTGTTCAAGCCCGGCGATTCGCTCCCGCACATTCGCGCGCTCGACCAGGGCGATTCGGCAGCCGCCGTCACGCTCAGCAGTTACGTGCGACGTCAGCGGCCGGCCGACCTGTGGGCGATTCGCGTCCGCATTGTTGGCGGGGAAGCACCGGCGCTCACGCTCGAGCGCTCGACCTATTGTCCCCCCGTGCCACGAACCCCCGTCTCGGATCGAGCCGTCATGGTTACCCCGCGGATCACGCCAAGGCAGGCGACCGCGCAGGCGCTGCGCTGGACCGTCGTCCAGGCCGAGGCATTGGTTGCCGCGGATGGACGAGTCATCCGTGCTCGCCTCACGCCACCTTCTGGTACAACCGCGGATTATCGGGTCCTCTCGGACCTCCGGCGGCAGCATTATCAGCCCGCGCTCCTTGATGGCGAGCCGATCGAAGGGGTATATCGGACGGGCGGAGCGTCGCCGCGACCATGAGGATTCTATGATGATGCTGCTGCCGCCGGAGGAATTCCCGTGGTCTCGCAACGCCGGCAAACTGAAGACCTGGTTCGTCGTCTACCTGCTCACGTTGTCCGCGGGTCTCACGCTGGCGATCAATTCGAATTTCGAAAACCCAATCGGGTGGGTGATAACACTGGGCTCCCTCATCCCGTACATCACGTCGCTCGTGTTTGCCTACCGGGTGCAGGATGCCCTCAATCGAGCCAAGCTCTACAAATCGGGCGCCTGGCAGATCATCGCCGGCGGGTTGCTGTTGAACCCCTACATCCTCGGGTTCCTGATTCCGGCATCGGTGCTGTGGGTGACCCGTCGGATCGAGCGCCGGATTAGGCAAGGGAAGGTGGAGTACCCGGCGGTCGCGGTTTTGTGATCAGAGGATCGTAGTGGGAATAACTTCCCGTCACCATGCCCTTTCCCGAAACGTTCACCACCGCCCGGCTCATGGCCGAGCGCCTGCGGGCGCAGCATTTCGCCGCGATCCGCGCCATGGATTCGGATCCCGAGTACATGGCGCTGCTGGGCGGCCCGCGCAGCGCGCTGGGGACGCGTGGCTACATGGCCCGCAATCTCCAGCATTGGGACGACTACGGCTTCGGCCTCTGGATCCTGCGCGATCGCGCGGGCGAGGTCGCCGGGCGCTGCGTCATCCGGCACCTCGATGTCGACGGCACCGACGAGGTCGAGCTGGGATACGGCTTCCACACGAAGTACTGGGGGCAGGGGCTCGCGACCGAAATCGCCACAGAGCTGCTACGCCTCGGCCGCCACGAGCTCGGCCTCTCGACCATGGTCGCGATCACGACCGCGGCCAACATCGGTTCGCAGCGCGTGCTCATCAAGACCGGCCTCGTCTATGAGCGCGACGTCGACCACGAGGGTGTGCCCCACCAGCTGTACCGGTCTACACCGACAATGCCTTAGGAGCGCGTGACGGTGTACACGCCGCAGGCCGTGAACTCGATCGTCACGGTCATGGTCTGGCTGCCGCGGGTCACGACCGCCGTGATCTTGCCCGCATCGAAGCGCGGCGCATCCGTGCAGCTCGCATTGTAGTGGAGCGCCGGGTTCGTCGTCACCGTGAGTGAGTAGGACCGGTGCGCCCGCGTCCACGACGACGTGCCGTTCACCGACCAGGTGCCACTCGGCAGCAACGCGTCCCGCATGATCGTGCCGGCCACGTCGGCCGTGAAGATGGACTCCCACGTCCTCACGTGTTCCGCCGAGCTGCCGTTGGCGTACACGTAATCGGTGCGGAAGTTGGTCTCGCTGCTGCGCAGCGTCGTGCCGTCATGCGACGCGCGGCGCTGGCCGTTGTTCGTTACGGACGTGGTCGCGCCCGTGAGCAGGCGGACCGTGACGCTTTTGAAGTCGGTGAACACGCGCTCGACCGCGTGGTCGGCGGTCGCTTGCGTGGGGTCGATCAAGTCGATGGTGCCCGAGAGCGAATCGATCAAGAGCGGACGGGAGATGACGCAGCCGGTGTAGTCAAACCGTACCGAGTCGGGGACGCCGTCGCTGTCCGCGTCGGTCACCGGCGTGGGGCTTTTCGCCGGCATGCACTGCGTTGCGGGGCTCGAGCCCGCCGGCGCGGAGGCCAGGGCGCCGTTCGAGCCATCCAACGTCGCGGTCGTGATCTCGCCGTCGACGTCGGCGAGCACTGTCGTCGCGAGGCTTTCCGCCTGGACTTGAGACATGACGGGCGTGGCGGGGGCTGTGGTCCCGTCCTTGTTGCAGGCCGCGACGCCCAGGGCAAGGGCGACGGCCGTTGCGAGCGCGGTACGCATAATTCGTATCCTCCAGGGTGGTGTTGGCTGCGGGTTGGAGACGCGCGGGATCGGCGTGTTGTTAAGGCCGCGGATCGCTGCTCCGCGGCCTTTGGTCATCCCCCCGCCCAGGACATATCAACAATTATGGATATGTCCTGGGAGGACCTGCCTGCCGGCGTTATTGCGCGCCGGTCGCCGCCGTATTCGCCAGCTCCGTGACTACGCCCGCAAGCTTTTGCACCTTGGCCTGATCCGGCGACGTCGCCGCGTCCTGACCGAGCGAGCTCGCGAGCTGCGTCAGCGCATCCCGCCGCGCCGTCCCCTGGCTCTTCTCCGCCTGGTCGAGCGCCTGGCGCACCGCCTTCACGCGCAGGATGGCCAGGCCGTTCGAGCGCTCGAGCTGATCGACATACGCCCGCGCCACCACAAAGCTCGCCGGCCAGGTGATCTTCGGCTGATCCTGCGTGTTGAAGTAGTCGAGATGCACGAGCTTCGCGGCCGCGATCTCGTTGCGCGAGATGAGCCCGCTCGGCACCAGCTCGAACACGTCGAGTCCGCGCGCAATCTCGGAGCTGTAGATGTAGCCGTTGTACCAGTACGCCGACCACGTGCCGGCGTCCCCAGGCTTCGTCCCATCGATTGGCCCGCGGTCGAAGAACGCAATCTCCTTGGGATGCGCCGCATCGGTCCAGTCGAAGATCGAGACCCCGCCCTGGTACCACGACTGCACCATGATGTCGCGCCCGGGAATCGGAATGAGCGAGCCGTTGTGCGCGACGCAATTCTCGAACGGCGTCTGCGGCGCGAGCATCTTGTAGTAGCTCTGGAACTCCATGCGGCCGTTGTTCAGCGTGAAGAGCGCATCCGCCCCCCACTCGGGTTTGTCGAACGAGCGGCACTTGGGCTGCCCGCCGCCGCCCCATTCGTCGGAGAACAACAGCTTGGTGCCGTCATTGTTGAACGTCGCGGAGTGCCAGTAGGAGAAGTTCGAGTCGGCCACCGCGCCGATGCGGCGCGGATGCGCGGGATCGCGAATGTCGAGCAGCAGCCCGTAGCCGCCGCACGCGCCACCCGCCAGGCCGATCGCCGGATAGACGGTGATGTCGTGGCACTGGTTCGGCCCGGTGCGCACGCGGTTCAAGCCGAACCGGCGATCGAGGATGTCCTGAATGCCGCCGCGCAACGCCTGGCTGTCCGCCGCGGTCGGCGCGCCGCTGCCGCCCCGCACCTTGACGATGCTGTCGAGCAGCGGCGCGGTGAACCGCGCGCCCAGCGGCCGCTCCATGCCGAACAACGTGACCACGAACCCGCCGTGCGCGCGCGCCGAATCGGCTAGGCGTTTCGCCTCGGCGACGTCCTGCTGCGCCTCGCTGTGCGTCGGCGGCGCCGCGAGCGAATCGAAGATCCGCGGCGAGCTGACGATCGCGGCCGTCTGCGGCGCCGCGAGCGGGACCTTGATCACTTCGATCCGGAACAGCGAGCTGTTCGGATTCGAATCGGGCGTCTGCCGCACGCAGCCCGACAGCTCGGTCGGCGAGCGCACCGGCGCCGACCCGGAGACATAGATGTAGACGTTCGCCGCATCGTTCGGATCGATCACGACGGTGTGGGTGTGCGAGCCGCGGCAGGTCTGCACGTTGGCGATGTACTTGGGATTCGCGATGTCGCTGATGTCGAAAATGCGGATCCCACGGAGCCGCGCCGTGGAGACCGAGTCGTGCACGCCTTCGCCGCTGCAATCGAGCCGGCCGCCCGTCCCTTCGCCGGAGACGAACAGGAGGTTCTGGAACACCGAGACGTCGCTCTGCGAGGCCGGACAGTAGTACGCCTTCTTGAGCGTCGGATGCCCGGGGGTCGTGATGTCCCAGACCTGGTAGCCGTCGTAGTTCCCCTGGATCACGTAGCTCTTGTAGAACGCGAGATCGGAATTGGTCGAGGTGTCGAACGGGGACGGCGACGGATTGTTCGAGACGAGCCGCATGTTCCACTGCGCCTCACCGGCGTCGTACCGTCCGGGCTTCAGCCCCACGCGTGGATCGGGCGAGGGCGCAACGGTCGAGTTGTTGCCACCCCCGCCCGAGGCGCAGGCGGCAACAGACACGACGGCAACGACGTGCAGCAACGCTTGAAGCGATTTCATGGACAATCCCTAGTTGGGTGTGGTTGGGGCGAAGAGCAGCGCGGCGAGCATTCGCTGCATGCGCTCGATTTCGGTCGTCTGATCGGCGAAGACGCTGGACGCCATCTTGTAGACGGGGTTCTCTTCGCCGGCGCCCGCGGCGAACAGCTGATTCACCATCGTGATCGCGCCCTCGTGATGCTGGATCATGAGGCGTAAAAACGTCTCGTCGAACGTGGCCCCTCGTGCCCGGTCGAGCTGCGCCAATTGTTCGGCCGACAGCATCCCGGGCATCATGTGCGTGGCATCCATCTCCGGCATCATCATGTGGTCGGCATCGGGGTGCGGCACCGCTTCGTGCCGGTCCGCGAGCCAGCGCGACAGCAGGGCGATCTCGTCGGTCTGTGCCGCCACGATGCGCTCGCACAGCGTGCGCACCGACGGTCCCGCCTCATGCGACGGCGCCCAGCCGGCGATCAGGATCGCCTGCGCGTGATGGTAGATCATTCCCGACATGAACCGCACGTCCGCGGCTGTGTATGTCGAGGGACTAGGGGCTTGAGCGGTGGCCGCGGAGAGACCGGCGACGCACGTTGCAAAGAGGAGCCATGGGATGCAGCGTCTCATTGGGTCAGATTCTACCGTCTCTCGCGGGAGTCCCGCAACGTCAGGAAGAGGTAAACTTGCGACCCATGAAAATGCGCAGCATGCTGAGTGTACTCGTGCTCCTCATTTCCGGGTGCCGAGGGTCGGACAGCGCGGCGGTGAATACGGCCCTGGAGGAATACCGCCAGGCCTGGCTGCAGGGCGACTCTGCGATGGCGCTGCGCCGGCTCTCGGGCGACGTTCGGTTTCTCTTCCCGGGCACGCCGGACCTGGATAGCGCGGCCGTCCACGCGCTGGTGATCGCTGAGATGGCGAAGTACACGATTCCGTCTCTCACGTTGACGCGCGCCGACTTCTTCGTCGCCGGCGATCATGCGGTCGACGTGGGGACGTATGAAGAGATTCAGAAGCCGAAGACCGGCCCACCGATCCACGGCACCGGCCGCTACATGACGGTCTGGCGGCGGGAAGCGGGCGGCTGGCGCATCTGGCGCTTCATGATCAACGAACTGCCTGCGAAATAAGTGTTATCCTTCGCCCACCTTTTCCACTTCGGAGTCTCTCAATGCGCGTTGTTTCCCTAGCACTCTGTGCTGGTGCAGTCGCCGTCGCTCTCCCGCACACCGCTCACGCTCAGGTGGCGTCCTCGATGGCGGTGAAGTGGGGTCCCGGTCCCGACTTCCTCCCGGCCGGCGTCCGGTTCGCGCTGATCCAGGGCGATCCGAGCAAGCCCGCCGTCTATACGATTCGGCTGCGCTTCCCCGCCAATTTTCGGTTCCCATCGCATTTCCATCCCACCGACGAGCACGTGACGGTGCTCTCCGGGACATTCCTGGTGGGCATGGGTGACACGGTGAACCTCGCGAAGGCCATGACGCTCACTGCCGGTGGGTTCATCACGGCGCCTGCCGACGCACATCACTTCGCGGCGACCCGTGGGGTGACGGTCGTGCAGGTGAGCGGGGAGGGACCGTTCGCCATCACTTACGTGAACGACTCTGACGACCCGCGCCACAAGAAGGCCACACCCTAGCGATCGCCCATGTTCGTCGGCCACTACGGCGTCGGCTTCGCGGCGAAGAAGATGGAGCCGGAGCTCCCGCTCTGGCTCCTCTTCATCGCGGTGCAGCTCCTCGATGTCCCGTGGGCGCCGCGACGTCTCAAAATGGACAGAGCAGGGAAAATCGTGCTCCCGAGTGCGATATTGAACTCGTTCCGATGGGAACCCCTTCCGCGTAATGGAGACCGTCATGCGCGCCCTACGCTCGCTGTACCTGATTGCGCCTGTCCTTGTCATGGCCTGCGGGAAAGGCTCGAAGAGCGCTCCCGCTGCCGCACGACCAGCGCCCCCGGCAGCGCCGACCGCCGAGGCCGAATACACGGTGATCATCAAGAGCACCTGGACGAAGCGGACGCACCCGTTCGAGTATCCGTCGGACGCGCATTTCTCCGGCATGATCGGCGCGTCCCATAACGCGAAATACTCGATCTTCGCGGTGGGCCGCCGGCCGACGCCGGGGCTCGAGCGGCTGTCCGAGGAAGGGAAGCACTCGCCGCTCGACACCGAGATCAGGACCGCGATCGATCAGGGCAACGCGCTCATGCTGTTCGAGTCGGGCGGTCTCAAGAACTGGAAAGACTCGATGGTTGCGACGGTGCGGGTCGATCCGGCGCACCCGCTCGTCTCCGTCGTCAACATGGTGGCGCCGAGTCCCGACTGGTTCACGGGCGCGTCGGACGTGAACCTGATCGAGAATGGCGCGTGGGTCGCGCGGCGCACGCTGACGCTCCCGGCCTACGACTCGGGCGGCGACGACGGCAAGACCTACAAGGCGCCGGATCGCGATACCAATCCGAAGAAGCCCACCACCCGGGCCGCGACGCGCCACTTCGTCGTCAAAGGTCGGGTGAAGCCGGTCGCGACGGTCACGTTCGTGAGGAAAAAATAGTCTTTAGAGGCTCCCGAGGAATCTGAGCAGGGCTGTCCGCTCGAGACTGCTGAGCCGCACAAAGCGATTGCGCGCGGCGAGTCCCTCGCCGCCGTGCAGGTCGATCGCCTGACTGATTGTCGACGCGCGGCCGTCATGCAGAAACGCCGTCTGAAACCGCAGGCCCATGAGCGGCTCGGTCCGGAACTCCGACGGCAGCGCCTGACCGAGGCAGATGTCGGCCAGATCGGGCCCCATGTCGTGCAACAGGAGATCGGTGTACGCCGGCACGAAGCGGAATCGCAGCGCCGTAATCGGGCTGGCGCCCGTCACGAGCACCGGCGTGTGGCACGACGCGCAGCCGATCCTGCTGAACAGCACGGCGCCATGTGCCGAGAGAAAACCGAGTGGCGCGCGCGGCGGCGGCGCGAGGAAGCGCACGAAGGCATCCACGGCGGCGAGCTGCGCCGCGCTGATTTCCGGCTCGGGCAGCGGATCGATGCCGGGTGGGAACGGCTCGCCGGCGATCGTCTGCTCGACCAGAAAGCCGGGATTCGTCACGCCCATCTCCATCACAAACGCCTCGGCATTGAACTCGCGCAGCGTCGCGGCCTGCGCTTTGCGCCCGAAGCGTCCCAGGCGGCCGTCCGCCGTGCGGTTCGGCCGTCCCGAAATCCCGTCGCCGTTCGTGTCGAGCGGATCGGCGCGCGCGAGAATCTCGGCATCGGGCACCGCGTCGAGCAGCCCGAAACCGAAGAGATCTGGGGTCGTGCGGTGACCGGAGTCGGTCGCGGCGGCCGGGATCGGCTCCGCCGTGAGGTTCGTGAACGCGCTATAGGCGGGAGTGAGCTGCTTCTGAATCACCTGGCCGCCCACTGCGGCGAGCGCGTCGCACTGCGCCGTGCCGGCATGGAACGCGGTGGCGTGGACCTCGACGTCCTCGCCGGCGTCCCCTTCATCATGACTGCCGCTGCCGCCGACAACCGGCTGCTCGTGGCAGGAGGCGCAGCTCGCCGCGTTGAAGAGCGGGCCGAGGCCCGTTTCGGGCGTGAATACGGTTTGGAACACCGCGCGGCCGGCGTCGAATTGGCGGCGCTGGGCACCGGTGAGCCTGGTGAGCGGCGTCCCCAGCGACGTCGGGACAATCTTGAACTCGGGCGCGGGAATCGCCGGGGCAGGGGGAGTGGGCGTGCCCGTCGGTACACTATTATCGCAAGCCGCGACGCCGATGAGCGTCGCGAGTAGGAGCGTGCGGCGGTTCGTGGGATGCATACGGCCCTCCGGGAAACGGACGCGAGGGCGCAGGCGACGATAGTGTGGGAGTCAAGCCGCGCGCGGGTCATATGGGCTTTGTTCGGGATTGATTTCTGCGCGCCGAGCCCGTGAAACATCAACCTGAAGGGGGAATCGAGTGGTATTTGCGGCACTCTGTCTTGTCCTGATTCAAGGGCCGCCGCCCGAGACGACGCCCACCATCGTCACGGCGCACAAGTGGGTCGTGCGGCTGGGCGCGGAGCTGGGCGACTCGATCTGGCCCGGCTTTCGTCCCGACACGATTCCGGTGCTCTATGTCGTGCGCGGGCAGGGAACGCTGGTGCTCGGGTGGCACGGCACGCTGCCGGAAGGTTTCCTGCCGATCGCCGGCCTCGAGGGCAGCGGCTGGCAGCCGGCGGCGGACCGCGGCGCGGCGAGCACCGGTACCGAGCTGGCCGGGCGTGCCACAGCGCAGGTCGTCGTCAGCGACTCGCAAGGCGTCGCCTCGCTGATCGGCCTGACGACCCATGAGGCGTTCCACGTCTTCGAAGCGGCGGCGAAAAAGGAGGACCGGCGATTTGGCCGGGGTGAGAACGCGTTTCTCGTGACGAGCTATCCCGTCTTCGATCCGCAGAATGAAGCGGGGATGGCGCTCGAGGGACGGATCCTGGCGGCCGCCGACCAGGCCGACGCCAAAGCGCGCCGCCGCGCACTCGCCCGGCAGTTCCTCGCGGTGCGCGAGTCGCGCCACCGCGCGCTCGGCGCCGAGCTGGCCGAGTTCGAGCAGCTGGCGGAGCTGAATGAGGGGCTCGCGGAGTACACGCTGATCCGGTCGGTGCAGCTCGCCGCGCGGCTGCGGGATTTCCCCGACCGCGTCGGTGCGGGACGCATTCAGCAGAACAAGCTTTCCGGGCTCCACACACTCACCGAAAACCCGACGCTATCGATCCGGTTGCGCTACTACTACACCGGTCCCGCGCTCGGCCTGTTGCTCGATGTCCTCGAGGGGCCGGCATGGAAGAGGCGGCTGCTCAACGAGAACCTCACGCTCGAGGACGTTCTCGCCGATGCGACAGGTTACCGGTCTCAGGAGGTTGCGCTGCGCCGCCAGGCGGAGTCGACGTTCGTCATGGGCAAACTGCGCGATGCGGCGGACTCCGGGGTGGCCGGGCTGCGCGCATTCCGGCGCGCGCAGGTGGACAGCGTCCTCAACGCCCCCGGGGTGCAGCTCGTCGTCAGCGTGGAGGGCCGCTACCTCGGCCTGTGCGGGATCGATCCGCAGAATCTGCTCCAGGTCGAGCCCGGCGTGCTGCTGCACACGCGCTGGCTGAAGGCCTGCGCGGGGGATTTCCAGGCGACGTTCAACACGCCCGTGGTGCAGGACCGGAACGGCCAGGTGCTCCGCGCGGTGGTCGGCGCCGACTCGACCGTGAAGGTCACGACCGGCGCCCAGGGCGACGTGCAGATCGAATCACCGCTCGTATCGCTCCATGCGGACAAGGCCGAGGTCTCTCGCGACGGGAGGGTGGTGACGGTTAAGATCAAGTCTTAGTGGCCTCTCCCTACGACGACATCCCTGATTTCGGACTGCTCTACGATCACGTGCCGCTCTATCTGGAGCGGCAGGATCTCGCCTTCTACGTCGCCGCAGCCACGGCCTCCGGCAGCCCGGTGCTCGAGGTGGGCTGCGGCACCGGCCGCATTCTGCTGCCGACCGCGCGCGCCGGCTGCACCATCACCGGGATCGACAGCTCGGGGCAGATGCTCGCGCGCTGCCGCACGAAGCTCGCCGCCGAGCCCGCGGCGGTGCAATCCCGCGTCACGCTCGCGCAGCACGACATGCGCAGCTTCAGTCTCGACGGGACCTTTGCGCTGATCACCGCGCCGTTTCGCGTCGTGCAGCATCTGATCACCCAGGAGGATCAGCTGCAGTTTCTCGCCGCGGCGCGGCGCCATCTCGCGCCCGGGGGGCGCCTCGTATTCGACGTCTTCAATCCGCGGTTCGACAGGCTCGTGAGCGCGGACGGGGTCGAGCGGGAGGATACCGCCGAGCTGCGGCTCCCGGACGGGCGCCGGCTGCGTCGCTGCTACCGGATTGCGCGCGTGCGCTGGGTCGATCAGGTGAGTGAGTCCGAGCTGATCTATTACGTCGACGGCAAGCGCTACGTGCAGGCGTTCGAGATGCGGTGGTATCTGGCGGCGGAGCTCAAGAACCTGCTCGCGCGCGCCGGCTTTCGCCTGCGCGAGATCTACGGCGACTTCAAGCGGGGCCCGTTTGTGGACGGGTGCCCGGAAATGGTTGTGGTCGCTACGGCTGAATCTCCGTCAGCGTGATCGCGTCGGCGCGCGCGTTGACGACGTGCTGGCGCAGCGTGTTCCCGCTCGCGGTCGCCATCACCGTCACATTGCCCGCCGCGACATTGGCGATGTAGGCGACGCCGTCCGCGCTCGTCGACGTTGCTGACGAGCTCGGGAGACCGCCCGCGTTGTAGCGCACGGCTCCCATCGGGCTGCTCGTTACGGTCGCACCCGCGATCGGCGTGCCGGCGCAGTTCGTCACGACGATGCCGATGAAGCCGTCGCCCGGCACCGGCGTGATGCCCGCCGCCGCCGCGAGCACTGGAAACTCCGAGCCCGACACCATGAGCACGTTTTGGGTGATATCGGCGGCCAGGGGGACGGCTGGATAGGCGTAGGTGTCCATGTGGTGACCGCTGTCTGAGATCGCGAGGTAACCGTTCACCGGGAGTCCACCGGTCGAGATCGCGACGGCGTAGCGGCCAGGCGTATCGGTTGTGTCGCCCGCGAGGTGCGTCGTGTCCCCGGTGCGGAATCCATACACGAATGCGTGAGGTACCGGATTTGGTGACAGCACATTGGCGGTCACCGTCCCCGTGACATTGACCAGAGCGGGCGCGGCCGTGGGGAGCGCCTGACCGAGGCACTCAAACCCCGCGGCCGGGCCGCTGGAGTCTTTACCGCAGGCGGCCAGCGCGGCGGTGATGAGAGCGAATGAGAGCGGACGCGTTGCGCGATGCATGAGTTCAACCTGTTGTGTTTGTGCAGAATCTACCCCGGAAACGCATCTTTGTGAGCATGAGTGAGAGCCCCGGCCGCGTCGAAGCCTTCAGCGACGGCGTCTTCGCCATCGCCATCACGCTGCTGATTCTCGAAATCCGCGTTCCCCACGGCGACCACGGGCTCTGGACGGGACTCCTGGCCCTGTGGCCGTCCTACATCGCGTTTCTGCTGAGCTTCGTCGTCATCCTGATCATGTGGGTCAATCATCACGAGTTGCTGCGCATGGCGCGGAGCGTCAACTATCCGGTGCTCTTCGCGAACGGGTTGTTATTGCTGACCGTGAGCTTCGTGCCGTTTCCCACGGCGGTGCTGGCGCAAAACCTCGCGACGGCGGAGGCGAAACCCGCGGCGGCGTTCTATTGCGGGACCATGGTGCTGAACGCCCTGTGCTGGAATGTCTTGTTCCGCGCGATTGTGAACGGTGGCTTGCTGCGCAAAGAGGTGACCGCCGAGACGGTCGCCAACGTCCAGCGGACCTATTACGTAGGTCTTCTCGTCTACGCCGCGGCGACCGCGCTCGCGTTCGTGAAGCCGGCGCTCGGCCTCGCCCTCAACGGTGCCCTATGCGTGGTCTGG
The DNA here is from genome assembly GCA_035575675.1 of Gemmatimonadales bacterium. Classification (GTDB taxonomy): domain Bacteria; phylum Gemmatimonadota; class Gemmatimonadetes; order Gemmatimonadales; family GWC2-71-9; genus 20CM-2-65-7. The sequence continues at coordinate 12,630 of DATLXS010000221.1, forward strand.
ATCAGACTCGGCTATCGATCGGAGTCCTCGGGCTCGGCGCGGCCCTGCTAGCCGCGGCCTGTAAGCGATCCGGGGATTCGGCCGACTTCGCCGCGATGCAGTCGCGTGGCGCGCACGTCATGGGCGTCGACCAGTACACCTCCGCGCATGTCTTTGAGGATCTGCCCGACGGCGGTCGCGTCGTGCTCGAGCGCGACGATGCGGCCGACACCGTCGCCATCGCCACGATTCGCGCGCACCTGCGTGACATCGAGGCCGCGTTTCGTGCGGGCGACTTCACCAAGCCCTTCGAGGTGCATGCCCACACCGTGCCCGGGACGGGTGTGATGGCGGCGCGCCGCAGTGCGATCACGTATGACGAGATCGATCGGCCCCGAGGCGGGGAAGTGCGGATCAAGAGCGGCGATCCGGGTGCGGTGGCTGCGATCCACGAATTCCTCGCGTTTCAGCGGCAGCAGCATCACGCGGCGGGGCACGAGATGTGACGGAGATCCTGGTGAGGGGTCCTTCAGGCCCATCAACCACATTCAACCAATCGTCAGAATGCGATGGGGAAGTCAGATGCGGGATAGCGGGCTTACTCGAAGCGGGGTAGAACTGAGCTTATGAACAGAAACCTCCTGCTGCTCGCCGGGCTGTGCGTTTCCGGCCCACTCGCCGCCCAGGCGCCCGGGAAATTCCCGCCCGACTCGCTCATCAACGTCAAAGTCATTCCGAAGAGCACGCCCGTGATGCAAGTCATCGGGATCATGCGCAACTTCGCGGGCGGGCTCGGGGTGCGCTGCCAGTTCTGCCACGTCGGGCAAGAAGGGCAGCCGCTCGCGCAGTTCGATTTCGCCAAGGACGAGAAGCGCACCAAGCTCACGGCGCGGCAGATGATGCGGATGGTGGAGGAGATCAACCGGCGGCTCGATACCCTCCCCGAGCACGCGCAGATGATGAGCCACGTCGAGGTGACGTGCCAGACCTGCCATCGCGGGGTGAGCCGGCCGATGTCGCTCGAGCAGCTGATTCAGGAGACGGCCCAGACGTCGGGTGCCGACTCCGCGACGCGGGCGTATCGCGCGCTGCGCGAGCGCTATTACGGCCGCGCGGCCTACGACTTCGGCGAGCCCACGCTGGACGTCGCGGCCTTCCGCCTGGCGCGCGGCGGGAAGTTCGCCGAGGCGTTCGCGATCCTGAAGCTCAACGAGGAGCAGTTCCCCACGTCGTCGAACCTCGCGACCTTCCGCGCCAATATCAACTTGCTGAAGGGCGACACGACCGCCGCGATCGCGTCATTCCGCGAAGCGATTCGGCGCGATTCCACGAACGGCGAAGCGCAGGGGAGGCTGCGGCAGCTTACTCGACCCTAGCCTTTGTAATCTTGTCGAGCTTGGGAAATTGCCGGGCGAGATACTTCTCGCCCTCGACGTTCAGCCGGTATTGATCGGGGCCGCGCCCGTTCGGCGCGCCCTCGCCGTAGCCGCCGTACAGCGCGTCCACGACCTCCATCCCTTCCACCACCTGCCCGAACGGCGCGAACCCACCCGCGTCCAGCCGGTTGTTGTCGCCGAAATTGATGAAAATCTGCGTGGTGCGGGTCCCGGGACCCGCGGTCGCAAAGGTCACCATGCCGCGCCCATTGGTCCGGCGTACGGGATCGTCGGGGATCACGCGCGGGCGCCACGCCGCCGTCACCGCCGTGTCGCCGTGGATGCCGAACTGCGCCATGAAGCCGGGAATGACGCGGAAGAAGCGCACCCCGTCGTAGAACCCGGCGCGCACCAGGTTGAAAAAGCGGTCGACCCCGTGTGGCGCCCAGGCGCGATGCACGGCGATGACAAAGTCGCCTTTGGTCGTCGAGACGCGCACCCGGAAGCTGTCGGGTGCCTGTTGGGCGAAGCCCGGATCGGCCGGGTTGCGGATGTCCGGCGCGCCCGCGGGGGGCTTGGGCGTCGGCTTTTCACACGACACCGCTGCCACGACCGTGAGGGCCGTCGCGGAGATGTAAGGGAAGTATCGCATAACGCTATGGTAGCCTGGCCGGAACGCGTTCGCTATAGTGTGCCACGCTTCGCCCGAGAGGACTCGATGGAGGGCTGGATCGCCGGACGCATACGCGCGACGTCGCTGCGCCGCGTGGTCGTGTGGACTCTCGCCCTCGTCGGCTTCGTGGTAGTCGCGACCAGCGACCGCCGCTACATCGCCAACTTTCTCAGCGGGCCCTACCCGCTCGCGCGGGCGGGGCGGGGTGGCGCCTCGGGAACACGTTCCTCGTGCGTTCGACGTTTTTCACGTTCAAGCTCTTGCGGTTTCACGACGTGCTGTGGGGCTCACAAGAAGATCACCCGCCACAGCGTCAACTTCATTCCGACGGGCAAGACGTACGAAGCGATCGTCGCCTGCTATGGCGGCACCGCCACCATTCCCGGCAAGGAAAAGAAGGTGAACGAGCTGCTCACCTTTGTGCAGCAGCGCGCTCCGTGGGCGATTTACGGCTACAGCGATCAGCTCGCCGCGACGTTCACCAAGCACCGCCAGGACTTTGTGCGCAGCGTGGAACAGCGCCGCCAGGAGTGGGCGCAGACGACAGGCAAGGCATAACGGTCGCGAGCCTGTCTCGGCGGATCGCGGCGGCGCTCCTCGCTGTGGCGGCATGCCGGACCGCAACGCCGGCGCCGCCGCTCGAACGGGAAACTCGCGTGAGGCTCCCGGAGCGTCGCGCGGAGGGTGCGCTCACCCCAGCGGAGCGCGATTCGCTGCTGCGCGAAGTGGCGGCGCACCGGGAGGCATGGCAGGCGCGTCACATCAGCAGCTATCGCATCCAGATTGCCGTCGGGTGTTTCTGTCCCTGGCCCTCGTACCCGGCGATTCTCGAAACCCGGGACGGCGCGGCCGTGGCGTTGCGCGATACGACCGGGAAATCGCTGGGCGCGCCGCGCGAGCCGTGGTCGCTGTATACAGTAGAAGGGCTGTTCGACGCGGTGGAGCAGGGAGTGCGGCGCGACGACGTCCTCGAGGTCGCCTACGATCCGAGCTATGGCTACCCGGCGCAGATCCGCGGCGACGCGAAGCTCGGGCTGCCCGACGATTGGTTCTGGGTCAAGGCGAGCCGGCTGACGCCTTCGCGGTTGCGCTAGGTTCGGAGCGGGCGTGTGGGCACAAAGCGAGGCAATGGCGGGGCCGGAACCGTGATTTCCGGCCACGCGCGCCATTGCGCCGGGCATTATGTTAATCGGGCATGGGTGACAGCGACCTACCACCCCCCAATCGACCGTCCCGCGGATCGGGTTCGCTCACGGTTCACCTCGCCGACGAGTTGGACGTCTATTTCAACGAAGTCGCCCACGGCCGCCCCGTCGGATTTGTCGCATCCCCCAAATGGAAACCGCGCACCGACGTCTATGAGACCGACGGCGAGCTGATCGTCCACATGGACATCGCCGGGATGCAGGCGGGGGACTTCAGCGTCGAGCTGGACGAAGGAATCCTGAAGATCGCGGGCGAGCGCACCACACGGCAGCAGGGCAAGCGCCACTATCACTCGATGGAAGTGCAGATCGGGCCCTTCGAGCGGCGCTTCCGGCTGCCGGTTGTCGTCGATCCGTCGTCGATCAAGGCCACCTACGAGCATGGCTTCCTCGAGATCCGGCTGGCCAAGCAACCGCCGCGCTCCTCGGGCGCGCAATCGGTGCGGGTGACTTAGTGGAGCGCCTGCCGGTCCTTCCCCTGGGCCAGCTCGTTGTCTATCCCCACGTCGTCATCCCGCTGGCCCTCACTGATCCCAAAGCCGTTCAGCTGATCGACGAGATCATCCAGGGCGAAAAGCGCCTGCTGCTCGGCGTCGTGAAGTCGATGGGCGGGATGGAGCCGCCCGAGGGCGCGGTGATGAACACCCTCCCGCACCAGCTCTACGACGTCGGCACCCTCGGCACGATCGTCCGGATGCTCAAGCTCGGCGACGGCTCGGTGCGCGTGATGGTCCAGGGGCTGGAGCGCGCGCGGCTGGGCAACGTGGCGCAGGGCGAGAAGTGGCTGATGGCGGACACGGAGCCGCTCACCGAAAACCTGCTCGAGGACGCCCGCACCGAAGCGCTGAAGCGCACGGTCATCGCGCAGTTCTCGCGCGTCATCGACATCGCCCCCTATCTCGGCGCCGAGCTGCACGAAGTGCTTGCCGGCATCAACGAAGCGGGGAAGCTGGCCGACTTCATCGCGGCGAACCTGGATCTCGCCCTCCCGGCGAAAGCCGAGCTGCTGGCGATCGACGACGTCACACGCCGGCTCGAGCGGCTCGCGGAATTCCTGGTGCAAGAGCTGCAGGTGCTGGAGGTCGGGACCCAGATCCAGGAAAAAGTAAAAACGCGCCTCGACCAGAATCAGCGCGAGTACGTGCTGCGCGAGCAGCTGCAGGTGATCCGCCAGGAGCTGGGGGAAGGCGAAGGCGACGACGAGCTCGAAGAGCTGGGCAGGCGGCTCGACGAGGCCAAGCTCTCGGCGGAAGGAAAAAAAGTGGCCGACCGCGAGCTCAAACGCCTGCGCCAGATGTCGCCGCAGTCGGCCGAGTATCAGGTCGCGCGCACCTATCTCGACGTCTTCGCCGCGCTGCCCTGGAGCCGCGTCACCCAGGATCGGCTCGACCTCAAGGCGGCGCGCGAGATCCTCGATCGCGACCATTACGATCTCAAGACCATCAAGGAACGCATCCTCGAGTATCTCGCGGTGCGGACGCTGAATCCCGACGCGAAGGGCTCGATCCTCTGCTTCGTGGGACCGCCGGGCGTCGGCAAAACGTCGCTCGGGCAGAGCATCGCCGAGGCACTGGGACGCAAGTTCACGCGCGTCTCGCTCGGCGGCGTGCGCGACGAAGCGGAAGTGCGCGGCCATCGCCGCACCTACGTCGGCGCGATCCCCGGTCGCATCATTCACGCGCTGCAGCGCTGCGAGACGCGGACGCCGGTGTTGATGCTGGACGAGGTCGACAAAATGGGCGCCGACGTGCGCGGCGATCCCACCTCGGCGCTACTCGAGGTGCTCGATCCCGCGCAGAACTCGACCTTTGTCGATCACTACCTCGAGGTGCCGTTCGATCTGTCCGGTGTGATGTTCATCGCGACGGCGAACAGCACCATGCCGATTCCCGATCCGCTGCTCGACCGCATGGAGCAGCTCACCCTCGTCGGCTACACGCCGTCCGAGAAGCTCCAGATCGCCAAGCGCTATCTCATGCCGCGCCAACTCAAGGAGACAGGACTGGGGAAGGGCAAGGAAGCCGAGCGCGCCCATGTCGCCGACGCCGCGCTCGACCGCCTGATCGCCGAGTACACGAGAGAAGCGGGCGTCCGCCAGCTGGAGCGCGAGATCCAGGGCGTGCTCCGCAAGGCCGCACTCGAGGTGGTCGAGGGGAAGTCGACGAGCGTGAGAATCTCCTCGAAGAATCTCGAGAAGTACGCGGGACAGCCGAAGGTGCAGAGTGAAGTGGCGGGCCGCGCCCCCGAGATTGGGGTCGCGACCGGGCTCGCATGGACGCCGACCGGCGGCGACATCATGTTCATCGAAGCGATCCGCATGCCCGGCAAGGGCCAGATCACGCTGACCGGCCAGCTCGGCGACGTGATGAAAGAATCGGCGCAGGCCGCGTGGAGCCTGCTTCGCGCCCGCGCGAGCGCGTTGGGGATCCCGCTCGACGTCTTCACGCAGTCGGACGTGCACCTGCACGTGCCGGCGGGCGGCGTGCCGAAAGACGGACCCTCGGCGGGCATCACCATCGCCGCGGCGCTCGCGTCGCTGCTGTGCCGCCGGCCGGCGCGGCACGACGTCGCCATGACGGGCGAGCTGACGCTGCGGGGCAGGGTGCTGCCGATCGGCGGGCTCAAGGAGAAGCTGACGGCGGCGGCGCGGGCCGGGGTGAAATCGGTGCTCGTTCCCGAACGCAACAAGAACGACCTTATTGACTTGCCGGAAGAGGTGCAGAAGTTGCTGAATATCCAGCTCGTGGAAACGATTGACGATGTGCTCGAATCGGCGCTGCTCGAGGCGCCCGTCGAAGACCGCAAGAGCGATCGCCGCTCGGGCGGGATTCGCGTGGTGACGACTCCGCCGGGACCCGCCGCACCGCCGGCTCCAGGCGAGGTCCGGCGATGAGCGACGTCGCCACACTCGAAGCGGCACTCGCCGAGATCCGGCGCCGCGACGGCAAGTACAACGAGCGCGCGTTCGTGTTCGTGCTCGCGGCGCTCGAGTTCGCGCAGACGCGCCTGCCCGCGCGGCGCCACTTGACCGGCGTCGAGCTGGCCTGGGCCTGTCGCGATCTTGCGCTCGAGCAGTTCGGGATGCTCGCCTCCGCCGTGCTGACGCACTGGGGCATCCAGACCACCGACGACTTCGGGCAGATCGTGTTCATGCTGATCGACGTGGGATTGCTCGCGCGCCAGCCGGCCGATCGCATCGAAGACTTCGAGCGCGTCTACGAGTTCGCCGAGGTTTTCAAGGCGGGGGCGGGCTACCGTTGGCCGGGAGTCTCCTCTTCGGGGTGACCCCCGGCGTCCGGCCGCCCGCCGTCAGCGGGCGCTTCTATCCTTCCGATCCCGTCGAGCTGCGGGCGACCGTCGCGACCATGCTCGCCGACGCTCGACGTCCTCACCCCCTGACCCCCTCTCCGCACGCGGAGAGGGGGAACGTACGAGCCGTCATCGCGCCTCATGCGGGCTACATCTATTCCGGACCGACGGCCGCCCGCGCCTTCGCCCGCGTCACCATCCCCCGCGTGGTCATCATTCTCGCTCCCAACCACACGGGTATTTCCGCAGCCAGGGGTGGCGTGTCGCTGTGGGAGGCCGGGGCCTTTCGCACGCCGCTGGGCGACGTCCCGGTCGATGCGGAAATGGCGGCGGCGCTCCTCGAGGTCTCCCGCGGTGTCGTGGGAGTGGACCACGACGCCCATCGGGCCGAGCATGCCGTCGAAGTCGAGCTCCCATTCCTTCAAATGCTGCGTGCCGACGTGCGCATCGTGCCGCTCGTGATCGCCTGGGACGCCTGGGAGGCAGCGCGCGCGCTCGGCGAGATGCTCGCCCGCCTCGTCACGGCGACACGGGAGCCGGTGTTGCTGCTCGCCTCGAGCGACCTGAACCACTACGAACCCTCGGGCGTCTCCGAGAGCAAAGACGCGCGCGCGCTCGATGCCGTGCAGGCGCTCGATGGCGAGGAGCTGCTCGCCCGCTGCCAGCGCGAGCGCATCTCGATGTGCGGCCGCGGGCCGGCGGCCGTGGTGCTGGCCGCCGCGACAGCGCTGGGCGGGACCCGGGCCGACGTGGTAGACTACCGCCACTCCGGCTGGGTCTCGGGCGATAACGCGCGCGTGGTGGGGTACGCGGGGGTGGTGATTCCGTGAATCCGATTCCGGTTCTGGCGGCGAGCGAAGCGGCGGCGTGGGATGCGGCGGCGCGCACCCAGTATCGGGTGCCGAGCCGCGTGCTGATGGAGACGGCGGGCCGAGCCACGGTACAGGTCCTCGTCACCGAGCTGCCTGAGGCAACGACCGGCGGTGTCCTGGTCGCCGCGGGCGCCGGGAATAACGGCGGGGACGGCTGGGTGATCGCCCGCGCGCTCCACGCCGCCGGGATTCCCGTGTGGGTCGCGGCCGTCGATCCGAAGACCGACGACGCGATCGATAATCGCGCGCTCGCGCGCCTGGAGGGCGTGCGCGAGCTGGGGCGCGAAGAAGCCTGGCCGCAGGCCGCCGTCGCGGTGGATGCGCTGCTCGGTACCGGCGCGGCAGGTCCCGCCAAGGGAGAGGTGCTGGCGCTGGCGGAGCGGCTGACCGCCTACGGGGCGCCCATCCTCGCCGTCGACGGACCGACGGGGCTCGATCTCACGAGCGGGGAAGCGCACGGTCCCATTCACGCCCGCCTCACCGTCACGTTCGGTGGGGCGCGCCGCGGTCACCTCCTGGCGCGCGAATGGTGCGGCAAAATCGTGGTCGTGGACATCGGATTCCCACCCGCCGACGCGGTGTGGCCGGTGCTCGTCACCGACCGGTGGGCGGCCGGCCGGCTCCCGCGGCTCGCGCCGCAAATGCACAAGGGCGACCGCGGCCGCGTGTGCGTGGTTGGCGGCGCGGACGGGATGAGCGGCGCGGCGCTCCATGCCGCCCGCGCTGCGCTTGCCGCCGGCGCTGGGCTCGTCAAGCTGGTGGCGGCACGCGAAACGATCGCGGCCGCCCAGGCCAGTCTCCCTGATTTGTTGACGGTGGAATCGGCACTCGGAGAACCGCTCGAGCCCGCCGTGGTCGAGGCCATCGAATGGGCCGACGCGGTGGTGCTGGGACCGGGGCTCGGTCGCGAGCCCCGCACGGCGCGCGCCTGTTTCGTCGCCGGCGTGCTCGCTCAGCGTCCCCTGCCGACGGTAATCGACGCCGATGCGCTGCACGTGTTTCGTGCCGACGTGCCGACGGGCAGTCGTGCGCTGGTTTGCACACCCCATCTTGGCGAATTCCGCGCCCTCGCCGGCGACGCAGTCGCAGACGAAGCCGCGAACGACCGCTGGTCTGCCGCCGGCCACGCTGCCGCGAAGCTCAAATGCACGGTCCTGTTGAAGGGGGTTCCGACCGTCATCGCCGATCTGCGGGGCCCCGCGCACGTCGTCGCCAGCGGGAATCCCGGACTCGCGACGGGCGGCAGCGGTGACCTGCTGGCGGGATTCATCGGCGCCTTCCTGGCGCGCGGCACGGTGCCTGCGGAGGCGGCTGCGCTCGGCGCGCACGCCCTCGGTCGCGCCGCGGAGCAGGGGGCACGGCAGTGGACCGCGCGCAGCCTGCGCCCCGCCGACGTGCTTGCCGCCCTCCCCGAGGTGTGGAGGGCCTGGCGGGAGGTCCTCCCTGCTCGACCTCCCGTTCTCGCGGAACTTGAAGCCCCTGACGTGTTGTAATACATGGCAATACGATGAACCTCGGCCCAGGCAAGGAATTCGACCGCGTTCGTGGGATCCTCGCGCAGATCGCCGAGGTCGCGGGCGACGTGTCGGAACTCGGGGACGACTGCGCGCTGATTCCGTTCGGCGCGGCGACCCTGGCCGTCAGCATCGACACGTCGCTCGAGAACGTCCACTTCCGGACCGACTGGCTCAACTTCAAGGAGATCGGATTTCGCGCCGCCGGCGCGGCGCTCTCTGATCTGGCCGCGGAGGGCGCCAAACCGCTCGGCGTGCTGGCCTCGCTCGGGATTCCGCCGATCGACGGCAACAAGGGCGCCGACCCCGCCGCGGAGATCATGGCGGGTGTCGCGGGCATGGTGAAGAACGTCGACGCCAAGGTGCTGGGGGGCGATTTGGCCCGCTCCGATCGCTACCTGGTGGACGTGTGTGTCATCGGCGTCGCGGATCGGCCGGTGCGTCGCTCTGGGGCGCGGGAAGGCGATGGGCTCTGGGTCACCGGATATCTGGGAGGCGCGGCGCTCGCGCTCGAGCACTTTGGCGCCGGGAAGAGCATGCCGGCCGCGCTGCGGAATCGGTACGTGTGCCCGGAGCCGCGCATCGAGGCCGGCCTCTGGCTGGCGAATCACGGTGCCAGCGCGATGATCGATATCTCCGATGGTCTCACGGCGGACGCACAGCATCTCGCCGCCGCGTCCGAGGTCGGCATCGAGATCAACCTCGAGCACATCCCGTGCTGGGAGGGCGTGGACGCGATGGCCGCGGCCTCCAGCGGAGAGGAGTTCGAGCTCCTCTGCACCATGCCGCCGACGTTCGGTGATACCAGCGTCTCCGCATTCCGCGCCCAGACCGGGCTGCAGTTGACCCGCATCGGCACCTGCCTGCGCGGTGCCGGCGGACGGCGCGGCGGCGTGCGGCTACTCGACCACAGCAAGCGGGTGGCGCTGCCCGCGGGATACGATCACTTCGCGTGATCCGCACCCTCTGGTACTATGTCGTTCTCGCTGTTTCCGCAGTCATTCACGCAACCGGAGCCTTCGTGGCCGGGGTGTTCCGCGTCAAGAACCGGCGCGGCGGCGTGTACGACTGGGCGGGAACCGACTGGGCGCGCGACGTCCTGCGCGCGGCAGGCACGCCCGTCATCGCGGACGGTCTTGAGTCCATCCCCCGCGATCAGCCGGTCATCTACGCGTCCAATCACTCCTCGATGTTCGACATCTGGACCCTGTTCGCCACGCTCCCCGGCTCGATCCGGTTCGTGGCCAAGCGCGAGCTGTTCCGGATTCCGCTGCTGGGCGGCGCGATGCACGCCGCGGGACACATTCCGATCCATCGCGAGGCGCGCAAGAAAGCGTTCGAGGCCTACGATGAAGCCGCGCGCACGATTCGCGCGGGGGTTTCGTCCATTGTGGTCTTCCCGGAGGGGACCCGCAGCCGCACCGGTGAGTTGTTGCCGTTCAAGAACGCGCCGTTTGGGCTCGCGATCGCCGCCCAGGTCCCGATCGTGCCGGTGTATGTGCACCACACCTTCGAGATCCTCCCCAAGGGCGCCTGGCGGCTGCGTTCGCGTCCCATCCAACTGCTCGTCGCACCACCCATCCCCACGCGCGGCCTCCGTCCTGCCGATCGCGACCGCCTGCGCGACCAAGTTCGCGCGGCGATGGTTGCTCTTCAGTCCAAGGCACGGTAGGGTTCGTTCCACGATGAGCACTGTCATCGCGGTACACGCGCGCGAGATTCTGGATTCCCGGGGCAACCCCACCGTCGAGACCGATGTCACGCTGGCGAGCGGCGCGAGTGGCACCGCGGCCGTGCCGAGCGGCGCGTCGACCGGCGAGCACGAAGCCGTCGAGCTGCGCGACGGCGACACCAAGCGCTTCGGGGGCAAAGGCGTGCTCGAGGCGGTCAAGAACGTCAACGAGGTGATCGGACCGCGGCTCGAAGGCCTGTCGGCCGAAGATCAGATCGCGATCGACTACGCGATGCTCGATCTCGACGGCACCCCCAACAAGAGTCACCTCGGCGCGAACGCCATTCTCTCGGTGTCGCTGGCGGTCGCCCGCGCGGCTGCCCAGGATGCCGGGCTGGCGCTCTACCGCTACCTCGGCGGGCCGGTTGCCCACGTGCTGCCCGTGCCGATGATGAACATCCTGAACGGCGGCGCCCACGCGGCGAACACCGTCGACTCCCAGGAGTTCATGGTTGTGCCGATCGGCGCTGAATCATTTCCCGAAGGCCTGCGCATGGGCGTCGAGGTGTTTCATGCCCTGAAAAAGGTGCTGGCCAAGCGGGGGCTGTCGACGGCGGTGGGTGACGAAGGAGGCTTTGCGCCCGATCTGCCGAACGACGAAGCCGCGCTCGAGGCGATCATGGCCGCGATCGATGCCGCCGGCTTCGAGGCGGGGAAGGACATCGCGATCGCGCTCGACGTGGCGGCCTCGGAGCTGTACGAGGACGGCGCCTACACCTTCAAAAAGAGCAAAGGCGGCACCAAGAGCGCTGAAGAGATGATCGCGCTCTATAAAGGATGGATCGATCGCTATCCGATCGTCTCCATTGAGGACGGCCTGGCAGAGGATGACTGGACGGGATGGGCAAAGCTCACAGAATCGTTACAGGAACGGGTGCAGCTTGTAGGCGATGATCTCTTTTGTACCAACGTCGAGCGGTTGGCGCGGGGCATCGAGGAAGGCGTGGCGAACGCCATTCTGATCAAGGTGAACCAGATCGGCACCCTGACCGAGACGCTGCAGTGCATCGACCTGGCGCGCGGCAACGGCTACGGCTCCGTGATCTCGCACCGCTCCGGCGAAACCGAAGACACGTTCATCGCGGATCTCGCGGTCGCCACCGGCGTCGGCCAGATCAAGACCGGCAGCGCCTCGCGCACCGAGCGTGTCGCGAAGTACAACCAGCTGCTCCGCATCGCCGAAGAGCTTGGCGACGTGGCGCATTACCCCGGCCGCCACCTGTACGGCTTGTGACGCGCACGCGGCTGGCCGGCATCGCCGGTGGTGTGGGGCTGCTGGTGCTCGCCGTCTGGGGCGGGGAATACGGCACCGCCGACTGGATCACGATCCGGCGGCAGCTCGCCGAGGAGCGCGCGAAGGTCGCGGTGTTGCGCGTCGACATCGACTCGCTGGCCACGCTGGCGCACGACCTGGAAACGAATCCCGCGGTGCAGGAGCGCGTGGCGCGGGAGCAGTTCGGGATGATCCGAGACGGCGAGGTACTCTACCGCGTCGTGCCCAAATAGAGGAGGCACTATGAAGCAGCTGGGTCGGTTCGTACCCGTCGTCGCTCTCACGGTCGCCCTGGGTGCCGCGGGCGCGTGTGGTGGTGGCGACTCCACAGGGCCGGCCGCCGGCTCTATCACGGGCATCTTCGGTGACAGCGATTCCGTGTTCACCGGTGGAACCATCAACATCGGTTTCACCGTCCTGAGCTCCGACGGCTTTCCACTGAAGGGCGCGAGGGTCACGTGGACGCTGGCTCCCGCCACGGCCGCGACCATTACGCCGGCGACGCAGACGTCGGACACGGCGGGAGGGGTCGTCGCGTCGGTCCACATCGGCAGCCTGTTGGGTGCGTTCACCGCGAGTGCCGCCGTCAACGGCGTGGCGCCGGTCGTGTTTCACTTGAAGGCGCTCGATCCCTGCGGGTTCGCGACGACCTACGTCGTGGGCGACACGATTTCCGGGGCGCTCGCGCGGACCGACTGCAAGATCAGCGGCTACTTCTACGACTTCTACGCGTTCGATTTGCCGTCGGGCCAGAACAGCATCCGCGTCAACATGACCTCCACCGCGTTCGATGCCTACGTGGATCTCTATTCCAACGCGACGGGCAATTTGCTCGGCTCGGATGACGACATTCAGGCGGGCGTCATTAAGAACTCGCAGCTCGACATCATCCTGGGGCAGGGCGGCAGCTACATCGTCGGCGCCAACTCGTACGACCAGGACACCGTCGGCGCCTATACGATGTGGGTCGAGCCGCGGGCGACGTCGATCGCCAATTGCCAGGACGCGTGGATCTCCGGTCCCGTGACGATCACCGACACCGTTCGTACGACCGACTGCGTTCTCAACGGCGCGTATCTCGACCGCATCTACCTGTGGGCCAAGGGCGGCGCGGTCTTGAACTTCATCGAACGCTCGCCGGCGATGAACCCGTTGCTCAAGCTGTACTTCGCCAACTTCTCGACGCAGACGTTCGATTCCGTGGCGGCGAACGACGACAGCTCGGCCGGGAATGCCGACGCGTACGTCACCTACACCGTTCCGGGCGACGGTCTCTACCAGCTGCGCGTGGGGACCGCGACAGCGGGCGACACGGGCCAGTACACGCTGGTCTCGGCGCCCATCGGTCAAGTGAGCGCGCGCGGATCGCACTCTTTGAACGAGATCCTGCGCTTCTACCCGCGCGTGAAAGGTTGGAAGGCAAAACTCTAGTCCTGCTGGTGTCACTGGCCGTCCCTGCGGCGCTCCGCGCGCAGGGACGGCCGTGTGATCCTCCCACACCGCTCGGCCCCAGTCACGATCTGTATTGTCTCGAGCTCGTCCCCGCGCCGGGCGTCGCGGGCGTTTCGGGCCGCGTCGAGCTTGCCAGTCCGCCCGGTCCGTTCACCGTGGCCGTCACCGCCGAAGGCCGCACCCGGGTTCTGCCGATCGTATATCTGAGCGGCCTCCCACGCACGGATGGTGTCTACATCGCGTGGGCCGTCTCACCGCCGATGGACACGCTGATCAAGCTCGGCCCGGTGCGGAACGGCAGCACGACGCTGCGGCCGATCGATCTCGACAAGTTCGTCATTCTCATTTCCACCGAGCGCAGCGCCTCGGTCAGCGCGCCGCGCGGCCGCATGATTCTGCGCGGCCAGTCGCCGAGCACGCGGCCGTTCCCGCCCGACGTGCTGGAGCTCTCCGTCGGTGGCATGCGCATGCCCGAAGCGATGGAGCACCACCACGACGATTCGACTGCCTGGCCGATGCCACCGGTGCCCGCGGGTCTGACGATGCTGCCCGCCGAGATGGCGCTGCGGCCCGACGTGACTCCATTTCTGCCCACCACGGATAGGCTCCTCCCGAACGCAGATTCGAATGAGGTCCTTCGTCTCAAGGACGGTGACATCGTCGATCTCGATGCCGAGCTCGTCCACCGCACGATCGCCGGCCGCACCGTCACGATGTACAGCTACAACGGGCAGTATCCCGGACCATTGATCGAAGTCACTCAAGGATCAGAGATCATGGTGCGGTTCACGAATCATCTGCCGGATTCGACGAGCATTCATTGGCATGGCATACGGGTCGAGAACGCGTTCGACGGCGTCGACGGGGTCAGCGACCGGTTCACGTACACGCTGCGGTTTCCGGACGCGGGGATCTACTGGTACCATCCGCATATTCGCGAAGACATTCAGCAAGCGCTCGGCCTGTACGGCAACATTGTCGTGCGGGAGCGCGGCGCGCGCGTGCGCGCCAATCGCGAGCAATTCCTGATGGTGCAGGACCTGCTGGTCGGGGATTCGGGGCTCATTCCGTTTGGCCAGGAATCACCGACCCACGCGCTGATGGGGCGGTTTGGCAACGTGTTTCTCGTGAACGGGGCGCCACGGTACCGGCTGGCGGTGCGCCGCGGTGAGGTTGTGCGCTTCTACTTCACGAACGTATCGAACACGCGCACGCTCAACCTCTCATTTCCTGGCGCGCGCATGAAGCTCGTCGCGACCGACGCCGGGCCATTCGCGCATGAGGCGTGGATCGAGAGCGTGGTGATCGCGCCCGCGGAGCGCTACGTCGTCGACGTCCAATTCGAGCGGACGGGCGAAGTCGCGCTTCTCAACAGGGTGATCGGACTCGATCATCTCTTTGGACGGTTCTTCTCGATGGTTGATACGCTCGGCAACGTGTCGGTCGCTCCGCAGCGCGTCCATCGCGACCTGAGCCGTGCGTTTGCCGCCCTGCGCC
>DATLXS010000222.1:0-12509 GCA_035575675.1 Gemmatimonadales bacterium
TGCGGCCGGAACGACGGCAGACGCGATGCGAAGCACGCTGGAGCTCGACAGCATGAGCGTCGCCCAAGTCAACGCGTCCTATCGCAGCCTGATTAGCCTGCTGCGCGAGCTCGATCCGCATGTGCGGCTGCAGATCGCCAACTCGATCTGGTACAAGCAAGGCTACACCGTGCTGCCGCCGTTCCTCGACGCTAATCACGACTACTATGACGCCCGCGTTTCGGCACTGGACTTTTCCTCCCCCGCCGCGGTGGACACGATCAACCGCTGGGTGACCGAACAGACCAACGGCGTGATCGATCGCATTCTCGACGCGATTCCCGACGGCATGCGGCTCTACCTCATCAATGCGATCTATTTCAAGGGCGATTGGACTGAACAGTTCGATCCGAGTCTTACCCAGCCCAGGCCGTTTCGGCTGCCCGATGGCTCCATGGTGAACGTGCCGACCATGACGTACGGACAAGAAGCACATGTCCGCCTCACCTATCGGCCGTACGCGACGATCCTGGACCTGCCGTACGGCGGCGCCGCGTTCTCCATGACGATCGTGCTACCCCACGATACCAGCAGCGTCGATCACCTGGTCGACGCCCTGACATCAGAGCAATGGGACGGGTGGACGGCGACTCTGGAGCCCGGGGAGGCGGGGGTCTACCTCCCGAAGTTCAAGGTTACGAACGACCTCGGCTTGATTCCCTCGCTCGCCACGCTGGGCATGGGCATCGCCTTCGGGTGCGAGCCCCTCACGGCGGATTTCACGCGCATTCACGTTCCCTCCGAGCTGTGCATCACGGAGGTCAAGCACAAGACGTACGTCGATGTCGATGAGGAGGGGACGGAAGCCGCGGCGGTGACGTCGGTGGGCATCGGGTACACCAGCGTGCCGCCGACCATCTTCGTCAATCGGCCCTTCCTCTTCGCGCTGCGGGAAAACCTGTCGGGGACGATCCTGTTCATGGGAGTGATTCGGTACCCGCCGAACCCATAGCGGCACCCGGGGTACTCCTTTCCGAACTTTGGCAGGAGGCTCTATGCCCCGGGTCAGGTTGATCTCGTTGTTGCTGTGCTGCGCTCCGTTTGCGCTCCCCGCACAGCAGCCCACCACACCGCATGACAGCGTGCGGGGCGCGATTCGCACGGTAGACGTGCGCGCGCGCACGCTCGAAGTGACGACGGGCGTCGGCTTCGCCCTTCGCGTCGTACGGCTCCAGGTACCCGCCGGCGTGCCGATCACCGATCGCCAAAGCGCGCAGCCCCAGCTGATCGGGTTGGGAGCGCTGCAAGCGGGTGATGTGATTCGCGTGGCGTTCGGCGGCAGGGCGACCGGGTTCGTCGCCTACACGATCGAGCGCGTGGGTCGGATGGAGGAGCCATGACCCGCGCCACGATCGCCGTAGTGGCCGTGTGCAGCGCGGTGGCGTGCCGCGCCCCGAAGCTGGGCGAGCCGGTGCGCAACCTGTCAGCCGCCCAGCGCGCGCAATTCGACAGCGGTCGCGTGGTGTTCGACAGCGTCTTCACGCCGGAAAAGGGGCTCGGGCCGCTGTTCAATGCGAACGGGTGCAAGGAATGTCACGAGAATCCCGTGGCGGGCGGGACGGGTGACGAGGTCGAGCGCCACGCAAGCGCATTCCACGCCAACCCGCCGGCGGGAACCCGCATGTGCGACGAGCTCGCGGGACAGGGCGGATTCGTCTTCCAGAATCACGTCACGCCTGCATTGCATACGGCGCTCGGCATCGATAGCGAGCCGATTCCCGCCGCAGCGACCGCAGTCGCACGGCGCACGGTCCCTGAGATCTTCGGCTTCGGCCTGCTCGATGCCGTGCCCGATTCGGAGATCCTGGCCTACGCCGACCCCGAGGACCGCGACCACGACGGCATCTCCGGGCGGCCGAATCGCTTCTTCGACGGCCGTCTCGGCCGGTTCGGACGCAAGGCGCTGGTGCCCACCCTGCGCGAGTTCAACGACGGCGCCTTCGGTGCGGAGCAAGGCATCACAACGCCCGCCGTTCCGACCGAGGAAACCGTCGCCGGAACGCCGGTTCCGGCGGGCACCGACCCGGCGCCGGATCCCGAGCTGAGCGACCACCAGGCCGAGTTGGCGACCATGTTCGTCAGGCTCCTCGCTCCGCCTGCCCCGCTCAAGCTGTCCGGCGAAGCGCGCCACGGAAGCGAGGTGTTCACGCGGATCGGCTGCGCGCGGTGTCATCGCCCCGTGTTGACCACGGGCAACAGTCCGATTGCGGCATTACGCTACCAGCAAGTCGCCGCCTACACCGATTTGCTGCTGCACGACATGGGTCCGGACCTGGGGGATATCTG
Organism: Gemmatimonadales bacterium; assembly: GCA_035575675.1. Taxonomy (GTDB): domain Bacteria; phylum Gemmatimonadota; class Gemmatimonadetes; order Gemmatimonadales; family GWC2-71-9; genus 20CM-2-65-7. The sequence continues at coordinate 2,326 of DATLXS010000222.1, forward strand.
TCTGGCGCTCGCCACGCCTACCGAATTCCGGACCGAGCCGTTGATGGGGCTCAGGCTCAAGGCGCAGTTCCTGCACGACGGCCGCGCCAAAACGCCCGAGCAGGCGATCGAAATGCACGGCGGCGAGGGTGGGCGAGCGCGTGATCAGTTTCTGGTGCTGTCGCCGGCCGATCGGGCGGCGCTGGTGGCGTTTCTGAAGACGCTGTAGCGTAGGGCATGGGAAAACGCGAGCTGTCGCTGCTGCTCCTGCCGTTGCTCGCAACGTGCACGGACAACCCCACGAGCGTCGGGCCGCCGAATCCGCAGTCCGTGTCGGTGCTGACGCAGCACAACGACAACAGCCGGGCCGGCTGGAACGCTAACGAAACGGCGTTGACCACCAGGAATGTCAACGTCCAGCAGTTTGGCAAAGTGTTCACGCTCCCCGTGGACGGCGATGTGTATGCCCAGCCGCTGGTCGTCGGCCACGCCCCCATCGGAGGCGGCGACCGGAACGTCGTCTACGTCGCCACGGTCAACAACACGGTATACGCCTTTGACGGCGACAATGGCACCGTGTACTGGCAGAAGAACTTCACCCGGTCAGGTATGCGACCGCCGCGAGCCACCGATATGACCGGGGCATGTGGTGGCACCTACAACAATTTCAGCAGCGGCATTGGAATCGTCGGCACGCCCGTGATCGACAGCACGAGCGGGACGATGTATTTCGTCGCCCGCAGTACCAACGGCAGCACGTACGCGCAGTTTCTGCACGCCGTGAACATCCTCAACGGGAATGAGGTCAGCGGCAGCCCGAGACTCATCACCGCCAGCGTCAGCGGCAACGGCGACGGGAGCGTCAACGGCACGGTCACATTCGATCCCCAGAAAGAGAATCAGCGCCCCGGTTTGACGCTCCTCAACGGCATCGTGTACGTGGGTTTTTCATCTCACTGCGATTGGGGGCCGTATCACGGCTGGATCCTGGGATACGACGCCGCCACGCTGCAGCAACAAGTCGTCTACAATGACACGCCCGACGGGTACGCCGGCGGCATCTGGCAAAGCGGTGGCGGCATGGCCGCCGATGCCAACGGCGATTTGTATGTGGTGACGGGCAACGGCACGGTGGGCGATTCCGGTGATGCCACGAACCCGACGAATCGCGGCACGAGCGCGCTGAAACTCACACGGTCCGGATCGACGCTGACCGTCGCGAGCTACTTCACGCCGGAGAATTACCAGTTTCTCAACGACTACGACCTGGATTACGGCACCGGCGGCACATTCCTGATTCCCAACTCCGTCTATTACCTGACCGCGGGCAAAGATGGAAACCTGTATCTGCTGAACAAGGACGCAATGGGCGGGTTCCAGCCAGCTTCCAACCAGGTGCAGCAAGTCGTCTCGCTGGGCTCCAGCTCCAACATGCATTGCCAGGCGTCGTACTACCAGGGAAGCTCGAAGGAATTCATTTACGTGTGGTCCGAGAATGATGTCCTGCGAGCGATCCCGTTCGACCGCGGTACCAATCTGCTGGATCCCACGGGCGAGATCGATTTCCCTGGCTCGGGTGGACCGACCGGGCAGAGCGGCGCGGTGTTATCGGTGTCATCCAACGGGTCCACGGACTCGACGGGCATCCTGTGGGCGTCATATCCATCGAGCGGTGATGCGGAGAGTTTCACCGTCGCTGGCATCCTGCGGGCCTTCGACGCGAACGATATCACGAGAGAGCTGTGGAACAACCAGCAGAATGCCTCGCGTGACGGAGCGGGCAACTACGCGAAATTCTCGCCGCCCACGATCGCCAACGGACACGTGTACCTGCCGACGTTCTCGAATCGCGTGGTCGTGTACGGATTGCAGTAAGCCGTGACCGACATCGTCGTCCTCGACGAGCCGGCCGTTCGCGCCAGACTTCAGTACCAGGACTTGATTCCCGCCATCGCGCAGGCGCTCGCCGCGTTGTCGTCGGGCACGGTCGTGCAACCGGTGCGATCGGTGCTCCCGGTGGCGCCGCATCACGGCTTCTTCGCCGTCATGCCGGCATACGCCGGCGCCCTCGGCGCCAAACTCGTCACGTTCTATCCGAAAAACGTCGGGATGCATACGCACCACGCTCTGATCGTGATGTTTAAACCAGAGACGGGCGAGCCAGTGGCGGTCATAGACGGCCGGCTCATCACCGAGATGCGGACCGCCGCGGCGTCGGCGGTGGCGACCGAGCGGCTGGCGCGACCGAACGCATCCGTGCTGGCGATCCTCGGATCGGGCGTGCAGGCGGGGAGTCACCTCGCCGCGCTGCGTCACGTCCGTTCATTCAAGGAAGTGCGCGTGTGGAGTCCCAGGAATGCGGCGGCGTTCGCCCAGCGGCATGGCGTGAAGGCGGCGTCGACGGCGGCCGATGCGGTGCGCGGCGCCGACGTCGTGGTGGTCGCCGCGAACGCGACGACGCCCGTGCTCCAGGGGCGCTGGCTCGCTCCCGGGACGCACGTTAATGCCATCGGCGCGACCCGTCCCGACTGGCGCGAGCTGGACGACGATGTCGTCACAAAGGCGCGTGTCTTCGTCGACTCCCGCGAAGCCGCGCTGCGCGAATCGGGCGACGTCATCGCCGCACGCAGCGAGGTGACGGAGATCGGCGCGGTGGTGTTGGGTGCTGATCCCGGCCGGCGCAACGCCGAGGAGCTTACGCTGTTCAAGTCTGTGGGCGTCGCGGTCGAAGACGTGGCAGCCGCGGCGCTGGTGCTGCGTGCTTGAACCGGTCCGTCCCATCGCGTTGAGCGAGATCCGCGACGCCCGGACGCGCATCGCCGGAACGATCGTTCGCACGCCGCTTGTGCGCCTCGAGCTCGGGCCGGGATTCCCGGACGTGCGGCTCAAGCTCGAGAACCTCCAACCGATCAATGCCTACAAACTGCGAGGGGCCGCCAACGCTGTGGCACTCTTGTCCGACGCCGAGCGCCGGCGCGGCGTCTGGACGATCAGCGCGGGCAATGCCGGCCAGGGTGTCGCGTACGCCGCACGGGCCGCGGGCGTGCCGTGCACCGTCGTCGCGATCGAGACCGCACCTGCCGCGAAGCTCGAGCGCATGCGCGCGCTCGGCGCACAGCTCGTGCTCGTACCGTATGCGGTCGCCTGGCAAGCGCTCGACGACCGCTCCTATCCCGGCGTCGAGGGGACGTTCATCCATCCATTCGACGATGAGAACTTCATCGCCGGTCACGCGACGATGGGCCTCGAGATTCTCGAGGATGCGCCGGACACCGTCGCCATCATTGCCGCGATCGGCGGCGGCGGCCTGGTCACGGGCGTCGCCAGTGCCGTGAAGGCGTTGCGCTCGGGAGTCAAAGTGTGGGGCGCCGAGCCGGAGACCGCCGCGCCGGCCGCGCTCTCGTTTGCCAAGGGGTCGGCGCAGGAGTTTCCGGACTGGAAGGCCACATTCGTCGACGGCGCGGGCGGCAAGAGCGTGTTTCCGCGGATGTGGCAGCGCATGCAGCCGCTCGTGGACGGCTACATCGTGGTGAGCCTAGACGAGGTGAAGCGCGCCATGCGGCTCATGGCGGAGAAGGCGCGCGTCATCGCCGAGGGAGCTGGTGCGCTTGGCCTGGCGGCGGCGCTGACGGGCAAGGCGGGTAAGGGACCGCTCGTCGCCATTGTCTCCGGTGGCAATATCGACCTGGAGAAGTTCGCCGAGTTGATCGGCGCCTGATGGAAAGCAGGTCCGACCTGTTCGCAGGCCCGCTAATCGGGAACCGCGGAAGTCACGACTTTGCCGAACAGCCCGTGCTGCTCGCCGAACGGACCTGCCGTAAAGAAGAGCGCGTTCGTCGGTCCTGCCGCCGCGCCGTTACCGAACGCGAGTGCCCACAGCCCGTCAATCGTCAGCGGCCGGCCATCGGTGGCATGGAGCTGACCGCGCTGCACAAGCTCGCCGGTGCCCTCGAAGCGCCCGAGGTCGAAGGCGTTGATGTGGCCATCGCCAAAGTTCCCGACGAGCAGGTTCCCGCTGAACTCCCCGAAATCGCTCGGGGCGACAGCGAGCCCCCAGGGAGAGTTCAGCCGCCCGCGCGATGCCACGCGACGGAGCAGATTGCCCTGGGTATCGAACGCATCCACGAACCCATGCCCGACGCCCGCGACATCGTCGTGCGCATCGGCGTCCTGCAGCGCGTAGGTGACGTAAATCGTCCCACCGAGATTGCGGATCCCGAACGGCGCATACCCCGGGGGGAGCGCGCCGTCGCTGAATCCGCCTGGGACGGGATGGAATGCCGCATCGAACACGTCCACGGTACCGGCGTGGAAGTTGGTGGCGTAGAGGCGCTCACCCGAGGCCGTCGTGGCGATCGCGAGACCCTTGTACACCGCGCCCGCCGCAGAATTGTCGACTGCAAGAGCCGCCCGCGTGACGGCGACCGCCGGACTCCAGCCGGCGATTGTGCCGCTCTCAGTCGCGAAAATGAAACGAGCCGGACCCGAAGCGGTGCCGTTCGTCACGACGAAGCTCGCTCCGCCGTTGAAGACCACACCGGTCGGTGCACCGGCGACGCCGACTCGGAGCGCGATCGTCGCGCCGGTGTTCCCGTTATACAGGGTCGAGGAGTCGGTGCCGTTGTCGGCAACCCACCAGGGTGATGTCGCGCTCGCGGCCAGCCCCCAGGCGTTGACGAGCGCGGCGTCCACATGGTCGGCCGAGACGGCCCCGTCGGATACGAGATTGTGCTGCGCGTAGAACCGCGCACTCGGCGCGGCCGATTGCCGGGAGAACGAGGGCGACACGTCGGCAGTGGCCGGAGCGGTGGTGCGCTCTTCCGAACACGCAAGCGACAGCGCGACACAGAGCGCGAGCGAATTGCCGAGAAGACGGCGAGTAGTCATGGGAGTCTCCTTTCGGCATTTGTACCCCGCGGCAGCCTACGCGGGCGGCGCAAGGATTAACCCCTGCGCTAGCGCGCGACGGTGACGACCACGCGCTGGTAACGGGTCAGCGCGGGCCTTCCGTTATCCGTTGCCTCGAGGACGAGCTGAATCGTCTGTCCTTGTGCGGCGTCTGTCGGGACCTGCAGGCTCGTGGCGAGCGCGGCGGGGTTCGAGAACGTGACCTTGCCGGGATAGGTGCCCACCTCCTGCCACTGCCACCACCGCACGCTCACCGCGTTCCCATCCGGATCGGACGTGAGCCCCTCGAGTCGAATCATCTCGCCCGGACGGGCGGATAGCGCTGGGCTCCCGCGAACTGACACCCTCGGCTCATGATTGGCGCCCGCGTATGTCGGGGTCACGGACCACAATAGGCGAGCGGCGAGCCCATACTGCGCTGCCGGTATGAAATCGGGGTCAGGCGACGGTGAACGTCCGCGGGCCTCCTGCAACCGAAGCAAATCGTCGTACGAGTTGATCGGGACTCGGGGCAGCGGGCTCTGCCCCGTGGCCGCGGTCGCTGCACTCGCCCCATGTCCGGCCCAGCCCCCCGGGGTGCCGGCCTCGTATCCTCGCAGTCCATTGTCGATGAGGTTCAGGTAGGTGAACGTATCGCCCTCGCCGAGGAACTCTCCCTTCGGGCGGGGCGGTGTCCAGACGATGTAGCCTTTTGCCTTGAGCTGGTCCGCGGTGTAGCCCGACAGCCCGAAGTAGTCGAAGCTGTCGCCCTTCACCATCTGCTTGCCGTCGCCCCACACCCGATACAGCGCGCCGAATGCCCCGCGGCTCGAGATGTTCTCCCGCGTCCACTCGGTGGAGTAGTACACGGAATCCTCGGCGCTCACCGTGACTTGCGCCTCGTAGCCGAGCGCGACGCCCCCCACGCCGGCGGGGAGGGTCCTGATGTCGGGCCAGTTGGGATGGATGTAGGTCGCGTACGTGTCATCCTGATCCCCAGAGGGAGAGAGGATGGCTTTGCGCGACACCTTCTGATAGACGGCGGGCCACTCGGGCGTCGCCGAGTACCGCAACTGAATCGCCTTCAGGGCGCGCGCGATCGTGCTCTCGCCACCCCACGCGAGCAGGTAGACGGGGCCCGGCTCGTCGTCCAGGAGCAGCGCTTTGATCAAGTCTGATCCGGGAGTGTCGTGCGAAATGTCCCCGTCGAACTCCACGTTCCCCCATCTGATCTTCGACTGCAGCTCGGCGGGCGCCGGGTAATTCCGATTGTGCACCCTCAGGTTCGGATAAACTCGCGCGTAGGTTGCTAAGGCGATGTCGATGTAGTGCTCGTCCGGCGCCCAGCGCCACGAGGCGCACGGGCAGAGATTGAGCCCCCAGCGGGAGTACTCGCGGTTCGGAACGGACAGTTTCTTTCCTGTGCCGTCGCCCTTCCAGTGGAAGCCGCTGCTGGCGTAGATGAGTCCTTCGGTCCGAAAATCGGTGCTGTACAGCAGATAGCGGATGAGGGAGTTCGCGTCGTCGAGCTCAGGATCGGTAGTCACGACGACGCGGGGTTTCTCTTGGGCAGAGCCCGTCGCCGCGAGTCCCAGCATCACCACTAGGCAGAAAATGGCGCGCATAGTCGATGACGTTAGCGTAAAAACACCTCCCACCAACAGCCCCCGTATGCCGCGACGCAGAGACTTTCTCTCGTAACTGGGACTCGCCGCAGCAGCACCAAAAAGCAGGTCCTTCGGATGACAAGCGCTGGCTTTCCCGAGAGAGGGAAACGAAGAGAAGGCAAAGGCACGCGCGCGTAGCGAAGCACCTGCTTTTCTGTACCTTGGGTTCATGACCTCACCGGCCCCTACCGAACCCGGCCTGCGCCGAGTCATCGGCATGCGCGGGCTCGCCGCCGCCATCTTCAATATCACGATCGGCGCCGCGATCTTCGTGCTCCCCGCGCACATGGCCGCCGGCCTCGGTGCCGCCGCTCCCCTCGCCTATCTCGTATGCGCCGTGGCGACGGCGCTCGTCGCCCTCTGCATCGCAGAAGCCGGCAGCCGCGTCCCGCAGAGCGGCGGCCCATACGCGTACGTCGGCACCGCGCTCGGCCCCTACGCGGGGTTCTTGTGCGGCGTCCTGCTCTGGCTCGGCATCACGCTCGCGATGGGTGCCGTCGCCACCGTGTTCGCCGACGCGGCCCTGGGGCTGGTGCCGGGCCTCGGCGGCGCGCTGCCGCGTGCCGTACTCCTCATCGTCGTCTACGGCGGCCTTGCCGTCGTCAACATCCGCGGAGCCGCGCTGGGATCGCAGGTGAGCGGCATCGCGACGGTCGCGAAAATCGTCCCGCTGATCGCGTTCGTGGGGCTCGGCCTGTCGCACGTCCGAACCGAGAATCTCGCGCCGGGATCATTCCCCTCGCTCTCGCGCCTGGGACAATCGGGGCTGCTCCTGATGTTTGCGTTCTTCGGGATGGAATCGGCGCTGCAGGTGAGCGGCGAAGTGCGCGATGGCGCGCGCGCCGTGCCGCGGGCGATCGCCCTCGCCGTGACGGGTGTGGGGGTGCTGTACATCGCCGTCCAGCTCGTCGCCCAGGGCATCCTCGGCAGCGCCCTCGCTGCCCCCGAGACCGCCAAGGCTCCGCTCGCCGCAGCGGCGGTGCAATTCGCCGGACCGACCGGAGCCACGCTAATCCTCATTGCGATGATCGTCTCGACGTTTGGCTTCATGACGGCCACCATGCTCGCGACTCCGCGGACGCTCTTCGCCTTCGCGGTGGACGGCTACCTGCCCCGGCCGCTCGCGAGAGTGCACCCGGCGCATCACACCCCGCACGTCGCGATCGCGGTCCAGGGCGTGATCGTGTGCGCCATCGCCATCACCGGCACGTACGTCAAACTGGCGATCATGGCGGACGTGGCGATCCTGCTGGTGTACCTGGCGTGCTGCCTCGGCGTGTGGCGGCTGCGGCGGCTCGATGCGGGCGCCGCGGCCAAGCCGTTCGTCATGCCGGCTGGGCGCGTGTTACCCTGGGTCGCGGCGGGATTGATCGTGGCGTTGCTGGCGCGGGCAACGATTCAGGCCTGGATGCTTACGGGAGGAGTGATGGCGGCGGCTTCGGTCGCGTTCCTCATGAACGACGTAAGAAAAAGGCGTCGAACAGAATCGTAGATCGAAGAAGGCGTCGAACAACTACGTAGGGATCAAACCTCTGCGTTAACGCCTTTGTTAGACGCCTCGGTTCGACGTCTCTGTTAGACGCCTTACAACCTTCCGGCCCCGCCTCCTATCCAAAGTCTCTAACCAATCCCGGAGTCTCTATGCGGTTCGCCGTTCTTCTCCTGACAGGCATCCTGGCAGCTCCAGTGCTCTCGGCCCAGCGGGTCGTCCCCTCAGGCGGGCAGTGGTTGATCGAAGCGGGTGAGCGCTCCGCCATGGTCCGGCTCACCATCCGCTACGGCGAGCGCCGGTCCTGGGATAGCTGGAACAGCCAGGATGACGTGCCCGCGAGCCAGCTGGTGGGCCTCTCCGCGGCGGACATGCGCGGATCGGGGGTCACGGTGCATTTCAAGATCGTGCGGTCGGCCGGCACGCTCGACTGCGAGGGCTGGTTCGACGACGGTAAGGGCTCGGGCCACTTCACCTATCAAGCGAATTCCGAGTTCGTCGCCGAGCTGGCCAAACGCGGCATCACCGGGCCTCCGCCGACGGCGTGGGAGCAGTTCCAGATGACGATGGCGGACGTGGGACTGGAGCTCGTGGACGAGCTGGCGCGGCAGAAGTATGAACGCCCAACCGCCGCCGAGCTCGCGCGGATGGCGATGCATGGCGTGGATCTGGAGTACGTCCGGGAGATCGGAGCGCGCGGCTACCATCTCGGGGACCCGAAGAGCCTGGTCCGCATGCGGGATCACGGCGTGGACCAGGAGTTCATCGCGTCACTCGACAGCGCTGGCTACAGAAACCTCAGCGCCGAGGACCTCGTGCGCGTGCGGGATCACGGCGTGGACCCCGAGTTCATCGCGTCATTGGACGGGGCAGGCTACAAAAACCTCGGCATCGAGGCACTCGTGCGCCTGCGGGATCACGGGGTGGATGGGGACTACATCGCCGACATGAAGGAGATGGGCTACGCGCCCGCGAACTCCGAGGAGCTGATCGAGTCGCGCGACCACGGCGTCGATCCGTCCTACATCGTGTCGCTCAAGCAGGCAGGGTACGAGAATCTGTCGCTGCAGGAGCTGCGCCGAGCCCGCGACCACGGCGTAACCAGGGGGTTCATCGAGCGCGTGAAGGCGCGCGGCTATGGCAAGCCCACGCTCGACGAGGTGATCCGGCTGCGCGACCGGGGGTTGGACTAGGCGTTCTACGTCTTCCGTCCCTGATCCAGCACGCCGCGCACCTTTGCCGCGAGGGTCTCGCCCGAGAATGGCTTGTTGATGAACGCCGTGTTCGGTGCCAGCACGCCGCGGTGCACAATCGCATCCTCCGTGTAGCCGGACATGAACAAGACCTTGACGTCGGCACGGCGTGAGAGCAGCTCGCCGGCCAGCGTGGGGCCGCTGGCCCCGGGTAACACCACGTCGGCGAGCAGCAGGTGGATGGGACCGACGTGCTCCCGCGCGATCGCGAGCGCCGCATCCGCGCTCCCCGCCTCGAGCACCGTGTAGCCATGCCTCTCGAGTAAGCGCCGAGTGAGCGCGCGCAAAGACGTCTCGTCTTCCACCAGGAGGATCGTCTCCGAACCCGGCGTCCGCGGGAGGGGGGCGCGCGCCGGCAATTGATCGACGGGAGCATCAACCCGCGGCAAGTACACCTTGAACGTGGTCCCCGCGCCCCGCTCGCTGTAACACCACACGTAGCCGCCGCTCTGCTTCACAATCCCATACACTGTCGCCAGGCCGAGACCGGTGCCCTTGCCTGCCTCTTTGGTCGTGAAAAACGGCTCGAACACGTGCGACATCGTCTCGACCGACATCCCGGTTCCCGTATCGCTGACCGCGAGCATTACGTAGCGGCCTGGTTGCACCGGCACGTGCTCGCGCACGTACGAGTCATCGAGCTCGGCGTTGCGTGTCTCGATCGTGAGGCGCCCACCTTCGGGCATCGCGTCCCGCGCATTCACCGCCAGATTGACGATGACCTGTTCCAGCTGGCTCGCATCCGCCCGCACGGTTCCCAGCGCCGGATCGAGTCTCGTCAGCACATCGATGTCCTCCCCCAAGAGCCGCCGCAGCATCTTGTCCATGTCGGCGACCAGCTCGTTGAGGTCGAGCACGCGCATCTCCAGCGCCTGCTTGCGGCTGAACGCCAGGAGCTGGCGCGTGAGC
>DATLXS010000223.1:0-55556 GCA_035575675.1 Gemmatimonadales bacterium
GCGGCTCAATCTTCCGTACGCCGGCAGCCCCTTCAAGTGCTGCGGGTTCCATCAACCGTCACAGAACCTCGCGAACGCCTTCCAGGTGGACGGCGTCAGGGGTCTTCCGAAGGCCTTCACGGACTCGGCGAACTGGAACAACCGCGATTCCGTCTATCTGGCGTCGAAAACCGATACCCTCGATCCGCGCATCGACTACACAATCGGGCGGGACTCGGTGCCCTATAAGGACTGGGGCATGCATGACACGCTCTGGATCCGGCTGATCGCCAACGGCGGCCGCTACAGCGCCAAGAAGAATGCGCAGGAGAAGATCAGCGGCGCGGTCAGCAAAGTCGGGTGGCAGCCCGAGCAGGAGAACGGCGTTCACATCCACATTTTCCGCTACGCCGATCTGCTGCTGCTCGACGCCGAGGCAAAGGTGGAAACGAACGATCTGCCCGGTGCCCTGACGCTGGTCAATCTGGTCAGAAACCGGGCGGCGGTGACCGCGCAGGGATGCGGCGACGGATCAACGGATGCCGCGTTGGTGGCGAAGTATCCTGCGTGCGCGGGTGACGACCGCATCGCGGTGCCCATCAACGACCCGAGCATCGGGTGGGCCACGTACAAGGTGTCGCCCTACCTGATCACCGATTGGCCCACGCAGGCCAGGGCCAGGGCGGCCGTGCGGATCGAGCGGCGGCTGGAGCTGGCGATGGAAGGCCAGCGGTTCTTCGACCTCCGTCGCTACGGGGGCGCCTACGCCCAGCAGACCATGAGTACGTTCCTCGCCAAAGAAAAGCTGCGGCGGCCCTACAAGACGGGACAGGCGGTCTACGCTACACCGCTCAATGACTGGTATCCGATTCCGACCGCCGAGATCGACCTGAGTATCGTCGGCGGTGTGAAGAGACTGACGCAGAACCCGGGCTGGTAGCTGCCGGTGCGCCCCCCGCCTAGGGGCGGGGGGGCGTGATGAGAAACGCCTGCAGGGAGTCGCCGCTGTTCGCTACGAGCACGGCGCTCCCTGCAGGCGTTTTGATCACGGCGAGTCCGGTCGCGTCATACGGCGCGAGGAAGCCGCTCTCGCCCAAGGGCACCGGCTGGAAGTGCCCGCGGCCGTCCCCCCGCAGCCAGAGGCCGATGCCGGCATCGGCGGGGGCGGTGTTCGGGGCGGTGTCGTAGAGATTCCCCGCGAGCACCACGTCGAGATTCCCGTCGCCGTCCACGTCGGTCAGGGCGATCCCGCGCACCGGCGCCAGCTGCGCCGCCGGGGGGAGCTCCACCGCGGTGAACGTGCCGTTGCCGTTGTTCTGCAAATAGAGACTCGCGAACGTGTCGGCCTGATAGTGGAGCGAGCGCGCCTGGAGTGACGCCCCCAGCACCTGCTCGACGTCGGCGTGGGCAAAGGCCGCGTAGCTCGGGAACTTCAATCCCACCGTGTAGATGTTGCCGCCGATCGTTGCGAGACCGAACAGCGGCACCTCTTTCCCGGTCACTTCCTTGGTGAGCAGCACGTCGGTGTGACCGTTGCCCGTGAAATCCCCCGCGTACGCACCGAGCCGCTCCGTGGCGGACGTCGTAAAGGTGTGATTCCGCCCGAAATTGCCGGCGATGAGATCCGGCCGTCCGTCATGATTGAAGTCTCCCACGGCGAGACTGAACCACCAACCCCGCGTCGCCCCCAATCCCATCGACGCCGTGACGTTGCGGAAGCGCGTGCCCTCGTTGTGGTAAAACTGCAGCGGCATCCACTCGCCGGCGGTCACGAGGTCCGGCCGCCCGTCCCCGTCGAAATCGATCCACACCGCCGCGGTAATCCTGCCGCCGGAATCGATCAGCTCGGGGGCCAGCAGTGCAGTGACGTCCGTGAAATGGCCGCCGTCGTTCCGGAGCAGATAACTCCGCGTCGGGTAGGGATAGCTGCGTGGCAGCAGCCGGCCCCCGACGAACAGGTCGAGATCCCCGTCGCCGTCGAAGTCCGCGGCTGCAACGGCAGCCGTGGCGGTCCGCATCGCTGGCAGCGCAGCCGTGTCCCGGACGAAGCGTCCGCCGCCGCGATTGATATAGAGCCGGTCCTGCAGGAAACTCGAGACCGGCGCCCGGTGATAGCCGCCACTCGCGAGATAGAGATCCGGCTTGCCGTCTCCATTCGCATCGAAGAACAGCGCGCCGGTCACGTCGTAGCCCTGCTCCCACTTCCACGGTTGCCCGGCGCGACTCTCGACAAAGCCACCGGTCCTTTGCTGCAAGAACAGGGTGCCGCCGGAGTCGGCCGAACCGCCGATGAAGACATCTTCGAGTCCATCGCCGTTGACATCGCTCACCGCGAGCACCGGTCCATGTTTGGAGAGCTCGTAGGGCAGCAGGGGCTGCAATCCGAAATCGTCCTGCGAGTTTTCCACGTGGCGGTAGGGCGGCGTGTGACGCGCGTCCAGGCGCGCGAACGCCTGCCGCGGGCTCGGCGCTGCGACGCGCCGGCCCTCTTCCTCCGTCACGGTCAACACGCGGTCCGTTTCCAGATTCGTGAGGACCTGGGAGCCGCCGTCCGGCCAATCGATGATCAGACTGTCCACCCGCGCCGCGCTGCCGAGCCCAAAGTGTTCCCGCTCGGCCATCGACGACACGTAGCCGTGATACGGGGTGTGGTACAGGTACTGACGCCGCCCGCCGGCGATTAACGTGAGGGTGGCGCCGAGCCCGCCGGTGTTGGGGCTCTTGCCCCGGAGCGCCACGTCGAGGTAGTGGGTGGAATCGTGCGCCGGCCGCACATTTTCATAGACTGACGCCGGCGCATCGATGTTGTTCACGACGAGATCGAGCCGGCCGTCGTTGTTCAGGTCGGCGAGCGCGGCACCGTAGGAGAATCCGGGGTCCGCCAGGCCCCAGTCGCCGGTCCGATTGCTGAACGTGAGATCCCCGTTGTTGCGGAACATGTCATTGGCGACCGCAATGGTCGGCAGCGCCCGCAGCGTCTGCAGCTGCCGCGGACTCGTGGCCCGTCCCTCCTGGCGGCGCAGGCGGAACATCGCCGTTTGATAGTCGTAGTCGGTGACGGCCTTGGGATAGCCGTTGGTGATGAAGAGATCCTTGTTGCCGTCGTTGTCGACGTCGCCGAACAACGCGCTCCAGCTCCAGTTGGTATAGGCCACCCCCGCCATCCGGGCGATCTCGCTGAACGCCATGTCGCCTGCCGGCGCGACGCCGCGGTTCAGCTGCAGCGTGTTCTGCGTGTAGCCGCCCTGGAAGCGATGCCGCAGCCGGTCGGCGTCGCCCGACGCGGTCACGACGCCGCTCGTGCGTTTCCGGTCCGCGAGATCTTCCGGCATCATGTCGGTCTGTATGATGTCGGGCCAGCCGTCGTTGTTGAAGTCGGCGGCGTCGATCCCCATGCCGGCAAAGCTTGTGTGCCTGAGCCACTCGCGGGTTTTGTCGGTGAACGTCCCGTCGCCATTGTTGATGTAGAGCACGTCGTCGGCGACGTCGTCGTTGGAGAGATACAGGTCCGGCCACCCATCCCGGTTGAAGTCGCTCACGACGACGCCGAGCCCGAATTGCGCGGTGGTGGAGATCCCGGCCTGCTGCGTCACATCGGTGAAGGTCCCGTCCCCATTGTTGCGATACAGCTTGTCGTAGCCTGCGGGGTCGTGTTGGCGAATGCCCGCCGGATGGATTTCGAGCTGGCTGCGCTCGAAATCCTTCGGGGAATTGCCCAGGAGAAAGAGGTCGAGGTCGCCGTCCCGGTCATAGTCAAAGAACACCGCGTGCGTGGTAAAGCCGGGATCGTCCACGTGGTATTGCGCCGCGGACTCGGTGAAGGTCCGGTTGTGATTGTTGATGAACAGGAGATTCCGGCGCTGCTCCGGGGTCGACCAGGGGGGACCCGACATCGAGACGTAGATGTCGAGATACCCGTCGTTGTTGATGTCCACCAGGCTGACGCCGCTCGCCCAGCCGTGCGTCGCGACTCCCGCCGCTTGGGTGATGTCCTCGAATCGCATGTCGCCCTTATTGAGGTAGAGGCGACTGGAGACCATGTTGCCCGCGAAGAAGATGTCTTGCAGTCCATCGTTATCGATGTCGCCGACGGCGACGCCGCCGCCGTTGTAGACGTAGGGGTCGGTCAGCACGTTGACGGAATCGCTGACGGTGATGGTATTCGCGAAGGTGATGCCGGTTTGCCGGGTGCTCAGGTGCTTGAACAGCGGTGCCGTGGTCGCTCGCTCGCAGCTCATCACCAAGAGCACCGCCGCGAGCGCGCAAAGAGAAACGCGGGACATGGGCTGGGAAACTAACGCACCCTTGCCGGGCCGGATATCGTTCAGGCCATGTTTTCCTGGCGTCGTTTCATTGTGACGGGCGCGTTCGTTGCAGGCGTAGCCGCCGTCATCGTCCTGAACGCTCGAGCGGGCGGGAGTGGGGTGAGCGCGAGTGCAACCATCCACCTGAACGAGGTCGCGCACGCGAGCGGGATCGACTTCGTGCATCAGTCGCCGACGCTCGATCCCAAGGTCGCGCATATCGCCGCTCACATCGCCGCACTCGGCGCGTGCGTGTCGGTTGCCGACGTCAACAACGATGGCTGGCCGGACCTCTACTTCACGTCGTCGCGCTTCGGCGCTTCGAATGCGCTGTACATCAACCAGAAGGACGGCACGTTCCGCGACGCGGCCGCCGAGGCGGGAATCGGGGTCTTGAACCGCGCCGGCGAGGGCGTGTCGATGGGCGCGGTGTGGGGCGACTACGACAACGACGGCCTCGAAGACCTGCTCGTCTACAAGTGGGGCTACCCGCAGCTCTTCCACAATCTGGGCAACGGGCACTTCGAAGACGTGACGGCGCAGTCGGGCCTCCGCACCTGGATGAACTCGAACGGCGCCGTCTGGCTCGACTTCGACCGCGACGGCCTGCTCGATCTCTACATCACCGGCTACTTCCGTTCCGACATCGACTTCTGGCACCTCACGACCACGCGCATCATGCAGCAGAGCTGGGATTTCGCGTCCAACGGCGGGAAGAACTTGCTATTCAAAAATCTCGGCAACGGGCACTTCAAGGACGTGACCGACTCGCTGGGCGTCGGCAGCACGCGCTGGACGCTCGCGGCCGCCGCCGCCGACTTCAACGACGACGGCTGGCCCGATCTCTATCTCGCCAACGACTACGGGCCGGAGGAGCTGTTCCTCAACCACGACGGGCAGCGCTTCGAGCTGGCGCGGGCGGGCCTCGCGGACGACTCGAAGAGCGGCATGGCGGTGGCGCTGGGCGACGTCTACAACCGCGGCGAGCACGACGTCTTCGTCACGAACATCTCGGAGAAGGGCTTCCTGTTTCAGGGCAACAACCTGCGACTCAATTTTCTGAAAGAGCTGGGCAAGTTCAATGAAGTGGCGACCGGCGTCGTCGCCGACGCGGGGTGGGCGTGGGGGGCGCAGTTCGGCGACCTGAACAACGACGGCCTGCTCGATCTGTTCGTGGTGAACGGCTTCATCTCGGCCGACTCGACGCGCAGCTACTGGTATGCGATGTCCAAGATCGCCGGCGCGCAGGGCAACATCTTCGAGGACGCGAAGAACTGGCCGCCCATCGGCACGGCCAGCCTGTCGGGCTACGAGCGCTCGCGCGTGTTGCTGAATCGCGGCGAGGCGGGGTTTGTGGATGTCGCCCCGGAGGCGGGCGTCACCGACCTGCTCGACGGCCGCGGTGTCGCGATGGCCGATCTCTTCAACAATGGGTTGCTCGACGTGGTGGTTGCGAATGAGAAGGGCAGGGCGCTGCTCTACCGGAATGACAGTGAGCGTTCCCCCTCTCCCTCCGGGAGAGGGGGCCAGGGGGTGAGGACCCACTGGATCGAGGTCAAGCTCGTCGGCACGCGCAGCAACCGCAGCGCGATCGGCGCCGAGGTAACGGCGGAGATCGGGCCGGGCCGGCAGCGGCAGGTGGTAGACGGCGGCTCGGGATTCTGCAGCCAGAACGATCGCCGCCTGCACTTCGGGCTAGGGAATCAGCGCCTGGGGCGCGTCACCATTCGCTGGCCGTCGGGCACTGAACAAGTGGTGAACGGTCTGACGATCGACCAGCTGCACGTAATCACGGAACCGCGGTGACGACGACTCCCGCACAACCCCCCGCACTTCGTCCCCCCTCTCCCGAAGGGAGAGGGGGTCAGGGGGTGAGGACCGCGCTCGATCCCAAATACCTGATCGTCATGCTCATCACGCTGGTGCTCGTGGTGGGCGAGGCGCGCTACAGCATCCTCGGCGGCTACGAGCGACTCGCGACGACGCTTGGCGTCTCGGTCGCGACGGAGATTCTCCTGTCGTGGTGGCTCCGGGGGCGCGTGGCCAATGTGTCGAGCGCGTACATCACGGGGATCAGTCTGGCACTGCTGATCAAGCCGCAGGCCAACATTCTGTGGCCATTCGCGTTCGGCGCATTTCTCGCGATCGCGTCCAAATACGTGCTGACCTATCGCGCCCGCCATCTGTGGAACCCCAGCAATTTCGCGATCGCGCTCCTCGTGCTCATCGCGGCTGATTCGGTCGCGATTCTCAGCCATCAATGGGGCAACGACATCGGCACGAACCTCGTGATCTGGGCGTTTGGCCTGGTCATCGCCTGGCGGGCAAAGGTGCTGCACGTGACGCTGACCTACGTTGCCTGCTTCATCGTCTTCGCGGTGTTCCGCGATTTGCTCGTGGGCGGCCCGGTGCTCGCCGAGCTCGCGCCAATTACAGGGCCGATGTATCAGCTGTTCGTATTCTTCATGGTCACCGATCCCCGCACGACCGTGAGCACTCGGCGCGGCCGGATGATCGTGGTCGCGATTGTCGCGCTGGTCGAGACCCTGATCCGTCTCGCCGGCGACTATCAGCTGGCATTGCTCCGGCCGTTCTACGTGTCACCGCCGATTCTGGCGCTGGCGCTGGTGGGGCCGGTGGCGATGGTCCTCGATCTGAGAAGGACGGTTCCCGTCGCGCGCGGTGGGGCTTGAAGCATCCCTCAAGGCAAGGTAGACATTCAGTAGGGTATTGTCGGCCAACCTAGGCGCGGACCAGGTGCCCTTATGAAGCGCTATCCAACAGTCCTGCTGCTCTGCATCGCTCTCGCCGCCTGTCACCAACCCACGGAAATTCGTGGCATGTACATGACCGGCGTGGGCCAGGGATGGTTCTTTCCCTGTGATGACGCCAAGACCATCGTCGTTATCCCGGACAGCACGCTCGCCGCACGCTACCAGCAAACGGTGACCGTGCACGAACCGATCTTCGTGCGGCTGCGCGGAGTACCGGGACACGAGGGCAGCATCTACGGCGGGCAGCGATCGTTTCAGGTGCAGCAGATCCTGGAGCTCAGGCCGCGTGCCGCGGGGGAATGTCCCGCGGTTGCTCAACCGGTCACGCCGGTAGTGCCAAGTACCTAGGACCGCACCAAACGAGTGAGGCGAGACATGACCCAGTACGGAGATCCGGAAGGCACGTTCAGCTCGATCAAAACGGCGGCCGAACCCGGCGATGTGACAGCCTACCGCACCACGCCGCAGTTCGCGGTTTCGGTTGGCAAGTTCGCCGTCATGTCACTCTGCACCTTCGGGTTTTACGAGCTGTATTGGGCGTATAAGCACTGGGACGCCATGCGCAGGCGCGAGCAGGAGCGTCTCAGTCCGTTCTGGCGCGCATTCTTCGCGCCGCTGTGGGGATTCAGTCTCTTGCCGCGGCTGCAGCAGCTCACCGCGGTCTACGGCGTTCCGGCAACCTGGTCCGGATCCGGGCTCGCGCTGGCGTACTTCCTTCTCCATATCGGGTACCGCCTTCCCGATCCACTCTGGCTCATTTCTCTGCTCAGTTTTATCCCTCTCCTTGTGGTCCAGCGCTCCGTGAATGAGCTCAATCGGGCGGTGGTCCCGGAAGCGCCGCGTAATGATTCCTACACCGGGCTCAACGTGGTCGCCATTGTCCTCGGTGGCTTGATTGTCCTGCTTGCGATCCTCGGCACACTCGTACCGCTGCCCGGGGCGCGAGGGCCGGTGCAAGTCTCCACGTGACCACCCACGTTGTGTAGGGCAGGAGCATGTTCCGCACACTTGCCGTCGTGCTGTTCGCGCTGAGCGCCTTCTTCATCTTCTATACGGTGCGCCTACTCGCCGTGACGGGCGCACTCGCCCACACGAGAGCCGGTGGTCAGGGCGCGTACGTCGGCGCGGTCATCTTCCCGCTTCTGGCGCTCGCCTTTGCCTGGTCCGGTGTGCGCTGCTGGATGCGGGGTGGACCCCGCGAACCGCCGCGCTAGTGCGGTCGTGGCTGCGCAGTCCGACCCTCGCTCGAGCCGGAGGAGACGCCGGTCGACGAGCCCGAGGACGAGCTGGATGAATTCCCACCGCTGGACCCGGCTGAGTTCGGCTGCGCCTGGCCCGTTCCAGAGCTTCCCACGGTGTAGCCCTGTCCGTTCACCATGCGGCCGTGCGGCCGGGGTGGAGCCGGGGGGCCAGTGTACACGATCGCGAGCGGATAGCCGCCCGGATACCAGCCATTCCCATGTCGATACCCGTAGCCACCGCCAAAGCAGTCGTACCGGGCGTAGGGTTGCATGAGATACGAACTCGAGCAGAACGGCTCCTTCACAAAGATCTCGGTAACCGGTTCCCGATAAGACGAGTTGGCTGCGAGCGTCCGCCGCTCGCCCTGTCGCGCAGCCGGGTTGATCGCGAATGCCTTTGGATAGGACAACGCGACCATAAGGTCGATGACGCCGGCTGGCACACCGGCGTCGGCGAGCGTGATGAGGCGCTTGGCGTCGAGTGTGAATGGCTCGCCGCGTTCGACCAGCCAGGCCTGGAGCACCTCGGCCTCCACCTTCCGCGACGCCTCGACCACGTCGTCGATCCCGAGCGGGGCCGCGGCCGCGGCGCGGGCGGCGATCGTGGCCGCAATGCCCAGGTGCAGAGAGTCGTCGCCGGCGGCCGGCCGGTACCGTTGCACCTGCAGGCCGGTTTGCCCGGCCACCGTGGCACTCTGGATGTACAGCCATTCTCCGTTGTCGGACATCGCGATCACACCTGTTCCGCTCCGAGCGCGTGCGCCGGGGCAGCCGTCTTCTGACCGCAAAAAGAGCCGTTGACCGTGGGCGGACCACTCGGCGCTGCGCCAGCCGGTGCAGTCGCCGCTCGTGGTTTCGATCTGCGCGCCAGTTGCCGCGATGCGTTCGCGCACCGTGACCTGTCTCTTGAAGACGGTTACGAAGTCGACGGTTGACGTCCCGGCTGCGGGGACGACGCAGAGGCTGGATTTCGATCCCTCGATCGGCTCCCAGCAGCCGAGGTAGGGGAGCCAGCGCGAGTCGGTCGCGGCGCTCTGGCCGGGTGCGGGGGCGGCGCCGGCGCTGAGCAGGGCGGCCGCGACGAGCATCGAGCGTGTCGTACGCATGGTGGTCATCCCTTCTATCTGATCGAGAGACCGGCCGTAACCGATACTCCCGATAGATCGATGCGATTGAAACCGACGTAATCACGTCCCATCGGCCCCCGGGCCCAGGCGTAACGCGCTTCGCCCGTCAGGACCAAGTGGCCAGTGAGGGAGACGTCGAGGCCCGCGAACGCGTGCAGCACCGGGGTCCAGGCGGTCGACACCAACTCGTCGGGGAGGACGTTGCGCGTTTGGAAGTCGACGAAGTCGCCGACCTGATCGAGTTTGTATTGCATCAGGCCGGCGCCGACGCCGACGTAGGGCGAGCGTGCGGCGGGGATCCACGCGAACCGGCCGATGGCCCGACCACGGGGCGAGAGGTAATGCTTGACGCTCACCGTTAGTGGGACCCGCCAGAGCCGTGTCGTCTGCTCGATGGGCTGGAGGTTCTGGTCGACCCAGTCGCGGAACTCCGAGCGGCGTGCGACGTTCGTGTAGCTCACATCGAACACGATGTCGTTGGCCCCTGACACCCGGATGGCGACGTTGGTGCCCAACGTCGCCGAACTGAAGTCACCACGGCTGAGCGTGAACTGCTTCGTGACGAAGTCGAACACATCGCCGCCGGCAATGGCGTGTTCGAAGCCGCCGTACAGGCCCCACGAGGCACTGGGGGTGTGAAACAGGAAGCCGTCGCCCGCGGTTTGCGCGTGCGACGGCCGAGTGAGCGCAGCGAGTGTGGCTGCAGCGAGAAGCAATGCGTAGCGACGCAATCTCATGGCCACCCCCAGATTGTCTTGGGCTTGTCTTTACCTACGCACGCGGATCGTCCGCCGTCAACAGCGATTATGACGTTTGGGGCGGACCGCCTGCCGGCCGGGATTGACTTTGGATTGCAACTCGCCCGCGGCGGCGACGTGGCGTACAATATCAGGGTGGTCCTTCGGATCCCGCTCGCCCTCTTACTGACGCTGCTCCCAGCGGCGCAGCTGCGCGCTCAGCTAACAGCCATGGGCCTGCGCGTCGAGTACCTCACCAACCCCATCGGCATCGACGTCGTGCAGCCGCGGCTGAGCTGGCGGATCGTCAGCGCAACGCGCAACACGATGCAAGCGGCGTATCAGCTGCAGGTCGCGACCAGCGAGGCGAGCCTGGCACGCGGCGCGAACCCGCTGTGGGATTCGGGAAAGGTGACCTCCGACGCGTCGGTATTTGTCGACTACGCCGGTCCGCCCGTGGCGTCGCGGACCCGGTACTACTGGCGTGTGCGCGTGTGGGACACGAGCGGCCGCGTCTCGCCCTGGAGTCCGCCCGCGTTTTGGGAAACAGGACTGCTCCAGGCCGCCGACTGGACTGCGGAGTGGATCGGCCCGCCCGCAACGGCCGCCGATAGCCTTCCCTCACCATCGCCTGTCCTGCGGCGTGCGTTTCGCGTCGGCGACGCCGTGCGCTCGGCGCGTCTCTACGTCACCAGCCTGGGCCTCTATGAGGTCTATCTCAATGGGCAGCGCGTCGGCGACCAGTTCTTCACGCCCGGCTGGACCTCCTACCACCACCGGTTGCAGTACCAGACCTACGACGTCACCGCGCTGCTGCGACCTGGTGACAACGCGCTCGGCGCAATGCTCGGCGATGGCTGGTACCGGGGGAATCTCGGGTTCTTCCACCAGCGCAATCTCTACGGCCGGCGGCTCGGGCTTCGTGCCCAGCTCGAGATTCGCTATGAGAGCGGACGCACGGAGCGCGTCGTGTCGGATACCGCCTGGAAGACCACGGCGGGTCCGGTGCTCGCCTCGGACATCTACGGCGGCGAAACGTACGACGCGCGGCGGGAGCTCAGCGGATGGGCAAGCGCGCCCTTCAACGACCGCGCGTGGACCGCGGTGGCCCTGCTCGAACCGGCGTCCCCGCAGCCGGCGCTGGTCGCAGCGATGTCGCCACCGGTGCGTCGCGTCCGCGAGCTGCGCCCCGTCTCGATCCGGCTTGCACCATCGGGTGAAACGCTGTTCGATCTCGGCCAGAATTTCACGGGCTGGGCGCGCTTAACCGTCACCGGCCCGGCGGGGACGACGGTGACCATGCGGTTCGGCGAAGTGCTCGACAAGGCCGGCAATCTCTACACGGCGAACCTGCGCGCAGCAGGCCAGACGGACCGCTATACGCTGAGCGGGAAATCGCGAGAGGTGTACGAGCCGCACTTCACCTTCCACGGCTTTCGGTATGTCGCCGTGGCGGGACTTCCAGGGCCGCCGGACTCGGCCACGATCACGGGGATCGCCGTGTCGTCTGATCTTGCCCAGACGGGGACTCTTGTCACGTCGGACTCGCTGTTCAACCAGTTGCAACACAATATCGTCTGGGGCCAGCGCAGCAACTTTCTCGACGTGCCGACCGACTGCCCGCAGCGCGACGAGCGGCTCGGCTGGACGGGAGACGCTCAGGTGTTCGCGCGGACGGCCGCGTTCAACATGGACGTCAATGGCTTCTTCGCGAAGTGGCTGGGAGATGTCGCAGTCGACCAAGATCCCAGTGGCAGCGTCCCCTGGGTCATTCCGAATCCCCTGGGCGGCGATTCCGTCCGGTTCGCCGGCACCGCCGGCTGGTCGGATGTCGCCGTCATCATTCCCTGGACGATGTACCTCACGTACGGCGACCGGCGCCTGCTCGAGCGCCAGTATCCGAGCATGCGTGCGTGGGTGGATTACGCGCACCGCCGAGCCGGTACGGGCCTGATCTGGAGACCGGGCTGGCAGTTCGGGGACTGGCTCGCGCTCCACAGCGACGATCCGTCATATCCGGGCGCGACGACGGGGACGGACCTGATCGCGACGGCATTTCTGGCTCACTCCACTGATCTGGTGTCGCGCACGGCGGCGGTGCTCGGGCGCACCGACGACGCGGCGTCGTATCGAGCGCTCTTTCGGGCGATCCGTGAATCGTTCGATCGCGAGTTCGTCTCCGGCACGGGCAGGGTGGGCGAGAACACCCAGACGGCCTACGCGTTGGCGATCGCGTTCGACCTCCTGCCGGATTCACTCGTGCCGGCGGCCGCCGGGCGTCTCGCACAAGACGTGGCGGCGCGGGAGCACCATCTCACGACCGGTTTTCTCGGCACCCCCTATCTCCTGCACGTGCTGGGGGCGACTGGGCACATGACAGATGCGTTCGCGTTGCTCGCCCAGCGGAGCTATCCGTCGTGGCTCTACCCGATCACCCGCGGGGCGACGACGATGTGGGAGCGGTGGGACGGCATTCGACCGGACAGCTCGTTCGAAGATCCCGGGATGAATTCGTTCAACCACTATGCCTTCGGCGCCGTCGGCGACTGGATGTATCAGAACATCGGGGGGATCGACGTCGATCCGGCAGTCCCCGGATACCGGCGGGCACGCATCGCGCCGCGACCGGGAGCGGGCCTGACGAGCGCGAGCGCGTCCCTCGAGACGCGTTACGGTACGCTCACGTCCGCGTGGCGACTCGATGGACCGCGATTCGCCCTCGACGTCACCATTCCGCCGAACACGTCCGCGGAGGTCACGCTGTGGGACGCGCGCCTCGCCGATGTGCGGGAGGGTGGGGCCGGGCTCAACGCACGCGAGGGAGTGCGTGCCGCCCGCCAACGAGGTCCAGACGTCGTCGTGGACGTCGGCTCGGGCAGCTATAGCTTCGTCGTCATCGCTCGAGCGGAGACGCCGCCATAACTCTAGACCGGAGCGAGCGATGGTCCTTGGCTTGCGCACGGTGATCTATCACGTTCCCGACCTGCAGCGCGCCAAGGCCTGGTACAGCTCGGCCTTCGGTGTGCAGCCGTACTTCGACGAGCCGTTCTACGTCGGCTTCAACATTGGCGGCTTTGAGCTCGGGCTCGATCCCGATACGAAAGGCGTGAAACCCGGGCCGGGTGGGAGCGTCGCGTACTGGGGTGTGAAGAATGCCGAGGAGGCGGTTGCGCATTTTACGCGCGCGGGTGCGGCGCTCAAGTCGCCCATTCGGGATGTCGGAGAAGGCATTCGCGTCGCGACAGTGGTGGATCCATTTGGGAATCTCGTGGGGCTCATCGAAAACCCCCACTTCGTTGCCGCCCCTTCATAAGCGAAATGCGCACGGTCCTACTGCTCGTCCTGCTGTGCGGCTGTGCGCCGGCGATCCAGTCCAGCAGGTCGCAATCGATCGTGACGGAGCGGCTCTATTTCGGCCGCAACATTGGGGACACCCTGGGCGTCAGCGATTCTGTCTGGGCGGTCTTCGTGAAAGACGTCGTGAGCGCCCGACTCCCCGCCGGCTTCACATTCTGGCCGGCGGAGGGCTCGGGGCGCGAACCCAGCTTCGTGCTTGAAGTCGTGCACCCGGCGCGGTCGGCCGGCGCAGACTCGGCGATCGTCGCCATTATCGCCGAGTACAAGCGGCGTTTCAGCCAACAGTCCGTGCTCCGAGTCGTCACGGCCGGACACGCGAGCTTCTGAGCAGACGTGCCGACGCCGATCTCCCATGCCGCGGTTGGCTTCGCGATCGGTGCCTGGGCTCAGCGGAGGCCGCCCACCACGCGGGTGTGCGTGGCGGCTGCGGCCTGCGCGGCGCTGCCGGATATCGACGTGCTCTGGTCGCCGCTGCAACTCGCCGATACGTCGCCGTTCGCCCATCGCGCCATCACGCATTCGCTCGCGTTCGCGCTTGTCGCCGCCGTAGTCATCACAGCCGTCTGGTTTCGGAGGGAGCGGCGGGCCGGGTTCGTACTCCTCCTCGCGCTGCTCTCGCATAGCTGCCTCGATGCCCTCTCGACCTACTCGCTGGGCGTCGCGTTCTTCGAGCCGTTTTCCGCGCACCGATTCCGCTTTCCCTGGACGCCACTGGGCCGCGCGAACGGCACCGTCGCGAGCCAGCTCATTCTGGAGTCGCTCGTCGTGATGGCCCCCGCCGTCCTGCTCGGGTGGCTCGGGCTGAGAACGCGAAACCGCCGGCAGTGAAAACCATCGTGCTCGTGCGCCACGGCAGAATTGCCTGGTCCTTTCTGACACTGATTCCGGGGTACGCCCTCAGGGAATGGCGGCGTGGCGAGGACGCGGCTCCGCTCGACACGTCGTATCGCCCCCCTCCCGGTGGCGAGCTCGAGCGGCTCATCGCTACGGCAGCTGCTCTCGTCGTGAGTCCGCTGCGCCGGTCGCTGGAGTCGGCGCGTCTCCTCGCGCCGGCGGCCGAGCCGCTGATCGATGCGCGATTTCGCGAGGCCGACTTGCCGGTGGCGATCCGCTCCGCCGTGCGCCTCCCCGCGAAGGTGTGGGCTGGTCTCGCGCGAGTGGCGTGGTTCGCCGGATGGGCGGATGGCGTCGAGAGCTTTCGCGCCGCGCGAGCGCGTGCGGCGAGCGCCGCCGCGACCCTGTGCGAGCACGCCGAGACCGGTGGCG
Organism: Gemmatimonadales bacterium; assembly: GCA_035575675.1. GTDB lineage: Bacteria > Gemmatimonadota > Gemmatimonadetes > Gemmatimonadales > GWC2-71-9 > 20CM-2-65-7. Next base: position 14,786 of record DATLXS010000223.1, read on the forward strand.
CCGTGGTGCTCGTGGGACATGGCCTGATGAATATTCTGATCGCCGGGCAACTCCGGGCTGCGGGGTGGCGCGGGCCGAGGCTGCCGTCCCAGCGCCATTGGGGATATGCGGTTTACGACGGTCGGGCGGCCGTCAGGCTGACCACGCGATCGGCATGAGCTCGCGCGAACTCGGCGTCGTGCGTCGAGACGAGCAGGCCGCGCCCCTGTTCGCACAGCCGGCGTAACGTGGCCCCAAGCGCGGTGCGGCGCGCCGGATCGAGCGCCGCCGTCGGCTCATCCATGAGCAGCAACGCGGGATCGGGCGCCAGGGCGCGCGCGATCGACACCCGCTGCGCCTCGCCGCCGGAGAGTTGACGCGGCCACGCGCCCCCGCGCGTGCCGACATCGAGCTCGGACAGCAGTCTGGAGGCGGTCGTTTCCGCCGCGACTCGGGGCTGGCCTAGCACATGCCGCAGCGCCAGAGTGACGTTGTCGAGCGCGGTGAGGTGCTCGAACAGCGCATGTGCCTGGAACACGAGTCCGACGCGCCGGCGCAGGAACACCAGGCGCGACTCGGGCGGCACCGGTCCAGGTACCAGCGCGAACCCATCGACGACGATCTGCCCCTCATCGAACGGTTGGAGCGCGGCGACGGCCCGGAGCGCCGTCGTCTTGCCGACACCTGACGGACCCATGAGCGCCACCATCTCACCGCGCGCGACTTCGAGCGAGAGGGCTCGCAGCACGTCGCGCGTGTCGTAGCGAACGCGCAGCCGGTCGATGACGAGGAGGGCGCTCACGGCGTCTTCCAGCGTCGCTCGAGGCGCCGCGCCAGGCGTGACAGCGGCAGCGACATCGCGAGATACACGACGGCGCACAGCGCGCCGGGGACGACCCAGCTCCCGACGTTGGTCGCGTAGATCGCGGTCTCCTTCGTCAGCTCGACGACGGTGATGACCGAGACGAGGGCCGAATCCTTGAGGAGCGCCACGAAGTCGTTGGTCATCGGCGCCAGTGCGTAGCGCAGCGCCTGCGGTCCACGCACCAGGCGCAGGATCTGCAGCTCCGACAGGCCGAGCGTGCGAGCGGCCTCGAGCTGGATGCGCGGGACGGCCTCGAGCGCCCCCCGATAGATCTCGGCCTCGTAGGCCGCGTAGTTCAGGCCGAGCGCCAGCACCGCGGCCAGAAACGCGGGCAACCGCACGACGCCCGCCAAGCCGTAGTAGATGACGAACAGCTGCAACAGCAGCGGCGTCCCGCGGATGATCTCGATGTAGCTGGTGGTTGCGACCCGCACGACCGTCGATCCGTACACGCGGCCTGATGCCAGCGCGAGCCCGACGACGACCGCGAGCGCCATCGACAGCACCGACACGAGGAGCGTCACGACCGCGGCGCGCGCGAGTGACGGGAGATACGCGAGGGCCTGGACGGACGGTGTCGTCGGCCCTCCGCTTGCCCTCTCGTTCGTATGCAACACGCGCTCGAAGAACGGGCGCTGCGTCTCGTCCCATACGTTCCAGCGGCGGAAGATCTGCTCGAGCGATCCGTCGCGCATCGCCTCGCGCAACACGGCGTCAATGGAATCGCGCAGCGTCGCGTTGGCTTGTGCGAGCACGCCCACGTAATGGCCGATGGCCACCGGCTGGTCGAGGATGACGAAGCCGGACCCGCCGCGGCGGCGCAACGCGCGCTGCGCGATGATATGATCGAGCAGCACCGCATCGATTCGGCCCGTGACCAGATCGCCGTAGGGATGCACGTCGTCGTCGTAGGAAATGGGAAGCACACCCGTCGAATCGCGCGCCTGCATCAGCATGTCGTAGGCGATCGTGGAGCCAAGGGTCGCGACCCGGCGGCCCCGCAGATCGGCGAGACCGTGGATCTTGCCGGCGTCTGCCGGTCGCACGGCGAGCACCTCGCGGAATTCAAAGTAGGGCAGGGTGACGGCATGGCGCGCCCGCCGCGCCGGGGTGTCCTCGACACCGGAGAGCCCGAGCGTGAAGTCGCCGCGCTCGACCGACTGGTCGATGTTCGACCATTGGACCTGGAGAAACTGCGCGCTTCTGTCGCCGCCCAGTCCGCGCGCGATGCGCTCAGCGACCTCGACGTCGAACCCGCGCACCCGCGACGGATCCCGCGGGTCGGCCTCCACGAATGGCGCGCCGCCCTCGGCATCGCCGCCCCACAGCAGCGTGCGATGACTGGTGCCTTGCGTCGCGAGGGCTACAGCGAGAACAACCGCGCCAACCATTGCCGAGCTTCGGCGTCTCCCGCCCACAGCGCCGGGCCGAGGGGTGAGCCGAGGTAGATGAGGGTGCCGCGTTCGACCCGTCGCGTCAGGGCCACCGGGTGACCATCGGCTCGTGCAATGATCTCTCCTGGTTGCGCAGGCAACGGGACCACGCGGCTGAAATCGCGAATCTTGGTCGCGTACGGCCACACGTAGTCGATGTACGGGATGTCCCGCGACTTGCGGCGAGGGCGCTCGATCCGTAGTTGCAAACCGTTCTGCACCGCGTCGCGATGGGCGCGAAAGCGCGACTCGCCGGCGAACCCCGCGCCCGACTCGAGGAGGACCGTCCCGCCCGCGCGCAGGCACTCCGTGATCTGGTGCATCGCCGCGGGTGGGATTGCGACCGCCGCCGGAACAATCACCACCGGGCGGTGCGAAGCGAGGCCGGCTGACGCGAGCGCGTATCCCGCCATCGACTCGCGCAACGAACAGTGTTCCGCCAGGTCGAGCAGGACGACGGCCGCGGCGCTGTGGCTCGCGCAGCGACGGTTGGGTACGGCGACCGCCAGCGCGCCCGCGGCGCAGCTCAGGAACTCCCGCCGGCCCATGACCATCTCAGAGCTTCCCGGAGATCAACCGATCCATCGCCTGCGCGGTGTCGAAGAACTGCTGATCCCGCGCGTACCGGTAGCGCGCCTCCATCTCCGCGATGAGCCAGCCGTCATACCCCACCTTGGTCATGGCGGCGCGGATCGCGGGCCAGTTGTTGTCACCCAGGAACAGATTCGTATAGACGCTCTGATCGCCGCTGCGGCCGCGGTGCTTCAGCACGTCCTTCAAATGAATGCGCGTGATCCGCGGCCCGTGGATCTCGATCCACTGCTCGGCAAATCCCGTGTCGTGGATGTTGCCGACGTCGAGGTGAATGCCGACCGCGGGACTGTTCACGTCGTTCAGGAACTGCCAGAACTCCCGCGGGCTGATGAGGAAGCGGTGCTCGGAGTTGCAGTTCTCGCATCCGAGTTTGACGCCCGCGCGGGCGGCTTTCTCACCCAGCGGCTTCAGGGCATCGACGCAGCGCTGATAGACCTCGTTGTAGGGCACTTCCTCCGTTACCAGCCCGGCGACGACCAGGATCGCATCCGTACCGAGCAGTCCTGCGGTCTCGATTTGGCGTTCCACGATGCGCGCGGCCTGGGCCCGGACGCCGGGATCGCGCGCAGACAGCGGGGTCGCCCAGTGCAATCCCGTCGAGACGTTGGAGACAACGAGACCCGCGCTTTCGACTTTACGCCGCAGCTCCCGCACCTGCGCATCGGTGGTGGTCATCTGAAACCAGGGGACATCCCCCAGCCACAGCTCGATGCCGTCGAACCCGGCGCGCCGCACGAGCTCGAGGCCGCGTTCGAATCCCCACTCCTTCGGGATCATGTTGTCGCCGATGGATTTCTTCATAGCCCGGGCAGGTTGCTGGTTTGATCGCGATTGAGATGTACGAACGCCTCCGCCGCGGCGACGCCGACCTCCCGGCCGCGCCAGGCTGCCATCACCTCATGATGCTCGCGCCAAATCCCCTGGCCGTCCTGACTGACGTGCGCGAAGAGGGCCCGTTTCTTCTGGTCCAGCACCGGCGAGACGTCGACGTAGGTGTTGGGAAAAAACCCTTCCGTCTGACTGCCGGTGTTGACCTCGAAGAAGTAGAGGAGCGGAGAGCGCGAGCCTCCCGCCATCCAGGCGCGAATCGTGAGGATGCTGGCGACCTGATGATCCATGTGCGTGTCCACCGGCCAGTGCGTGAGCAGCACGTCGGGCGCCTGCGCAGCGAGCAGTCGCTGCATGGCGTCCACCTGCGCCCGCGTGACTTCGGTCGCGCCGTCGATCTGGCCAAAGAAGGCGGGCTTCGCACCGATGATGCGACACGCGGCTTCACATTCCGCGCTGCGAATCCGCGCCGCTTCGTCCAGCGACTTCCCGTCGATACCGCGCTCGCCTCTGGTGAGATAGACGATCGTCACGGCATGGCCCAGCGCCGCATAGCGCGCCAGGGTGCCGCCACACCCAGACTCGGGATCGTCGGGATGCGCGCCGACACAGACGATCTTGAGGTTGGCCGAGGCGGACTCGGCGGGCGTCGTGGCGAGGGGGAGCGTCGTGACCGCTGCCAGTGCGGACTGTTGTACGAAGCTGCGGCGGGTAACGCCTCGATCTTCCATGGTCCTAGTTTGCGGGCATTTCGTTGAATCCCGCAACACCGCGTCCCGTAGTGCCTGTACCCTCCGCCGGAGCACACACGTGACCATTGTGATGTGGCGCCGTCTCGCCATCGTGGCGAGCGTATTCAACGTCGCCGGCGCCGGTTTCGCGATTGCCGCCGGAGAGGGCTGGCACGCCGGCATTCACGTCACGCTGGCGCTGGCGTTCGCGTTTGCGGCGCAGCGCCTCACGGCGGGTGACCAGAGCAGCGAATCTGCCAGCATTCAACAGCAGCTCGCTGCGCAGGCCGATGCGCTGGAAGAGGCGCAGGCCACACTCGCGCGTCAGGCTGCCCAGCTGGCGGAGCTCAACGAACGCGTCGACTTTGCCGAGCGACTCTTGACGCAGGCGCGGGATCGCCAAACTTTGGACAAGTGATTCCCGCTGCTCGTTGCAGTCGCCATCACCGCGATTTCGGTTATCATCTAGCCCGATGCCTACCTCGCGCCTCGCGGTGCTCAGCGCGATCACGTTGATCGCGTGCAGCACCCGATCACCCCAGCCTGCGGTGTCACCCAGCACTTCCATCGAACAGACGGCACAGGGTACGAGGGCTCCGGCGCGGCTCGTCGCGAGCTTCGACGGCCTGGGCGTCGGGCTGCAGGGACCGCAGGGTCGCTGGGAAGTGCGGAACCCGTCCGACAACTCGCTCGCGGTGGGCCGCGACTACGTCTTCCAGATCGTCAACACCCGCATGGCGATCTTCCGGAAGAATGGCGAAATCGTCTACGGTCCCGTTGCGACCAACACACTGTTCCAGGGCTTCAGCGGGGCGTGCGAAGCGCACAACAACGGCGACGCCGTCGTGCGCTACGATCAGCTGGCCGACCGCTGGCTCATTGTGATGCCGGTTTTCACGCGCAGTAAGGAGCGCCCGGATCAGCCGGCGCTGTGGCACGCGCGCGACCGCGCCTGGCTCAGTCCTCCCGGCATACCAGACCAACCCGGCCCCGCGGCGCCGCTCTTCGTGCCGCCCGTGGTGCCGCCGGGACCGCCCGATACGACGCCACGCGCCCGCCCGCCGCGCCCGCCCGAGGAGAAGGGCCCGTATTCCATGTGCTATGCGGTGAGCAGCAGCCCCGATCCGCTCGGCGCCTATTACCGCTACGAATTCTTGCGGCCACTCTTCCCCGACTACCCGCGCCCAGCCGTCTGGCCGGACGGGTATTACGTGCCGACCAGCACCGGCGACGAGGTCATCCAGAAGCACACCTGTGCCGTGGATCGGCGCCGCATGCTGCTCGGACAACCCGCTGCCGAGCAGTGCATGATCGTGGACAGCGTGAACTTTCTGAACAACGTCGATCTCGATGGGCAAGCGCTGCCGCCGGCCGGTGCGCCCAACGTCGTCCTTGCCGCCGGGGGCACGCAGCTGCGCGGCGACTTCGAAGACGACGGCATCTATGCCTGGCGCTTTGGGGTAGACTGGAATGACCCCGCCAACACGAGGCTGACCGGTCCGCAAAAGATCGCCGTCGCACCATACCATTACCTGTGCGATGGCCAGCTCACGACATGTGTGCGCCAGCCCGGCACCGACCAGCATCTCGACGCGCAAGGCGACAAGCTCATGGCGCGGGTGGTCTACCGCAACGTCAACGGCCGCGAGTCGATCGTCGCGGTGCATTCGGTGAACACGGCCGTCTTCGGTGGTGGCGTGCGCTGGTACGAGTTCAGCGTTACGGCGGAACGCACGCTTCAGCTGCGGCAACAGGGGACATATGCTCCCGACCGCTATTATCGCTGGATGGGGAGCCCGGCCATTGACGGTCAGGGGAACATCGGCATCGGCTACTCGTTCGGCGGTACGCCCAATTTTGCGGGACAGCGATTTGCCGGGCGACTGGCTGGCGACCCGCTCGGGGTCCTCACGCTGCACGAGGCGGTGCTCGCCGAAGGCGAGGCTCCCCAGGTCAACACGCTGCGGTGGGAGGACTACAGCCAGACGGCGATCGATCCCACGGATGACTGCACGATTTGGTACGTAGGCGATTACCTGAAGCAGGGTGCCACGACCTACTCGACGCGAATCGGGGCGTTCCGGCTCTGTCGCTGATCAGGGAGGCACTGTGTCGTTCTTGATGGGCTTGTTCATCATCGTCCTCGCGGGGATGGCGGTCGGGGCAATCTCCGAGATCGCCAAGGCGGTCGCTGGGCGCGGCGCCTCCACCCGGGAGCTCGCCGAGCTCAAGCTGCAGCTGGATCAATACGCCACCGCCCTGCAGGAGGCGCAGAGCACGCTCTCGGATCAGGCGACGGAGCTGGCGGAGCTGCAGGAGCGCGTGGACTTTGCAGAACGTCTGCTGGCGCGGCCACGTCCCTCACTCGAGGCTCCATGACATCTCCACTGCTGGGTGAATTCCTCGGCACGATGGTTCTGATTCTGCTCGGGAATGGGGTCGTCGCCGGCGTGCTCCTCAAGCGGTCCAAGGCCGAGGGCAGTGGATGGATCGTCATCACCGCCGGGTGGGCGTTCGCGGTGATGGCCGGGGTTTTTACCGCGATCGCCTGCGGCTCGAGCGATGCGCATCTGAATCCCGCCGTGACGCTGGGGTTTGCCGCGCGGGCCGGCGACTTCTCGAAGTTCGCCCCCTACGTGGTCGCCCAGCTTCTCGGCGCGATCGTCGGTGCTTCCCTGGTGTGGCTCCACTACCTGCCGCACTGGAAGGAGACTCCGGATGGCGCAATCAAGCGCGCCTGCTTCTGTACCGCCCCCGCCATTCGGCAGCGCATCCCGAATCTGCTGAGTGAAGTGATCGGCACGTTTGTGCTCGTCTTCGTCGTTGGCGCGATCTTTTCGAAGGCCGTCGGCGCCACAGGACCGGCGCCCGGCCTCGGCGCGTATCTCGTCGGCAGCCTGGTCTGGGGCATCGGGCTCTCGCTCGGCGGCACGACCGGCTACGCGATCAATCCGGCGCGCGACCTGGGTCCGCGCATCGCGCACGCCCTGCTGCCGGTGGCCGGCAAGGCGTCCTCCGACTGGAATTACGCGACGATCCCGGTCGTCGGACCGCTGCTGGGGGGCGTGCTGGCGGGGCTGGCGTTGCGCGTCCTTGGAGTCCAGTGAACATCGGAGAGGTATGAGCCTCCGGGAGGCACGGTGAGAATCATCGGCATCGACAACATGAGCCCCGACCAGCTCAAAGGTGAGGTCGCCGCGGGCGGGCGCTTCGTCATTTACCAATACTGCATTTCGGTGGTCGTCGTCTCCTTCAAGCGCGGCTCGGACATCTACTTCATTCGCGCGGAGGACAATGCCGTCACCAAGGGGTTGCTGTTCACGCTCTGCTCGTTGGTGCTCGGCTGGTGGGGCATCCCCTGGGGACCGATCTGGACGATCGCCACCATCGTGACCAACCTGCGCGGCGGCCGTAACGTCACCGCCGAGGTCCTCAGGTCCCTGGCCACTCCGGTGCCTGGAGTCACGCCGAAGTGAGCAACCGTCTGCGCGCGGTTGCGCGAGTCGCGGCAATCGTCGGCGCGGTGGGCTCGGTGGCGTTGACGCTGTACGCCGGGCGCAACAACAACCAGCGGTTGCTGATGGTGCTGATGTCCGGGTGGGTGTTCGCGCCCTTCTTTGGTTTCGCGCTGGCGGCAGGATTCTCCGGGCGCTGGTCGGCCGCTACGCGGGCCGCCCTCGACGTGGTGATCCTCATTATCACGATGGCTGCGCTGGCGATCTACACGCTCGCCGTGCTCAATCCCCCGCAGTCGCAGGGCGCTCGTGTCTATGTCGCTGTCCCCATCGTTTCCTGGATATTGCTACTCGCCGTCGCCGTGGCGGGATTTCTGTCCGGTCGCCGAGCGGGAGCGCCTACCTTGTGAGAGCGAGCCTTGCTCTGCTGCAGGCGTGGATGTTCGGACCGTTTACCAAGCCGCCCCAGATCAACCCGGTGATCACGCCGAATCCCGCCGTCGTGTGGGAAGCCTACGCCACGTTCAATCCGGCGGCGGTCGTGAAAGACGGGAACGTCTTCTTGCTCTACCGCGCGGAGGACGCGAGCGGCACGCAGCAGATCGGCGGGCATACCTCGCGCCTTGGTCTGGCGGAGAGCAGCGACGGCCTCCATTTCGCGCGGCGCGAGACACCGGTGCTGAATCCCGACACTGACGCGCAGCGGCAGTACGAGTGGCCGGGGGGTGTGGAAGACCCGCGCATCGTGGAATCGGACGATGGCACTTACGTCCTCACCTACACGCAGTGGAACCGTGACGTGCCGCGGCTCGCGGTCGCCACGTCGCGCGACCTGATTTCGTGGACCAAGCACGGACCGGCATTCGCGCGTGTCGGCGGCCTGTATATGCGGACGGAGTCCAAGTCGGGGGCGATTCTGAGCCGGATCGAAGGCGATCGCGTGATCGCCACGCGGGTGAACGGCAAGTATTGGATGTACTTCGGCGTCCCCGATCTGCGGATCGCGACGTCCGAGAACCTGCTGGACTGGACGCCCCTGGAGGACTCGCGCGGCGGAGCGGTCAAAGTCCTGTCTGCGCGCCCTGGCTTCTTCGATTCCTGGCTGGTCGAGGCGGGCCCGCCCGCGCTCCTCACGCCGGCGGGGATCCTGGTGTTGTACAACGCGGGCAGCCTTCCCTCCCACACCTATTCCGCGGGCCAGGCCCTGTTTGATGCGCATGATCCGGCGAAGCTGATAGCGCGGTCGGACACAGCCTTCATCAAGCCGACCGAGAGCTACGAGCGCACCGGGCAGTACACTGCGGGGACCACGTTCGTGGAGGGACTCGTGCCCTTCAAGGGCCGTTGGTTCCTCTACTACGGTACCGCAGACACACGCGTTGGTGTCGCCGTGTGGGATCCTTCGCGGTGAAGTAGAATAGCGCATGTCCAAAGTCAAAGTCGGCATCGTCGGCTCCCGCTTTCAGGCGGATTGCATCGCTGCGGCAGTGAAGGCGGTCCCGGAAGACGCTGAGATCGTCGCCGTGGCCTCACCGACCAACGGACACGCGGCCGAGTTCGCGAAGCGGCACGGCGTCCCGCACGCATATACCGACTACCACGACCTGTTGCGCAACCCAGACGTCGAGCTGATCTCGGTCACGGCTCCCAACCGGCTGCACGCGCAGATTACGATCGACGCCGCGAACGCCGGCAAGCATGTCGTGTGCGAAAAGCCGCTCTGCATCACGCTCGAAGAGGCCGACGCCATGATCGACGCGTGCCGGCGGGCCGGGGTGCTCCTGCTGTACGCGGAGGAGCTGTTCTTCGCGCCGAAATATCTGAAGGCAAAACAGATGGCCGACGAGGGCGCGTTCGGCCGCGTGCACCTCGTGAAACAAGGCGAGAAGCACTCCGGCCCGCACTCCGACTGGTTTTGGGACGTCGAACAGTCGGGCGGTGGCGCGGTGATGGACCTCGGCTGCCACGGCATCGCGTTCTGCTGGTGGTTCCTCGGCAAGCCCAATGTCAAAAGCGTCTACTCGCACATGGCGACGCAGGTGCATCGCGATCGGACGCAGGGCGAGGATGAGGCGATCACGATCGTGGAATTCGAGAACGGCGCCGTCGGAATGATCGAGAGTAGCTGGAATCGCCCCGGCGGCATGGACGACTGCATCGAGGTCTTTGGCGACAAAGGCCAGACATACGCCGACATGCTGATGGGGAACGCGCTCCCGACCTACTCGGACGTCGGCTTCGGCTACGCCGTCGAAAAAGCAGCCACGACCAAAGGTTGGACCTACCCGGTGTTCGAAGAGCACTGGAATTACGGCTTCCCGCAGGAGCTGCGGCACTTCGCCCGCTGCGTCCGCGGCAAGGAGACGCCGATCTCCGACGGCGAGACGGGGCGCGTGGTGCAGGAAGTGCTCTACGCCGTGTACGCGTCGGCGGGACAGGGCCGCAAGATCATGCTGCCGTTCCATCCGAAAGGGGTAAAGAAGCCGATCGATCTCTGGAAGAACCCGTAAGTGCGGACCATCACCCTTCTGCTGCTCGCCGCCGCCGCCGCCGCCGGATGCGCAAGCCAGGGACCGAACACTGATTGGCGCGTCACGGGCGGCGACCCGGGTAACTCGCGGTACTCCACACTCGATCAGATCAGCAAGACCAACGTCGCGGAGCTGCGTGTGGCGTGGGTCTACCACACCGGCGACATGCCGGCACACGGACCGTGGGGCGGCGCGTCTGAAATCCAGGCCACGCCGATCGCCATCGATGGCGTCCTGTACACCACGACACCTGCGTTGGCGGTGATCGCGCTGCGCGCCGAGCGCGGCACGTTGCTCTGGCGATTCGATCCTTTTGGTCACGAGCACGACATGCACGTCAATCGCGGTGTCGTGTATTGGTCGGACGGCAGTGACAGCCGGATCCTGTTCACGGCAGGCCGCCGCCTCTATGCGCTCGACGCACGAACCGGCCGCCCGATTCGCGCCTTTGGCGACTCGGGATCGGTCGACCTCGCTGCCGGACTGTCCCGCGAGATCGGCGACGCCTACCTCGTCGCGACGAGCCCCGGTGCCATCTACAAAGACCTGCTGATCCAGGGCATGCGTGTCGGCGAGGACGAGGGGTCGGCGCCGGGCGACGTCCGCGCCTATGACGTCCGCACCGGCGCGATTCGCTGGACGTTCCACACGATCCCGCACCCCGGGGAATTCGGGTACGACACCTGGCCGCCCGGTGCGTGGCAGACGGCGGGGGGCGCCAACAGCTGGGGCGGCATGAGTGTCGATACGGCGCGGGGGATCGTCTACGTGCCGACCGGATCCGCGACGCCCGATTTCTACGGTGGCGCCCGGACTGGAGCGAATCTGTTCGCGAACTCGCTGCTCGCGCTCGAGGCCGCAACAGGCAAGCGGCTGTGGCATTTCCAGACCGTGCACCACGATATCTGGGATCGCGACCTTCCCACCGCCCCGAGTTTCGTGACGGTCACGCGCGGTGGCGCGCGTGTCGCGGCCGTCGCGCAGATCGCGAAGAGCGGGTTCGTGTTTCTGTTCGACCGCCAGTCCGGCAAGCCGCTCTTCGACATCCAGGAGCGCCCGGTGCCCGCCTCGGACCTGCGGGGCGAGCACGCCTGGCCGACGCAGCCGTTCCCGGTGCAGCCCGCGCCGTTCGCGCGCCAGACGATCGGTGCGCGGGACGTGAGCGAGCCGGAATTGGGACGCTTTCGAACGCTGCGCAACGGGCTCTTCACGCCGCCGAGTCGTGAGGGCAGCATCGTGTTGCCCGGCTTCGATGGCGGCGGTGAGTGGGGCGGCGCGGCGGTGGACCCGGACGCCGCGACACTGTACGTCAATGCGAGCGACGTCCCCTGGATTGCCGCGATGCGCGAATCGGTCCGCTCCACGGCTCGTGCGGTGGCTCCGCGCACCGGAGCGGCAGTGTACGCCGGTACGTGCGCCGCCTGCCACGGTATCAATCGCCGCGGCCGTGATCGCGCGCCGTCGTTAATCGACATCAGCAGGCGCCTGCCACGCGACAGAATTCGGCAGGTGCTCGAGTCGGGACGCGGGTTCATGCCGTCATTCGCGAGCGTGCCCGCGGCGGAGAAACGGGCGGTGCTCGAGTATCTCGGATACCCCCCCGATCCGGCTGACACGTCGGAATGGGGATCGAAACACGTCGACAGCGCGCCGTACGAATTCGCCGGCTACGAGCGCTGGCGCGACTCGACCGGGTTGCCGGCGGTGACGCCGCCGTGGGGCACGCTGAGCGCGATCGATTTGAACAGCGGCGAGTACCGCTGGAAGATCCCGTTGGGGGAATTCGCTCCGCTCACGGCACGCGGCCTGGCGGTTACGGGAACAGAGCAGTACGGCGGGCCCATCGTTACACGCGGCGGCCTGGTATTCATTGCCGCGACCCAGGACGCCAAGTTTCGTGCGTTCGACAAAGACACGGGCCGGCTGCTTTGGGAAGCCACGCTGCCGGCGCCCGGCTATGCCACGCCGAGCACGTTTGCGGTGGGCGGCAAGCAGTTCGTCGTCGTCGCGGCGGGTGGCGGTAAATTGGGGTCGAAGTCCAGTGATGCGTACGTCGCGTTCGCCCTCCCGTAGCGCTGAATCGTGGGTACAATTGACCTATGGTTGGGACGCTCCTTCTCCCTGTCCTCGCCGTAATCCAGACGCTGGATTCCACCTATGATCGGCGGGCCCTGTGGCTCGCTCATGGGCCGGGCACGACCGGCGTGGTGCAGGGCATACAGGCTTCGCCCGTGGGCGGCGGATTCTTCGTTGTCAATGCGCACGTCCTCGAGCGCGCGCCCGACCGAATTCGCCTTGAATACCGCGCGTCGCGCGCCGCCTTCAAGCGCTACACAGTGTTCGGCGGGCTCCAGATCGCGGGGATGCTTGCGACCATCACCTACTATGGAGGCCGTCACCATCCAACATGGAAGCCTGGATTGGGAATCGGTCTGCCGATCGCAACGTTTGCGGTCGGATGGGCGGGACAGAGGAACGCGACTGGCGGGGAAGACCACCTGCGGCGTGCGATGTGGTGGTACAATCGGGAGTTCCCGCGGACCACGTCGGATTCCGTTTGCTCGTACGATCGCTGCGCCATGCGCGTACGGCGGCGCGTGTCGTCGGATCAGCTCGTGCAAGGCCTCAGCGAGATACCCGCTGGCTCGCTCGACTCCCAACTCGAGCTGTTTGCGGCGGCCGGGGACAGTGCTCGGGCGCACTACGAGACGTATCGATCGATCACCGAGAGCAATCGGAAAGGGACACGTATCGCCCGGGTCGCGTTTCTGGGTGCGGGCGTACTCTACGCGTCCAGCAATAACAAGGTCGCACGCGGCTTCTCGCTCGGCCTATTGGCGCTTGCGTACGGCGCGGGACACATGACGGTGTACGGCGTCGCGCAGGCGGAGAGCGAGCTCGATCAGGCGATCTGGTTTTATAACAGAACCCTTCCCTAGACTTGTGCTCATTCAGCTCAAGAAAGGTCGCGACGGCCCAGCCACACTCGCGTGCGTCCGCGATGACGGGACGCGCACCTGGGGCAAGGAGCATCCGTTCTTCCCGGTGCACGATATTACGCATTGCGTCGTCGAAAGTGTGCTCGGCTTCGATCAGGCGTTCTTTGGTCTGATCGCCACCGGGTGGGAAATCGACGCCTTTGCGCAGCCCGGCGCGAGCCGGAGGATGCCGTTTCAGGCGATCGTCGCCGAGCATGTCGTGGGGGTCCTCGATCGCGAGTGGGCGCTGCCCCAGCCCATGACGTCGCACGAGTTCAATGAGTCGGTGATCGCGAGCCTCCCGCCGGCACAGCGCGATGCGTTCACGCCCATCAGCGATGAGCAGCTTGCTCAAGTGCGCGCCTCGCGGCAGGCACTCGAATCCCGTTGGCACGCCCTGGCCCCTGGAGCTACGATGGAAGTGACGTTTCCACTGTTGCCGGCCCTGTCAGTGGGGAGGCTGTGATGCCGAAGACCGCAAAGTCGCAAGTGCGTTCCTACTTCGCTGCAACGCCCCCCAAGGCGCGAGCTGCCCTCAAGAAAATCCGCGCCGCCATTCGGTCCGTCGCGTCCGGTGCCGAAGATGCTTTTAGCTACCGCATTCCGGCGTTTCGGCTCGAAGGGCGACTGCTTGTCTGGTACGCGGCATTCAAGAACCATTGCAGCCTGTTTCCGATGACGGGTGCGATCCAGCGCAAGCTGGCCACGGCCTTGAAGGGATACGAGGTGTCCAAGGGGACAGTTCGGCTGCCGCTCGCGAAACCAATACCGATAGGTCTCGTCAAGAAACTGGTCCAAGCGCGAATCACCGAAATGCGTCGCTGACCAGGAGGTACACGATGGTATTCCCGCCGATCAAGAAGGAGCCGGGCCCAGTCAAGCTGCCCGAGCCACCAAAGCCCCGCCTACCCGAGCCGTGGGAGCCGGCCCGGACCCCGCGCGATCCCGAACCTCCCAAACCACCAGGACGGTAGCCGTAATGTACGAAGACCGCCGCACCCCGCCGCTCCCTCCCAAACGTTTCGCGCGGCGCATGGCCGTTCACGTTGCTTTTGCGGCCGGACTAGTCGGCGTGTCCCTGCTGGCCGGGATATGGGGGTACAAGCACTACGAACACCTTGCCTGGCGCGACGCCTTCCTGAATACGGCGATGCTGCTGGGAGGGATGGGCCCCGTGGACCCGCTACGCAGTAACGGCGGCAAGGTGTTCGCCGGGATCTTCGCCCTGTACGCGGGAATGGTCTTTCTGGTTGTGGCGGGACTACTGCTCGTGCCCGTGATTCATCGGATTGCGCATCTGTTCCACTTCGAAGGGGGGCCGCGCTGACGTGGACTTCGATCTCGCGCTGGCGACCGAGGTTCTCGAGCGCACACCCGCAACACTGCGCGCGCTCCTGCACGACGTCAGCACGCCTTGGGCGCGCGGCACCGAGGGGCCCGATACGTTCAGCCCCTTCGACAACATCGGCCATCTGATCGACGGCGAAGAAACCGACTGGATGCCGCGGGCGCGCATCATCCTGGCGCAGGGCGCGAACCGCCGCTTCGAACCATACGATCGGTTCCGCCATCGTGCCCGCAATGCCACGCGCACGCTGGATTCCTTGCTCGACGAGTTTGCCAGGCTCCGCATGGAGAACCTCCGCGCGCTCGAGTCCTGGAAGCTGACGCCTGCGCAGCTCGCGCTGCGAGGCGAGCACCCGCGCCTCGGCCCTGTCACGCTCGGGCAGCTTCTGGCTGCATGGGTGGTGCATGACCTGGGACATATTGCGCAGGTCGCTCGCGTCATGGCCAAGCAGTACCGCGCTGAGGTGGGGCCGTGGGTGTCGTTCTTGCCGGTGCTGACTGACCACGAAAAACCGAGATCCTGACCCCAAGCCCTAGCTTCTGAAGTGCCAATCGTTTATGTTGGATCGTTCAAACGCCTGGCAGTGCAAGCGGCGAGGGGTCGGACCAACAGGCAGCGCCTGCGGACTTCGGCAATGGGCCCTAGTAGCGCGCACCGGCGCGCCGTGATGACTCGGCGACCCTCCCAACGCACCAGCCAGCCTTAACTACGGCGCAACACGCCTCTACCACAAGCCCGACGCAGCAGACACGCGTCGCACAGTCCCTCGCTTCGAGGGACGTGCTACCCGCTTGTCCGGCCCCAGGGCAGGAACAGAATTCGTTATGACACCGCAGCAAGCTCACAATCATTTGCCACGTCCGGCACACAAAGAACCACCCGCCCACGCGCCGAATGCGGCGCTGATGATCGACTTCGACAACGTGACGATGGCGATTCGCTCGGACCTCCAAACCGAGCTGAAGCGCCTGCTTCAGTCGGAGATCATCCGGGGCAAGGTTGCCGTGCAGCGCGCCTATGCCGACTGGCGCCGCTACCCGCAGTACATCGTTCCACTCTCCGAATCGTCCATCGATCTCATCTTCGCGCCGGCGCACGGGGCGAATAAGAAGAACGCCACCGACATCCGGCTCGCGATCGATGCGTTGGAGCTGGTCTTCACGCGGCCCGAGATCGGGACGTTCATTCTGTTGTCGGGAGATTCGGACTTTTCCTCGCTGGTCCTGAAGCTGAAGGAGTACGGCAAGTACGTGATCGGCGTGGGGATCCGCGAGTCGTCGAGCGATCTCCTCATTCAGAACTGCGACGAGTACTACTCCTACAATGAGCTCGCCGGCTTCACCAAGACGAGCGACATCGAGTACGTGAAGCGCGATCCGTGGGAGCTGGTTGTCGAAGCCGTGAAGCAGATGACTGCGCACAACGACGTCATGCGCTCCGACCGCTTGAAGCAGGTGATGCAGGAGATCGACCCGAACTTCGACGAGAAGGACGCCGGGTTCTCGCGGTTCAGCAAATTCGTCATCGAAGCGGCGCGCCGCGGTCTCATCACCTTGACCCGGCTCGACAACGGGCAGTACGAAATCGCCCTCGGCCCGCAGGTGGCAGGCGCGGCGGCGTCGCCGACGCTGGCGGCGCTGAGCGAGACCACCGAGCCGCCCGCTGCCTCTCGCCCCCGCTCCCGGGGAGGCCGGGGGGGGCGCGGCGGGCGGGGACGCGGCCAGGATCGCGAGGAGCAGCCAGCGACGGAGCCCGCGACGGCCGAGTCTATACCCGTACCCAGCGACGAGCCGGAAGCGCCGGCTGCAAAGTCCGGCTTCTTCGGCGATGCGTTCGGGTTGATCAAGCAAGCCGTAGGGATGAGCACGGAAGAACAGCCGGCGCCACAGGAAGCAGAGGCTCCAAAACCGGACATAGAAGAAGAGGACGACATGCCGATGCCGACCTCTTCGGCGCCGCCTCCGCCCTACAGCACGCCAGGGTCAACCGGTGGAGTGCCGATGCGCAGCGCACGATTCCGGCGCGGCTCGCGCGGTGGCGCCCGTCCCGGTAGCGGCGGCGCTCCTCCTGAGATCCCGAAGATCGGTGTCGTCGAAGTCGATCCCAACTTCCGGCCCCGCGGCGATGTGTTGCCGCCGCGGCCCTCGTCGCCGGCGCCCACCTCCACGACGCCTGTTGGATCGGCGCCAGAACGCGGCGAGCACGAGGAGCGGGGCGAGCGCGGTAGTCGCGGCGGTCGTGGAGGTGGGAGCGCACGCGGCGGACGGGATCGCGGCCGCGCTGAAAACGGCGAGCGCGGCGAGCGGGGGGAGCGCGGTGAACGTGGTGGGCGTGGCCGCCGCGGCGGGCGTGGCGGCCGGGGCCGGGGACCGCGTCGCTTCGAGTCGGAGTCGTCCGAGAGCACGAACAGCAGCGCGCGTCCGGTGCATAATCAGTCACCGGAGCACTCAGAACCTCCGGCGCCTCCACCACCTCCACCACCTCCCCCAACGCCCACCAAGGTCCCCGAGGCCGAGGGGGGAGAATCCTTCTGGTCCAAGGTGAAGCGCGGCCTCACAGGAGGCGAATAGCGGTGCAGGGCACGGTGGTTCAGCCGAAGTTCTACGCGCGACCTACAGAAGAGGTCGCGCGTGGACTATTGGGGCACATCCTGGTGAGCGACGTCGGCGGCCGGCGCCGCCAGACTGCCGGGCGGATCGTGGAAGTCGAGGCGTATGTCGGTCCGCACGACCCGGCCTGCCACGCCTACGGCCACCGGCGTACCGCCCGCACCGAGCCGCTGTACGGCCCGCCCGGGACTGCGTACGTCTACTTCACCTACGGCATGCATTGGTGCCTCAATGCGGTGACCGAGCCGCCTGACTATCCGGCGGCCGTGCTGATCCGTGCGCTCGAGCCGATCGCCGGATTCGACACGATGCGCGCGCGCCGAGGCAAGGAGCCGCTCTGCACCGGCCCCGCCCGGCTGTGCAAGGCGCTGGGCATCACGGGCAAGTTGAATGGTGTGTCGTTGCAGCGTGGGTTGCTGCGAATCGTGAAGGGGACAAAACCAAAGGCCGGTGACATCGTCACCGGCCCTCGCATCGGCATCACTCAAGCGGCCGATTGGCCGCTGCGGTTCTATCTCAGGGACTCGCCCTGGGTCTCCCGCTAATGCTGTTCGGTAATCCCTTCCTTCGCGCTCCCCAGGCTGAGCCGAACGCCACCCTGCAGGGTGTGCGTGTTGCTCTCGAGCAGGAAGTTTGAGGCGCTCGAGGTCAAAAGGTAATGGGCGAAGACGTTGAGCTTGCTCGAGTAATTGATCTGTAACCCTCCCATGAGCCAGAAAAACGCCTTGCTCGATTGTTCGTGCACCCGATCGTCGGCCTGCTGGAACGAGGCATTGCTGCACCCTGGGCAGTCCGCCACCGGGTTCAGCACCTGCATGAGGGCAAAACCGCCGCCGGCGAACGGCTCGATGATCTTTTGGGTCGGGAAGGCCAGCACGCCGAACATCAGCCGGCGCATGCCGTCGAATGAGACATCGCGGCACGGGCCATTACCAATTGAACAGCCTGACGAGCCGGGATCGAAGATCACGGCCTGCGCGTTGGACAGGAAGATCGCCTGCTCGTACGCAACGTACAGCGCTGTGCGGCGCGCCGTGATCAGCCAGTGGCCGCCGACGATCGGGTCGTACACATAGGGCTGCGTGTTGGTCTTGGAAATGAAGGCGCCGCCCTGCGCGCCCCAGTACCACTGATACTGCCGGCCGAAGCCACGGCCCTGTTGGGGCGGTATGAAGTAGTACGACAGGCCCGCGTCTCCCTCAACCTGGCCCGTCCATGAACCGCGGGGTGTGGGGTTGAGTGGATCGCGATTCTGTCGGTTGTAGTACGCCCGCGCGTCCAGCCGCAGCGACACATGCGGGCTCAGGAAGACCCGTGCGCCAACGCCCCCATTGATCATGTTGTCGGTGAAGCTGTAGGGCGGATCGGGGCCGAAGACGAGTCGGGAGAATCCGCCGGTGGTAAAGAGCGTCATCTTGTCGCCCATCGGATAGTTGAGCACGATGTTGGCGCTCACCGTCGACACCGAAACATTCTGTGCCGCGGCGCTGTCCACTGTCTTGGTAAAGGCGCCGGCGACTTCGATCGAGAGGCGTTCGCTCCAGGCGTACGCGATGCGTGCGCCGCCTCCGGGCGAATTCTTCAGGAAGTACAGGTGGTCAAAGCGCCAGTATGAGCCGAACCCGCCGAACTCGATACTCTGAGATCGTTGCGCCGCCGCGGGGGAGGCGGTCAGGGCCGCCACGCTCACAATGCCCGCCAGGAGATGAACCAGCCGCCTCATCGGGACTCCTCCTCACGGCCCCGCCTAGGGAGCCGCCAACAGGACCGCGTTAAAGAGCAGCTTGAAGGTGCCGTGCGTCTGACCCCGGAACTGGGGCCGGAACCCGAACAGGATCACCCGTCCGCTGCCTACCGGTGCCTCCACCAGCGCCGCCTTCCCGGCGAGCCGCTCCTCGAACCGGGCATAGCCCGATCGCAACGGCTGCGGGGGATACGTCGCCAGGGCCCGTGCCGGGGCCGAAACGGTGAAGGCGGCACTATTCTCGAAGTAGACTTGGAGCGAGTCGGCGACGCCGAGGGTAACCGGGCTCCTCGGCCCCTCCACCCCCCCCAAAACCACACCGAAAATAGAGCCTGGGGCGTAAAATCGCAAAACTTGCGGGCCTGATGCCTCACCTGCTAGAACGTTGACCACGGGGAGGTTAAGGCGTGTAATCGCGAAATTACTTGAACCATCAAGGCAAACGAGCGTCCCACCACCCCGAACAAATTCCGAAACAGCGTTAGCACCAGCCTCCCCCATCCCACCTGCGTACTGTAATGGAATGCGAGTCGAATCCACGCCACGCAGAATCGAAGCCCCATCCGCATCCGGCAGTACGATCACATCAAATCGCTGGCGTAACCCTCCTTTTCTGACATCGGCGTCGTGTAGTGTCGTGTAGCTGATGCCATACTGCTCGAATAACCAGCGCGTCCACCCCTCATCGATGTTGCCGGTCCAGGGCTGATACAGTCCAATGCGCGGTAACCGCTGGCGTGTGACGCCGGCGCCGGCGGCCGGCGCGGTTCGCACTGCAGTCACCGTGAATCCGTGCCGCGCGGCATGCTCAGTGAGCATGGCGCGCGCGCGTGGGCCGCGCACCATGAGACTGTCGCCCACGACGGTCACCGTCTGCCCAGCTGCCAGCAGCGCCGCTACCGCGCGCGACTCGGCGTTGGTGCGGTTCTTCAGGAGAAAGATCTCGCCGCTTCCCTCGATTCGGCCGGGCGTGGGGGTGACGCTGTCGACCTTCACCAGATTTGCCTTGAACGGCGTGTTCACGACGTCGGCGCGCACGCCCATCGTAAATGGCAACGTCCAGCCGGCGACGTCGTACGGCGGGCGATCGGCGACTGGCGTGTAGTGCTGCGCTTCGAGCAGATCCTTCGCGTGCGCGCGATAGGGTTGACCCATCGGTACGACGAGCGAGCCGGCTCCGTAGGTCTGGCCGTCGGCCGTGAATGACTCTGCGGCGCGCCACACCTCCACACCGCCGGCGGCGAGGACGTTCGCCAGCGCCGACCAGGCCTCGGGATCTCGTTGATTCGACTGCGGAGGGAGCACATAGGCAAAGGGATTGCCGGCAAGCCCGGCGTCGATCGCGCGCTGCCCCACACTGACGAAGCGGTCGATCACGTTGATGCGGTCGCGGGCCGCCAGACGCACCAGCGCCTGCGACGTAATCAGCTCGTAGCGCACAATATCGCCGAGATGCCACGTGCCACCCGGCCAGGGCGCTGCATAGTTGACGCCGCGGCCCGGTTGGCGAATCGAGTCGAGCGAGAGTGTGATGGGTGAGCCGAGCCTGGTGCTCGCCGCTTCGGTGAGTATGCCGACCATGTTGTGCCGGGTGGGTGTGGAGCGGAAGCCGCCGTGCCACCACAGGTCGTACGTCTGCTGGTGCGCGACGCCCGTCATGCCGGCGTCGTACAACGCCGCCGCCATTTGCGTCCCGACGAGGCTCATCGCTTCCACCAGCGCGGGATCGAGATTCGGGTTGACGGGATCCTGGAACGGCGGGACGAAGAGCCGCACGCCGTTGGAGCCCATCTGGTGCACGTCGTAGACGATTTCGGGAAACCATTCCTTGTACAGCATGCGCGTGACCAGTCGTGTCTCGACTTGCGTCAGCATGAACCAGTCGCGGTTGTTGTCGTGACCGATGTACTTGTGATAGAGCCAGGGCAGGGGTCCGCCTTCATACCGCGTTCCCTTATAGCGGCGGTACCAGCTCACCACGGTGTCGAGGCCGTCGGGATTCATCGACGGAATCATCAGGACCACCACCGAGTCCAGCAGCCGCCGCCATTCGGGATCGGTCGCCAGGCGATAGGCGAGCGTCATCCCCATCTGGCTCGACGCGACTTCGGTGGAATGGATGTTGTTGCTGATCAGAATGACGGCCGGCTGCTTCGCACGCAGATCCTCGAGTTCCGCGGCTGTCAGCCGGCGAGGATCCGCGAGCAGGGCTTGCCCGCGCTTGATGTCGGCCAGGCGGTTCTGGTTGGCGGGCCCAGTGATCGTCACCAGCACAAACGGACGGCCTTCGGTCGTACGACCCAGAGTGTCGACCCGCACGTACGGGCTCTGCTGCGCCAGGGTGTTCATGTAGCCCGAGACTTGTTTCCAATCGGCGAGCAGCGAATCGGTGCCCGGTTCGAAACCGAGAAAGGCGGCCGGACGGTCTGACGGGCCGACGGTCTGTAACACCGCCCAAAAAAGAAGAGCGCTCATTAGATCAATCCGAGTTTGGAGCCGACCTTCTTAAAAGCCCTAAGGGCAAAATCGAGATCGTCACGCGTGTGAGCCGCGGAGAGCTGGCAGCGCACGCGCGCATGTCCTTGCGGCACAACAGGATAACCGAATCCCGTCACGAACACGCCCTCGTCGAGCAGCAGCTCGCTCATCCGAATCGCCTGCGCCGTCTCGCCCAGGATCACAGGCACGATGGGCGTCTCGCCCGGCAGCGGTTTGAAGCCCATCGCCAGGAGCTGCTCGCGGAAGTAGCGGGTGTTCTGATGCAGCCGGCTGACGAGCTCGGGATGGGCGTCGACGTAGCGCACGGAGGCGAGCGCGCTGGCGGCGACTGTGGGCGGGAGCGCATTGCTGAAGAGCTGGGGCCGAGAGCGTTGCGTGAGATAGTCGGTGAGAGCGAGCGCGCCGGCCGTAAAGCCGCCGGCCGCGCCGCCCAGCGCCTTCCCCAGCGTCGAGGTGATGATGTCGACTTCGCCCAGCATGCCATAGTGCTCGGCGGTGCCCCGGCCGCCTTTCCCCAGGACGCCGGTCGCATGCGAGTCGTCGACGGCCAGCACCGCATCATACTTCCGCGCCAGGGCGGCGAGGTCGGGAAGCCTCGCGATGTCTCCTTCCATCGAGAAGATGCCGTCGGTGAAGATCAGCTTGCGGCGTGCGTTTCCCGCGGCGCGGAGCTTGTGCTCCAGATCGGCCATGTCGGAATGCTTGTAGACCGCCGCCTGGCACTTGGTGATCGCTTTGGCGAGGCGGATCGAGTCGATGATCGAGGCGTGGTTGAGCTGGTCGGAGATCACCCAGTCGCCCTCGCCGAGGACCGTCGCGCAGAGTCCCTCGTTCGCGTTCCAGCAGCTGACGTAGGTGAGTGAGGATTCGCAGCCGACGAACTTCGCGAGCGCCTGCTCGAGCTCGCGATGGACGGTGAAGGTGCCGCAGATGAACCGCACCGATGCCGTGCCCGCGCCCCAATGATCGAGCGCCGCCTTGCCCGCCTGCACGACCTCGGGGACGTCACACAGGCCGAGGTAATTGTTGGAGGACAGGATCACGACTTCGCCGCGTCCTTCCATCTTGACTCGGCGGTCCTGCGGTGAGTCGAGGTAATTGAGTCGCTTGTAGACGCCTTCTTTCTTGAATTCGGTGAGCTCGTCTTGTAGCTGCGCGATGAAGCTCATGCGATCTCCAGAATGACCTTGCCCGCGTCACCGGAGCGAATGGCGGCGAGCGCGTCGTCGATTTTGGCGAGTAGGAACGTGTGCGTGATGACGGGGCGGGGGTCGAACTGGCCGCCAATGAGAAAGCGGCGCATCTGGTGCCAGGTCTGGTACATCTTGCGGCCAATGACGCCGTATACCGTGATCCCCTTGAAGATGATCTCGTTGGCCAGGTCCATCGGCACTTCGCCGTCCGGGATCCCGAGCAGCTGCACACGACCGCCCATCCGTACGGCCGCGAACGCCTGGTGCAGCGCCGACGGCACGCCCGACATCTCGCACACCACATCGGCACCTTCCCCGCCCGTTTCCGCGAGGACCGTCTTCACGACGTCATCCTTCTTGGCATTGATCGTGACGTGCGCGCCCATCGTCGCGGCGAGCGCGAGCCGCTTCGGATTCACGTCCGAGGCGATGACCTTCGTCGCGCCGGCCGCGCGCGCGATGCCGACCGCGAAACAGCCGATCGGCCCGCACCCCACAATGAAGACGGTGCTGCCGGGAATCTCCGCCCCGCCGGTCAGCACCGTGTGGAACGCATTGCCCATCGGGTCCATGATCGCCCCGACCTCGGTCGGGATGGTTCCCCCATCGAGGGTCAGCACGTTGGTCGCGGGCATCGTGATGTATTCCGCGAACGCGCCGTCGCGATCGACGCCAATGATGCGCGTGTTCTGGCAGATGTGACTGTTCCCGGTGCGGCACTGGAGACAGTGCCCGCAGACGATGTGGCCCTCGGCGGTGACGAGGTGGCCGGCGCGAAGCCCCGTCACGCCGTCGCCGACCGACTCGATCTCTCCGGCGAATTCGTGACCGACGACGATCGGCGGTTTGATGCGCCCCTGTGCCCAGGGATTCCAGTCGGCGATGTGCAGGTCGGTCCCGCACACGCCCGCATGACGGACCGCGATGAGCACTTCGCCCGGGCCGGGAGCCGGCTTGGGCACCGACTTCACGGTCAAACCGGGCGCGCGTTTTTCCTTGACAATCGCTTGCATGAAGTCCGGGACGAGGGAAGGGGGACGAGGGGCGGGTTAAAAGATCGATCGTGTAAAGCCGCCATCCACCTGGAGCACTGCGCCGGTAATATAGCTGGCCCCTTCAGACGCGAGAAACGCCACCGCGGCAGCGAGCTCGTCCGGCGTGCCGACGCGGTGCATGGGGATTTCCGCCAATCGTTCCTTCATCATCTCGGGGCGAGCCCTCGTGAGCTCCTCGATTCGCTCGGTCGCAATAAAACCCGGGCAGATGCTGTTGACCGTGATCCCATCCATCGCGACTTCGTCCGACAGCGCTTTGGCGAAACCGAGCACGCCGGCCCGCGCCGTGGAGGAGAGGATGAGCCCCGGCAGCGGCTGCAAGGCGGCCACCGACGCGAGACAGATGATCCGGCCCCACTTTGCCCTGGTCATGATCGGCACGGCGGCGCGGGCGAGGTGGATCGTGGAGAGCAAGTTCAGCTCAATCGCCTGCTGCCAGGCCTCGGCGGGTTGATCCTTGAACGGCGCGGCGGGAGGGCCACCGGCATTACAGAACAGGATATCGAGACGCCCGAACTTCTCGGCGACCCGTTGCACGAGGGCCGTCGCTCGCTCGGGGACGGAGACGTCGGCCGGAAACGGCGCATTCTTGCGGCCGTTGATCGCGACCTGCGCCCCTTCTTTCTCGAGCGCCGTCGCGACCGCGCGACCGATGCCGCGGGTCCCGCCGCACACCAGGGCGACGCGGCCAGACAAGCCGAGGTTCACGGCTTACGGCCGTCAATCGTGATCGTAGCCACGCTGAATAGATAGGCCGACCATGCCGGCCCGCAAGGCTTACGGCTCAGCAACAGTTCTGCTAGTTACGCGCAACAATCGCCAATAACCGCGCGCACCAAACGTCATAACGCCTCCATGCAAGAAATCGGCGTAGTTCTTGCCGCTTGCCCGCTCGCTCCGCAGTCCTCGATCAACGCCCAGATCTGGAGTGTGGTATGGACAAGCGTTGGATTTGCCGAGCGGTCATGGCCGCGGCGGTGGTCGCACTCGGCAGTTGTGACCGACCCCTCACGCCGCCTGCTCCCGGCCAACTCGCCTTGCAGGTTGTCTCTGGAGATCAGCAACAGGGCGAAGCGGGTCAGGAACTCGCGCAGCCGTTGGTCGTCGAGGTCGTTCGAGATGGTGGTGCCCCGGTGCTCGGCCAGATTCTGAATTTCCGCGTGGTGTCCGGCGGCGGCACCGTGTTCGGCGGAGCCGAGCTGACCAACGCGCAGGGAATCGCGCAGGAGCGCTGGACACTCGGCACGAGCGGCGAGCAGAAGATAGAAGTGCGCGCGGTGGACACCGAGACCGGCGCTCCGCTGGTTTTCGCGACGTTCACGGCCACTGTTATCTGCCACGACTGCTGGATGACGAAAGCGCCGCTGCCAACTGCCCGGGATTTTGCTGGAGTGTTCGCATTGAACGGGATGCTATACCTGATCGGCGGCGATACTGCTGGGAGTGTCGCGGTGGCGGCATATGATCCGGAGACGGATACCTGGTCGAGTAGGGCGCCGATGCCGCCAAAGCCCGGATCCTTTGGCGCCTCCGCCATTAACGGGATCCTGTATGCCGTCGCGGGTGGCGACGTCACCGGGACCCCGCCGGCGACCCTGCAAGCCTACGATCCGGCAACCGATAGCTGGACGGAAAAGGCGCCAATGCCGAGCGCCCGGTCGGGCTTCGCGGTCGCCGCCGTTAACGGCATCCTGTACGCGATCGGTGGTTATCACCGCGACCTCCCGGCCCCGTTTGAGATGAGTCAGGCGGTGGAAGCCTATGATCCCGTGACGGACTCATGGACCAGAAGGGCTGACGTACCCTTCCCGGAAATGAGCTCGGCAGCTGTTGGCGCCGGTGGTTTCATCTACGTGATCGGCGGATCGAATTTTAACGGGGAAACACCCGCGGTTCAAAGGTATGATCCGGTCACAAATACATGGACCCGCGTGAAGGATCTCGACCTCGCGGCGGGGGGAAAGACGGCCGCTGTCGTCGACGGCCGCATCTTTGCAATGGGTGGCACCGGCTACCACGTCGATGCCTTGAGAAGTAACGATGAATACGATCCCATCGCCGATACCTGGACGCCAAGATCACCAGTGCCGACGGGGAGACTGGGAATGCATGCCGCAGAGCTCAACGGCTTGATCTATACAGTAGGTGGTCGCGTTCAAGATATCCCTACAAACATCGTAGAGGCGTATAGACCATAAGCAACAACCGGGGCCGGCTCAGCGCCGGCCCCGGTGTGGTTTTGTAGCCGAGTATGTTCAGACTTTCGGATCGACTGGGAGATGCCGGTGGGTGTGATCCCCATTCTCCCCCTCATCGAGGAACCAGCAGTAGGCCCAGATCTTGGCGGGCCGCAGAATCTGCTGGCCGGCACGCAGAATAATCCCCATCGGTTCATCGTCGAGTACGAGAGGAAGGGTTGTCATGCCCATGAGGCGAGGCAAAACTCTTGCCGCGCCTTGTCGTGCCGACGTGCAGACGTGCCAACGTGTTAGCTGCTATGCGGGACGGCGAAGTGTCAGTCAGACACGTTCAACGCAGGCTGCGCCGTGTCGAGCTGACGCGGTGGCTTGATGGCCGTGAACCCGGACCGCTTCGAGCGGCCCCCCCCCGCCCGCTGAACCTGCCATCCCCGGTAGAGCGCCTGCAGAGTCTCGGGGCCCAGCGGGATGACTTCGCGGTTCTCGGCCGCAGGCGGCAGGATCACATGCACCCCGCCGGACGGGGTGCGCACCTGGAGATCGGCGATCAGGGACGCCCGCTGTTTGGTCCGCAGCTGACTCAGGCTCGCCGCGGCAATCGCCACCAGTGATGGGGCGAGGTCGGGGAACCAGCTTCCGAAATTGATGACGAGGGCCTGGAACGCACCGGCGAGCTGCTCGTTCACGGCGCGGCCCTCCGCCGCCTCCACCGCGCCAAGATCCTGATCGAGCAAGAAGACCTCGGCATCATGTGCGGCGAGAAACAGCGCCTCGCCCAGCGCTGCCGCGCCGAGGACGACGACGATGTCACCAGGCTCGAGCCGCTCCGCCCATGGCACAATCGGATGTCCGCGATCGAATCCCCAATGCGTCGGCTCGCGCTGCGCTTCCCGCAGCGCGCGATGCTTTTGGCGCCAGCGGGGGAACGAGGGCAGGCGCAGCCGGCGGGCGATGATGCGGTCGACATGTTCGAGCAGCAGCACCTCGGTGAGCAGATACTGGTCCTGGGCACTCGCCTGCAGCTCACGCACCGCCTCGTCGCCGATCTTGAGCAGGTCGGCGCGCGGGACCGTGTTCTTGTACTCCTCGAGCCGCTGGAGAATGAACTCCTGATACTCCTGCTTGAGGGAGCGCGGTGCCCGTCGGACGGGCATCATCGCCTTGTTCGCGCGCTCGAACGGGACCGAGGTCAGCATGGCTCGACGTGCACCGTGACTTCTTCCAGCTCCAGCTCGTTCTTGAGCCGCGCTTCGACCGCATCGGCGATGGCATGCGCATCGGCGACATTCGCGGAGGAGTCGACGGCGATCGTGACTTCGGCGTAGCGCACACCCGCGTTGCCGCCACGGGAACGGATGCCGTATGCGTCTTTCACGCCTGCGACGGCCTGCGCCGTTTGCCGAATTGTGGGCGCGGGGATCGCGCGCTCGTCCACGAGCACGGGCACCGCGCGCGAGAGAATCTGGTAGGCCACGCGCACGATCAGGAGCGCGATCACGATGGCGATGGCCGGATCAACCCACGCGGTGCCGCGTCGCGAAAAGAGCACGCCGATCAGTACGCCGATCGTGATGAAGACATCGGTGCGCGTGTGGGCGGCGTCGGCGATGAGCAGCTCGCTCGACAGCTCGTGGCCGCGGCGGTTCTCGTACCAGGCGACGAAAATGTTGGTCAGGAGCGTGGCGAGGAGCAGCGTGACGCCGAGGTTGCCGACCTGGACCGCGTGGCCACCCGACAACAAGTGACCGATGGCGCTACGCATCAGCTCGAAGCAGGTGACTGACAGGAAGACCACAATCGCCAGCGCGCCGAGTGTTTCGAATTTGCCGTGGCCGTAGGGGTGGTCGTCGTCGGGTTTGCGTGCGGCAACGCGGACGACAACGAGCCCAAGCACGTTGTACGCCGCGTCGACCGATGAGTGCGCGGCGTCGCCGAGCACGGCGAGCGAGCCTGTCAGCATGCCAATGGCGGCCTTGGCGACGAGCACGGCGATGTTCGCGACGAGCAATCCCGCGAGCACGCGACGCACGGCGCGGGACCGATCCAGGGCTTTGTCCGGGACGGACATGGTGTGCAAGCTTGTGCTAGAGGCTGATTTAGTCAACTTGCTTGACAATATTTAGACACTTGTATAAATATCTCGCCCAATGGACGACTCACTGTTTCGGGCACTGGCCGACCCCACGCGGCGCAAGATCCTCGAGCTGCTGACCGAGAAAGATCGGACGGCGGGGGAAATCGCCGAGCAGTTCCCGATCGCCTTCGCGTCGGTGTCGCACCACCTCGGCGTGCTGAAGGCGGCCGACCTGGTTGCCGCCGAGCGCGAAGGACAGTTCATCCGCTACCGGCTCAATACGACCGTGTTTCAGGAGGTCGTGCGCTACTTCATGACCCGCTTCGGTGGGGAAGGAGAAAAGCATGCGTAGGCGCTGGTTTGGTCTTGTGATTGCCGCCCTGGCGGTGGTGGTCTCGATCTGGGCCTACCCGCAGCTCCCGCCCACGATCGCGACGCACTGGAATGTGGGCGGCACGGCGGACGGGTTTTCCCGCCGGGCCACGGCGGTCGTGATCATGCCTCTCGTCATCATCGGGTTGACGGGATTGTTCAACGTGCTGCCCAAACTGGACCCGCGGGGGGCGAACTACGCCAAGTTCATCGACACGTACTGGCTGATCGCCAATGCCGTCATCCTCTTCATTTTGATCGGCCACGGGATGATCGTAGCCACCGGTCTCGGCTATCCTGTGAAGGTGGACCGGTTCATGCCGATCGGCATCGGCTTGCTCTTCATCGTGCTCGGCAACTACCTCACGCGCGTCGAGCCCAACTGGTTCATCGGGATTCGCACGCCGTGGACGCTCTCGAGCGACACCGTGTGGCGGAAGACGCACCGCACCGGTGGGTGGCTCATGGTCGTCGGAGGCTTCGTCCTCGCAGCGTCCGTCTTTCTGCCGCAGGGTGCGTTCCCGCCCCTGCTCGTCGCGGCGATCCTCATCGTGGCCGTGATTCCAGTGGTGCAGTCCTACATCCTCTGGAAACGGGAGCAGGATGACCGTCCTTAGCCTCGCGCTCGTCGCACTGACGCTACAGCATGCCGACACTACGGCGCCAGCCGTTGCGGTGGAGTCGCCGTACACGATCCATAGCGGGGCGCTGGAGCTGGGCGGCACGCTCACCGTGCCGCGGGCCGCGGCGGGAAAGGTGCCCGTCGTGGTGATCATCGCGGGCTCGGGCCCCACCGATCGCAACGGCAATTCGCTTATGGGAATCCGGCCGAATTCCTACGCGCAGCTGGCGTGGCGCCTGGCGGAGCGGGGCATCGCGACGCTGCGCTACGACAAGCGCGTGTTACCAGCTACGAAGGGCACCGTGGACATCTCGCGTCTCACACTGGACGATTTCGCGGCCGACGCACGGGCTGCCGCCGAATCGCTAGCGCGCGATGCCCGGTTCTCGCGCGTGGTGTTGCTCGGGCACAGCGAGGGCTCGGCGCTCGCGCTGATTGCAGCCCGCGCGGGGCCGCCCGTGAGCGGCGTCATCAGTGTGTCGGGATTGGGTCGGCCGCTCGGGGTGGTGATGCGAGAGCAGCTGGCGCGCCAGTTCGATAGCGCCACGCTGGTCCGCTACGACACTGCGATGGCGCAGTATCTCCGCGGCGAGACGCCGCCGGATGTGCCGCCCATGCTGGCGGTGCTGTTCGTTCCGATAAACCGGCACTTCATGAAGTCGCTGGCGACATTCGACCCGCCAGCGGCGATCCGCGCGGTGCGGCAACCAGTGCTGATCCTGCAGGGCGGCCAGGATCTGCAGGTGACCGTCGCCGACGCCGACCGGCTGCATGGCGGCAAGGCCGACGCGCAGCTGGTGGTGATTCCGCAGGCCAATCATGTGCTGAAGCAGACGACCGCCACGACGCTGCAAGGCCAGATGCCGACCTACCAGGACCCCGCCGTGCCGATCGTGCCCGAGGTGGTGAACGCCATCGCGGATTGGATTCTGAGGCTGCGATCCTGAGGAAACAGGTAGGGGCGCAGCATGCTGCGCCCTACACTACGGCACGCAGCAGCACGCCTTTCAAATAGCCGGTCTCAGGCACGTTGAGCAATTCGGGATGATCCGACGCCGCCCCTGTCGCCGCGAGGAACTGGATGCGGCGGCCCGAGTCTCGCGCGGCATCGGCCAGCATTGCGCTGAAGATGTCGCGGCTCACGTGGTAGGAGCATGACGACGTGAACAGCACACCGCCCGGCGCCAGGATCTTCATGGCGCGCAGATTGACTTCCTTGTAGCCGGCGACCGCGCGCTCGACGCTCGCCTTCGTTTTGGCGAAGGCCGGTGGATCGAGCGCGATCGTATCGAACTGTTCGCGCCGGCGCTCGAGCTCCCGCAACAGATCGAACGCGTTGGCTTCCCGCCACTCGATATTCCCGATCGCATTGAGTCGCGCATTCTCGGCGCCGCGCGCCAGCGCTTCGGTGCTCTGGTCTACCGCGAGCACCTCTTTCGCATGGCGAGCGAGGTGAAGTGCGAACGAGCCGTGGTACGTGAAGAGGTCGAGTGCGCGGCCGCCGGCACGCGTATGCTGCCCGACCAGCAGCCGGTTCTCGCGCTGATCGAGAAACGCGCCGGTTTTCTGCCCTGACCACGGAGCAGCCAGGTACTTCATGCCATCCTCCACAACCTCCACAACCTCGGGAACTTGGCCGAAGGCCAACACCACCTCCGTAGGCAACCCCTCGTGGCGCCGCACCCCGGCGTCGTTGCGAAACAGAATCCCTTCTGGAGCGAGCGCGGCGGTGATTCCCGCAACGACGTCGGCGCGCGCGGTCTCGAGCCCCGCCGACAGCAGCTGCCCGACGATCCACGGTCCGTAGCGGTCGATGACGAGCGAGGGCAGGCCGTCCGCTTCGGCGTGCACCACGCGCCAGGCGCTCGCGCCGATGCCGGTGCGGCGCCGGGCGGCCGCGGCAATGCGCTCCGTCCACCACGTTGTATCGATGGGCTCTTTGCCGCGGGTGAGCAGCCGCAGCCGGATCTCGGACTTCGGCGAGTAGAGCGCCTGGCCGAGGAACTTGCCTTTGCGGTCGGTGACGGGGACGATGCCGGGTGTCTTGTCGGGTTCTTCGGCGACGTCGCTCCGATAGATCCAGGGGTGGCCTTGCTTCCATCGTTCGGCACCGCGCGCGGTAACCCGGACGGTCGGACGGTCTGACGGTCGGACGGTCGTCACCGATCTGGTCTCAGCTTGGATGCCTCTCTCAGATACATATGTTTGAGTGAGCGCTGTGATTTCGTCGTGTAGAAGTGGAGGAGCACGCGAATGCAGCGTGGCAGGCCCGTTGGGACGGCGACCTCGGCCGTGCCGAGCAGCGGCACGTCGGTCCAACCCAGGCGACGCGCCGCGCGGGCAGGGTATTCGGCCGTCAAATCGGGCGACGACGTGAAGATCGCGCTCTCCACGTCCCCCGGCTCGAAGTCGTTGGCATCGCGGAGCGCGCCGAGCAGCTCCTCGGTCGCTTCGAGAATCGCTTCACTCGTGTTGGCGGTCGCCGTGGTCGCTCCACGCAGGCCGCGCAGGATCTTGGTCATGGCTCTAGTCGATCAGTTGCGTTTGATGGTGATCACGGATCCCGTTCTGCTCAAGGGGCGGGATGCCGTAGGCGTCCTGCGCCAGGCGGTAGCCGGTGGCGCCACCATGGTGCAGGTCCGCTGGAAAGATGGCACGCCGGCCGACGTTCTGGAGTTGACCCGGGCGCTGGTTGCGGCGCTCCCGGTTCCGGTGCTCGTGAACGACCGAGTCGATATCGCACTGGCCGCCGGTGCCGCCGGTGCGCACCTCGGCTGGGACGATCTCCCCCTCGAGGCGGTGCGCCCCAATCTGCCGGCCGGCTTTGTGCTCGGCATCTCCGTCGGATCGCCGGACGAGGCAGCGCGGGCGCCTGCCACGGCTGACTACTGGAGCGTCGGGCCCTGCTTTGCCACGCCGACGAAGGCCGATGCGGGCGCGCCGCTCGGGCCAGAGGGGTTCGCGGCACTCGCACGGCTTGCTCCTGAAGGGACGCCGGTGATCGGGATTGGCGGTATCACGGCGGCGAATGCGCGCGCCATCGCCGCGGCGGGTGCTGCTGGTGTCGCGGTTATCGGGGGAGTGCTGGGCGCCGCCGATCCAGAAGAATCGGCACGGCGCATTCGGAACGGGACTAGTTGACTCGGTCCGCTCTCCGCTGCCGCTTGCTCTCCCGAATCGCCGCCAGATGGTCGGCGTATGTCGATGAGAAGATGTGTTTCCCGTCAGGCTGCGCGACGAAGTACAGATATCCGATCGGGGCAGGGTAGAGCGCCGCGATGATGCTCGAGTCGCTGGGCTGCGTGATCGGACCGGGTGGTAACCCGGTGTGCAGGTAGGTGTTGTAGGGCGAGTGAATCTGCAGCTGCCGCTCCCACACCCGCCGGAGCCGCCGGCCGTGCGCGTAGACGATCGTCGGGTCGGCCTGCAGGGCCATCCCGCGCCGGAGCCGGTTATGATAGACCGCGGAGACGTACGGCCGATCGGGGCGGTAGCGGACTTCGGCTTCGATGATCGACGCGAGCGTGATGATCTCGTGTCGCGTCATGTTCAGCTCGCCGAGACGCCCGTCCCACTCCGGCTGCCAGCGCGCGATGAATTCGTGCGTCATGACCTTGACGAGGTCGCGCGCGCGCATCCGCATCGGGACGACGTAGGTCGTCGGATACATGTAGCCGTCGACGCCTGCCGGAGTGGGTTTGATGCCCAGCTCGCGCTCGAGCGAGGTGTCCCGCATAGCGACGAGGAATGAGTCTTTTCGGATGCCGAGCCAGGAGTTCGCCCGCTCAGCGACCTCGAATCCCATCATCCCTTCGGTGACGGTGAAGCGGACCTCGAGCCCGCGGCCGCTCTTCAGCGTGTTGACCACGCTGCTCCAGCTTTCGTCCTTGTCGAAAGTGTAGACGCCGCTTTTCAGGTTGGACGGCAGGCCGCGGATCCGCGCGTAGAGGCTGAACCAATCGCGGCTTTCGATGACGCCCCGCGATTCGAGTGAATCGAGCGCCTGGTAGTAGGTCGCGCCGCGCGGAATGATGACCATGATCCGGTCCGCGGTCGACTGGTACGCGGGCGCGTGCGGGGAGCTGCAGGCGGCGAGCGCGCAGAGCAGCGCAAGGTACAGCCTCACAGCGCCGATCCCTTGCGCGCGTCCAGATAGTGCTGCAGCAGCAACGCTGCAGCCATCGCGTCGACGTCTTCCTTCCGGCCACGCGTCGACCCGCCCATCTCGCGCACGGCAGCCAGTGCCCGCGCCGTCGTCATCCGCTCGTCCCACATGGTCACCTCCAGCTCAGCCACGCGCCTCTTGATATCATCGGCGAGGCTCCGCGCGGCGTGAGCGGCGTCACCCTCGGCCCCCGCCTCATCCAGGGGGAGGCCGACGATGATCCCTACAACATTGTGCTTGGCGACCCGTTCGAGTAGCTGCGCCATGGGGAATCGCTTGCCGGCGCGGCGGGTGAGGGTGGTGAGCGGTTGGGCGAGCGTCTGGGTCTCGTCGGAGAGGGCGAGGCCGATCCGGCGCTCACCCCAGTCCACGGCGAGAATTCTGCCTTTCACCCTTGCGACATCGTCTGGAAGAACTCGGTGTTGGTCTTGGTACGCTTGAGCCGCTCCAGCAGGAACTCGATGGCCTCCACGGGCGGCATGTCGGACAGGAAATTGCGCAGCAGGTAGACCTTGTTGAGCTCTTCCTTGGTAAGGAGCAATTCCTCCTTACGGGTGCTCGTGCGCTGCACGTCGATCGAGGGGAACGTGCGCCGCTCGGCTATGCGCCGGTCGAGGATGACCTCGGAGTTGCCGGTGCCCTTGAACTCCTCGAAGATCACCTCGTCCATGCGGGAGCCGGTGTCGATCAGCGCGGTCGCCAGAATCGTCAGGGAGCCGCCGCCTTCGATGTTGCGGGCGGCGCCGAAGAAGCGCTTGGGCTTCTGGAGCGCGTTGGCGTCCACACCGCCGGACAGAATCTTGCCCGAGTGCGGCACCACGACGTTGTGCGCGCGGCCCAGGCGCGTGATCGAGTCGAGCAGAATCACGACGTCCTTGCCGTGCTCCACGAGGCGCTTCGCCTTCTCGATCACCATGTCCGCGACCTGCACGTGGCGGTCGGCCGGCTCATCGAACGTGGAGGACACGACTTCGACGTTCGGTCCCTTCACGTTCTCTTCCATGTCGGTCACCTCTTCGGGCCGCTCGTCGATGAGCAGCACGATCAGGTAGACCTCGGGGTGATTCTCGATGATCGAGTTGGCGAGCTTCTGCATCAGGATGGTCTTGCCGGCCTTGGGCGGCGACACGATGAGGCCGCGCTGGCCCTTGCCGATGGGCGACAGAATATCCATCACGCGCATCGACAGGTCGCCGTCTTTGCGCTCGAGCTTGAGCTGTTGTTCGGGGTAGCGCGGCCGCAGGTTGTCGAATGCAACGCGGTGCTTGGCTTTTTCCGGCTCTTCGCCGTTGACGACTTCGACCTTCAGGAGGGCGAGATAGCGCTCGCCTTCCTTCGGGGGCCGGACCTGACCCGTGATCGTGTCGCCGGTGCGCAGATCGAACCGCTTGATCTGGCTCGGCGAGACGTAGATATCGTCGGGTCCGTACAGGTAGTTCCAGTCGGCGCTGCGGAGGAAGCCGTAGCCTTCCGGCAGGATTTCGAGCACCCCCTCGCCGCGGAGCACGGTGTCGGAATCGAGGAGTGATTGCTCGATGCGGAAAATGAGGTCCTGCTTGCGGAGCCCAGAGTAGTTGGTGATGTTCAGGCTCTCGGCCATCGCGTGTAGTTCCGCGACGGACTTTCTCTTCAGTTCGGCGATATCCACTTGTGCTTCAACTCCGTTTGCGTGCGGGCGGGGAAATTCCCGGGATGGGGGATTGGTCCTGGTTGAAAATGGAAACTTGGGATTTTGGCGGTGTGCGAACGCTCAAGTATAGTACGCGGCCGTGAGCCTCACAAGGTTCCTGCTGGCGTGGCGGACGACCCCCCTCCACGACCGCGAAGTTGTTGATGCGCTTGTAGATCCGGCCCACGCCGGGCCCCCGGTTTCGCCCGCACTCGCTGACGCCCTGCGGCAATGGCCGGGCAGCTATTACTGGTCGCACGAGGGAGACGGGCGACACCTCGTTCTCACCCGCTCGACCATCAAGCCGCGCGAAGCCTGGCTCCGGTACGCGTTGCTGTTCGCAGCCACGCTGTTCATGACGACGATCTCCGGCGCCGTGATCGCCGGAGCCGTCCCCGCGGAGCTGGGGTTGATCTTCAATCCTGCCGCCTGGGACTGGGCGTTCCTGCGCGCATGCGTGAGCGGCTTTGCCTTCTCGGTCCCGCTCATGGCCATCCTGTTCAGTCACGAAATGGGCCACTACCTCACGGCCCGTCGCTACCTCGTCAACGTGTCGCCGCCGCACTTCCTGCCGGGACCGCCCATGCCGATCGGCGTCGGGACATTCGGCGCGTTCATCCGCCTGCGCACGATTCTCAACGACCGCCGGCAGCTGCTCGACATCGGCGCCGCAGGTCCCCTCGCCGGATTCGTGATCGCCCTCCCGGTCCTCTGGATCGGATTGGCGCACAGCCAGATTGGGACCGAGACAGGCGCGAGTGGGCTGCAGGTCTCGACGGGTTGGGGGATGTGGCTGCTCGGTGATTCGTTGGCGACGCTTCTATTACGACACCTGACGCACGGTGGGAGCGCCGTGACGCTCAGCCCGATGGCATTCGCCGGGTGGGTGGGGATGCTGGTCACCATGCTCAACCTGTTGCCGATAGCCCAGCTCGACGGTGGGCACATCCTCTACTCGGCGTTCCCGCGGGCCCAACGATATGTCGCCCGCGTGTTCTGGGTGCTCGTGCTTCTGTTGGGCTACCTCTCGAAGAGCTGGTTCGCCTGGGCCATCATCGTGCTCGTCCTGTCGCGGGGACAGTTCGGGCACCCTCCCGTGCTCGACGCGTATCGCCCCCTGCCCAAGTCGCGGCGGTGGATCTTGCTCGCCTGCCTCGTGCTCTTCGCGCTCACGTTCATCCCCGCGCCGGAACGGTGAGCCATTGCATAACGCCTAGCCATTCATCATGATGAACGCCAACCAGGCTGAGGGAGCTCAATCGTGACTTATCAGCTACGTCCCCTGTCTCTCGGCGAGATCCTGGACGGCGCGCTCGTGCTTCTGCGCCGCCACTTCGCACTGGTGCTGGGCATCGCGGTGGTGTGCGAGGGCATCCCGACGGCCATGGATGTCTACCTCGATTTGGCGGGTGGGGCAGCGCAGAATCCCGGTGTGAGCCTGCTGGACCGGCTCCTCTCGCTCGTGGGGAGCGTGCTCGTGACCGGCGCGACGGTGCGCGTTGTCTCGGAGGCCTACCTCGGCCGGATGCCCCTGTTCGGCGACGCGATGCGCTTCGCGAGCGGCAGGTTCGGCACGATCTTCGGTGCGAACCTCATGAGCGGAATCCTGACCGTCCTCGCCACGTTGGCGCTCATCATCCCCGGGATCGTCGTGGCGTGCGGCTACTCCGTCGCCGCCGAAGCGGCCGCGTTGGAGTCGGGCACATCCGGCGACGCACTGAAGCGCTCCTGGGCCCTGACGAAGGGGTTCAGGTGGAAGGCGCTGGGGCTGGGCGTCGTTTCGGTCGGTCTGATCGTGGTCGTATACGTCGGTGCCGGAGTAGTGGGTGGAGTGCTGGGAGGGATCATGGGCGGACTGGAGACGGTCCTGGCAGTGCTCGCAGCCTGTGTCTCGATGCTTATCTATCCAGTGCTTACGTGCGTCTTCACCCTCTTCTACTATGACCTGCGGGTCCGCAAGGAAGGCTTCGACCTCGACATGCTCAGCCGCCAGCTGGAGCTCGCGACTGAAGGGAGGGCATTGCGTAACTCCTAGCCATTTATAATGTTGTTTCAAACCAGCCCCTGGATCGGCATGCCTGCACAACCTGCCCGATATTCACCAGCCGCTGCGACCGACACGGTCGTCCACGACCTGCCTCCTATTCGTTTTGACGGACAACCCGTAGACATCCGACTCTCCCTACGCCGCACCGAAGATGGTGTCTGGCGTGGCCGCATCCTGTTCGGGGCCGAGGGGACCGAGGCGGAGCGCTCGAGCGCGGAGATCTTCTGCGCCGGCACGGAGCAGGATTTGTGGCAATCAGTCCGAGACCTGCGGGATCACCACCTGCGGGACCTATACCGATCGTTGTTGTGATGTCTGAGCTGAAGGCGATGGCGAAGCTGCGCCACGACCTTTCCAACCCTCTCTCGGCGATTCTGGCCGAGACTCAGTTGCTGCTCCTCGCGCCGGAGAAATACGACGAGGAGACGCTGGCCGGGCTCAAGCAAATCGAGGACCTGGCGCGCAAGATGCGTCAGATGCTGCAAAGCTAGAGTGAGCCGGCGGCATCGCCCTCGTTTCGCCCCCCCCACCGTCTGGTGGCCCCCGAACCTCCGCAGGTGGGCAGTCCGTGCTGCCTTCCTTATTAGGCCATTCGCGCCGCGCGGCGGCGCGCAGGTGACGCGCGTCATAGCGGTTCCGGTCAGGCACCGGTAAATCACACATTCGCCTCTTGCCCTTGCGAGGGTTGGAGGCGCCGGCATCTTAAGGCCCCTTCTCGTCCGGGAGTCCCCGACGTTGGCTGGTCGCAGGGTCCTGCTCGTCAGCATGAGCAGTTTTGTCGTGGCTTGCGCGAGCGGGCTACGACCGCGGTCGGTTACACCTGCCGAAATCCCGACCCTCAGAGCGCAGGCAGCACAGCAACCCGCAAACGCGCCTCTCCGCTTCCGCCTCGCGGCCGCTTTGATGAGCGCAGGCCGCTGCGACACCGCCGTCGTCGTCGCGAATGCAGGACAGATGCTGGCGTCGAACGACGCGCTGGGACCGATGGTCATCGGCGGCTGTCAGGAGAAGGACGGGCGATACGATCTCGCGTTTGTCACCTACACCGACTTTGCCACCAAGCACCCCCAGACTCGGGGCGTCTCGGCGCTGCGTGCGATGGCGCAGATCGCGCTCCGCACGCAGGCGACCCAAACGGCCAAGCTGGCGCTTGCCCGTGAATCGACCCTCGCCGCAGGTGCCCCCGAGCCGTCCACGGTCGCCGTGCTGCCGTTGACGATCGCCGGGGACTCCGGGCTGCAGCCGCTGTCTCGCGGGCTCGCCGAGCTGGTGGCGACCGATCTGGCCATGGTGCGGAGCCTTCGCCTGCTGGAGCGTATCCAGGTCGGTGCGCTGCTCGACGAGATGAAGCTCGGCGCGAGCGGGCGCGCCGATCCGAACACCGCCGCGCGCGTGGGGCGTCTGCTGCGCGCGGAGCGGATGGTGCAGGGCGTCGCCACGATTACCGAAAACGGACCGGTGCGGATGTCGGCGACCGTGGTGCGCGGGGACGGCAGCGTGCGCTCTGGCGCGCAGGCGAACGGCAGCTTCAAACAGCTGCTCGATCTCGAGAAGCAGCTCGTGTTCGGTCTCGCGACGGAGCTCGGGATTCAGTTGACGGAGGCCGAGCGGCAGCGCATCCTGCGCCAGGGTCCGAAGAACCTCGCCGCCTTCCTGGCCTATAGTCAGGGACTGGAGGCGCTCGATCGCGGCGACTATCGCGCCGCGGCCACGGCATTCAGCGCGGCAGTGCGCGCCGATCCCTCGTTTCAGCAGGCGCAGCAGCAACAGCAAGCGGCCGAGGCCGCACCCGCGGTCCAGGCGTCCCCGGGTGACGTGGAGACCGTCGCCGCAACCGCCGCGGACGTCCCGGTACCGGTCGAGCCCGCAGCGGTGGGCGCACTGCAGCAGGCCACGACCGACGTCTCGCCGAGCCCGGCGGATGCGTTGACCGCGACCGGGATCACGAGCATCGCCAGCCATCCGACGAACGAAAGCCAGGGCATCACGAGTGTCGTCCCGGCGTCCGGCGTGATCCGGATCATCTTCAAGCTGCCGATTCCGTGACGCGCGCGCGCGCGCTCCTGCTTGCAGCCGGGTTGTGCGTCGCTCCGGGAGTGCTGCAGGGGCAGGCCGCAACGACCCTGGCGCGCACCGGCGCAACGTTCGAGTCCTACAGCTTCCACACCGGATTGGCGTTCAAAAAGATCAGCGAGTTCACGATCCCGATGGTCGTCACGCAGCGAGTGGGCGACCGCCTGGTACTCGACGTGGGGACGGCGTTCGTCAGCGCATCGGCCACCCTGAGCAACGACACGACGATCGATTACTCCGGCCTGGTCGACACCGATATCCGCGCCACGATCGGGGTCGTTCCTGGAAAGCTCTTGCTCAATATCGTCGGGACGATTCCCACCGGCGCGAGAACGGTACCCGACACGACAATTCCGCTCTTTGGCGCGACGGCGACCGATCTGTTGGGGTTCACGACGCCCAGCTTCGGGTCGGGCGGCGGCATGTCCGCGGGATTTGCGTCGGCGGTCAAGATGGGCTCCAACTGGGCGATCGGGGCGGGCGCGAGCTATCGCTACGGCGCGAGCTACACGCCGGTCAGGGGTGGACAAGAGATGTCCCCCGGCGGTGAAATTCGCGCGCGCCTGGGCATCGAGGGGCCGTTCGGGGGTGGAAAGTATTTCCGCGGTGCGCTGGTCTTCACCGCGACCGGCGCGAACGACCTGACCGGAGACTCCACTAGTACGATCGGCAATCGAGTCCTGGCGTATGCCGCCATGAGTTTACCGGTCGGCAACTCGAGTCTGTCGGTCTACGGGTGGGACATGCGCCGGCTCCGTCCGAATCCCGGTACGTTCCCAGTCCCCCGCGGCAACGTCCTGGCGCTCGGCGCCCGGCTCGAGCGGCCGCTCGGTCCGAAGACGACGCTGGCGCCGATGCTCGAGTTCCGCCATGAGCTCACGGGGCCCTCGCAGCGCATGGAGCTGCTCGGCTACCTGGTGCGGGCCGGAACCGATCTGCGCTACCGTCTGAGCGATCACGCCACCGGCGTCGTCCAGGCGCAGTTTGCGTTCGGCTCGCTCAACAGCCTCGGTACGAGCGTCCCCCTCATCGGTCCACGTCTCGGTACGCTGATCGAGTGGGCCCGCTGAGCCGCGGCAGCGCCCGCGCGGCGCCGTGGCTGTGGCGCGCGTGGGTGCTGACGGTCGGGCTCCTGGGGCTCAACTGTCGCGACTCAACCGGCCCGCGAAGTTTCGCGGGCCGCCTTGCCTTCGCTCCCACATTTGAGAGTCCCACGGCGGGTATTGTCGCGTTCGACCGCCTGCGCATCACGCTGTTCTCCGCGGCGAGTCCTCCGCCCGGCGCCGAGGTGCTCGACACGATCATCCCGATTCCGGCGGCGTCCGATTCGATCGATCTCTCGCTGAAGGTCCCACTGTCGTCGCCGCGGGAAGACATGCTCCTGTACTTGCGGCTGCTGAACACGGCCGGTGACACCGTGTTCCGGAACTCTCCCTACCCGCAGCCGGTCACGGTGTCGAGTGGCCCGGCCGCGCTCGTGTCGGCGCCGATCGAGTACGTGGGGGTGGGATTCGATGCCGTGTCGGTCGCGATCGGTACGCCGGATACGTCGGTGTTGTTCGGGGACACGCTCGCGCTCAGTGCGACAGCGTTCGGTCCATCGCAACAGCCGATTCGCGGCACGCCCGTCGCCTGGCGCTCACTCGATTCGTTGCGCGTGCGGGTGCCCAACCACGCAGTCGCGAGGGTGATCGGTGGGCCGCAGCGCG